>JAICMR010000017.1 GCA_025929155.1 Chthoniobacterales bacterium | reverse complement strand
GCGACTCCAGGAGTATGAACTGCCGTGGTTGCGCGGCTACGCCGATTCACGGCCGGTGCGGGTCGGGAACGCGGCCTCGCAGCAATTCCAGCTCGACGTGTACGGGGAGGTGATGGACGCGATGTATCAGGCGCAGCGCGCCGGCCTGCAATCGAGCGATGCGGACTGGCGGTTGCAGGTCGCGCTCCTCCATTTTCTCGAGACGAAATGGGATAAACCCGATGAAGGCATCTGGGAGGTGCGGGGACCTCGCCAGCAATTTACGCATTCGAAAGTGATGGCGTGGCTCGCGTTCGATCGTGCGGTGCGACTGGTCGAACAATGCAACTGCGCGGCGAACAGCAGCCTCGAGCGCTGGCGGAAATTGCGTGACCAGATTCACCGGCAGGTTTGCAGACGCGGCTTCAACAAAAAGAAAAACGCCTTCACCCAGCACTACGGTTCCGATGCGATGGATGCGAGCATTCTCATGCTGCCGCTCGTCGGCTTTCTCCCGGCGGACGACGCGCGAGTCCGTGGCACAATCGAAGCCGTCGAGCGGGATTTGCTCTGGAACGGCTTCGTCCTGCGTTATCGGCCGGAAGAAAATAACGTTGACGGTTTGCCCGGCTCGGAAGGCGTCTTCCTGCCCTGCTCCTTTTGGCTGGCGGATTGCTATCATCTCACCGGGCGCAAAAAGGATGCGCGTGTGCTTTTTGAAAAGTTGCTCGATTTGCGCAACGACGTCGGATTGCTCTCTGAGGAATACGATCCGGAAGCGAAACGGATGCTGGGGAATTTCCCGCAGGCTTTCACCCATGTCGGACTGGTGAACACTGCGCAGGTGCTCTCGGAGGCGCCGGGCGCCGCGGCGGATGCCCGAAAACGCTGACTAAAATGACAGCATCCTTTTCCATTCTCGGCGGCGATTAAGCTCAAGAGTGGTTCGCCAGCCGCTCTCGGAATCCGATGGAGCTGAGTTTCGCGAGGGAGAAGAAAATCACGCCGCGCCCGCAAGAGAAACCGCGCAGTCCGCGGCTCTCGTTAGGCTCGTTGGTGATCGCGCACTTGGCGTCTCCCTGGGACGTCGGGCCGCAACTTAGTTTTGGGCGCGCGCAGCAGGCTGGGTAGGACCGCGCTTTATGGCCCAGATTTTTTCCCGCTCCGCCAACGTTTACTCGAAAGTCATCATCGTTGGCGTGGTGGTATTGGTCACTGCGATCGGCGCGACCACTTACGCGATCTTTTGGTCGCCCTACACGACCTATGTCGATGTGCCGCTGGAACAGCCGGTTCCTTTCAGTCACAAACATCACGTCGGCGATGACGGAATCGATTGCCGCTACTGCCACACCTCGGTGGAGAAATCAGCCTTTGCCGGCATTCCGGATACGCACATTTGCATGACCTGCCATTCCCAGCTCTGGACCGAAGCGCCGATCCTCGCGCCGGTTCGCGCGAGCCTCGTGACGAATACGCCAATCAAATGGAATCGCGTGAACGACCTGCCTGACTTCGTCTATTTCAACCACAGCATTCACATCTCGAAAGGAATCGGCTGTTCCACCTGCCACGGACAACTCGACGAAATGCCGCTGACCTGGCGCACCCAATCGCTCTACATGAAATGGTGCCTCGAGTGTCATCGGGCTCCGGAGAAATATGTCCGGCCGCGCTCGGAAATTTTTAACCTCCATTGGAAGCCGCCGCCCGATCAGCTCGCGCAAGGCAAGTTGCTCGCGCGCCAAAACCAGATCGACACGAGCGGGCGCCTAACGAACTGCTCCGTCTGCCATCGATGAGCACGGAACGGCCGAAATATTGGCGCAGTCTGGAGGAGCTCGCGGCAACCCCGGGGTTCGAGGATTGGCTTCATCGGGAATTTCCGCGCGGCGCATCTGAGTGGACAAACGAGCTTCATCGGCGCGATTTCCTGCGCCTGATGGGAGCCTCCCTCGCGCTCGCCGGCCTCGGCGCCTGCACCAAACAAAGCATCGAGAAAATTGTTCCGTACGTGAATCAGCCGGAGCGCGTCGTCCCAGGCAAGCCGCTCTACTTTGCGAGCGCCACGACTTTCGGCGGCTACGCCCAGGGCATCATCGCGACGAGCAACGAAGGGCGGCCAACGAAAATCGAGGGCAATCCCGATCATCCCGGCAGCCTCGGCGCGACCACGATCTGGGCGCAGGCTGACTTGCTCGATCTCTACGATCCCGACCGGGCTAAGATCCTAACGAACGGACTTTCCGGGGGAACCTGGGGCGAATTTGTCGAGCGCCTGAACGAAGCGCTGCGCAGCCAGCAGGCAGGTGGAGGCGCCCGCATTCGCTTCCTCACGCAAACCACCACTTCACCGACGTTGGCCGCTCAGATGCAGGCAATCGGGCAAAAATTTCCGGGCGCCCGCTGGCATCAATGGGAACCGCTCACCCGCGATGCCGTTCGCGAATCCCGCGCCGGCGGCGTTTTCGGCGGCGAGACACTCTACGATTTCTCGAGGGCGAAAGTGATCGTCGCCCTTGATTCCGATTTCCTCTACCTCCATCCGGCCGCGCTTCGACATGCGCGAGACTTCGCGAAAAACCGGCGGGTCGATCAGCCGCAGGGCGCCACCATGAGCCGCTTCTACGCCGCCGAACCAACGCCGACAATCACTGGCTCAAATGCCGATCATCGTTTGCCGATCGCGGCGCGCGCGATTCCGGCGCTCGCCGCCGCGCTGGCGGCGTTGATTGGACCGAGCGGGGCCAGGACGGAAGTTGTTCCCGAGTCGGCTCGCGAATGGCTCGACGCCGCCACGGAGGATCTCCTCGCCAACGCCGGAGCCGGTATCGTGGTGGCAGGGGAAACGCAGCCGCCTGAAGTGCACGCTCTCGTTAGGCAAATCAACGCATCCTTAGGCAACTTGGGAGTCACAGTCTCCGAACACGCCGCTGCCGCGGTCAATCCGGTCAATCAACTCGCATCGCTAACTGAGCTGGTGCGGGAGATGCAGAGCGGCGCCATCGATCTGCTCGTGATCCTCGGCGGCAATCCAGTTTACGACGCGCCGGTCGACCTCGATTTCACCGGCGCGCTGCGAAAGGTGAAACTTCGAGTGCATCATACCTTGCACGTGAACGAAACTTCGCGGCTCTGCGATTGGCAGGTCGCGGCGACCCATTTCCTCGAGAACTGGAGCGACGCTCGCGGGACTGACGGGTCGCTCACGATCCTGCAGCCGCTCATTGCGCCGCTCTACGAAGGTGTTTCTGCGCACGAGTTGCTCGAGGTTTTTACTCAGCAGCCGGTCCGCAGCGGTTACGAGATCGTCCGTTCAACCCATCAGGGTACAACCTTGGGTGGCACTTTCGATGCGCAATGGACCAAAGCTCTGAGCGATGGCGTCACTCCCGGTGGCAATCTCCCAGCGGGGTCGAACGCTCTGCCCGCTCGCGCAACTCCTTCGGCTGCGGCTCCGGTTGGCCTGGAGATTCTCTTCCGTGCCGATCCGAACATGCTCGACGGTCGTTATGTCAACAATAGTTGGCTGCAGGAACTGCCGCATCCGTTTTCAAAGATCACTTGGGATAATGCTGCACTCGTTAGTCCAGCGCTCGCCCGGCGCGAGAAGCTTGAGAACGGCGATTATATTGAACTCACTTATAAAGATCGAAAACTCCGCGCGCCGATCTGGATCTTGCCAGGGCAGGCGGAGAACAGCGTCACGCTGCAACTTGGCTATGGCCGAAAGGAAGCCGGTCGCGTCGGCACGGATAAGGGCTACAACGCCTATCTCCTCCGCACTTCCGGCGCGCTCTGGCAGGACTCTGGCCTGACGGTAAGAAAAGTGGCGCAGCGCGAGGATTTCGCGACCACCCAGAACCACTTCACGATCGAAGGTCGCGACATGTATCGCGGCGGGACTTTGAGTGAGTTCGTTAGTCATCCCCGCTTTGCAAAGGATATGCGGGAAGTGCCGAAGCACGACGAAACTCTCTACTACCCCGATCAGTTCAAGAATAAAGGCTATGCCTGGGCAATGGTGATCGATCTCGGCACCTGCATCGGCTGTAACGCCTGCACCATCGCCTGCCAGGCCGAGAATAACATTCCGGTTGTGGGCAAAGACCAGGTGCGCCGCGGTCGCGAGATGCACTGGATTCGCGTTGACACTTACTTCAGTGAGTCGCCTGACGAACCACAATTTCATCACCAGCCGGTTCCTTGCATGCATTGCCAGGATGCGCCTTGTGAGCTGGTCTGTCCGGTCGCGGCAACGGTCACAGATAACGAAGGACTTAACCTGCAGGTTTATAACCGCTGCGTCGGAACGCGCTATTGCTCTAATAACTGTCCGTACAAGGTGCGGCGCTTCAACTTTCTCGAATACAACGGCGCGCTCTCTCCCAGTGAAAAGCTCGTCAAGAACCCGGACGTGACCGTGCGCTGTCGTGGAGTGATGGAAAAGTGCACTTACTGCCTGCAACGGATCAACTCCGCCCGGATCACGGCGGAACTTGCGCGGCGCAAGATTCGCGATGGAGAAATCATTCCGGCCTGCGCCCAGGTCTGTCCGTCCGAAGCCATTATTTTCGGCGACATCCACGATCCGAAAAGCCGGATTTCGCAATGGAAAACCCATCCACTTGACTACGGAATGCTGGCCGAGCTGAACACACGGCCGCGCACGAGTTACTCCGCGAGACTGCGCAATCCGAATCCGCACCTGAAGGCATGAACGACTCCGGAAAGCAATGGGAGACGATCCCGCCTGAAGCAGTCAAGGACACCAGGCTCTCGAAGTTGGGTTATCCAAGCAACCTGCTCGCCCCGGGTCAGACTTACGAGAAGGTCAACGAGACGATTGGCTCG
Organism: Chthoniobacterales bacterium; assembly: GCA_025929155.1. Classification (GTDB taxonomy): domain Bacteria; phylum Verrucomicrobiota; class Verrucomicrobiia; order Chthoniobacterales; family UBA10450; genus Palsa-1392. The sequence goes on along the minus strand of JAICMR010000017.1, from coordinate 30,914 downwards.
ATCGTTCTTCGCAACAGGCAACCTGCGACCTGGTGGATCGGCTTTGTCGTCGCTTTCGGGTTGCTCATGGTGTTTTTCCTGGCGCTCTCCTGGCTCCTGATTCGCGGAGTGGGAGTCTTTGGGATCAACATCCCCGTGGCCTGGGGTTTCGCGATCGTAAACTTCGTCTGGTGGGTCGGAATCGGTCATGCCGGGACTTTCATCTCTGCGATCCTGCTTCTGATGTTTCAGCACTGGCGGACAGCAATCAACCGTTTTGCCGAAGCCATGACACTTTTCGCGGTCGCTTGTGCTGGTCTCATGCCACTTATTCACCTCGGGCGTCCGTGGCTCTTCTATTATCTCTTTCCCTATCCGGACACGATGGGACTCTGGCCTCAATTCCGTAGTCCGCTGGTTTGGGATGTCTTCGCGGTCGGCACTTACTTTATCGTCTCACTTCTTTTCTGGTATCTCGGGCTGGTCCCTGATGTGGCGACGCTGAGGGATCGGGCGAGAAAGCTCTGGCAAAAGAAGTTCTATGGCATCCTCGCGCTCGGCTGGCGTAACTCGGCCGCCCATTGGCAGCGGCAGCAGATTGCCTACCTTCTCCTGGCTGGCCTGGCTACGCCGCTTGTTCTCTCGGTGCACAGCGTAGTCAGCTTCGACTTTGCCGTCGCGATCGTACCGGGCTGGCACTCGACGATCTTTGCTCCCTACTTTGTCGCGGGAGCGATTTACTCCGGCTTTGCCATGGTCCTCAACATCGTGATCCCGGTGCGCAAACTCTATCATCTCGAGAATGTCATCACCGAGCGTTACCTGAATAACATGGCGAATGTTATGCTCGTCACCGGCCTGATGGTTACCTATGGCTATATCATTGAAGCTTACATGTCCTGGTACAGCGGCGACATTTTTGAGGCTTACATGATGCAGAACCGCGCGTTTGGTCCCTATGGCTGGGTTTTTTGGGGGCTGATGGTTTGTAATGTGCTTGTCCCGCAGGCGCTCTGGTCGGCTCGGATCCGTAGGAATCCATTGACGCTCTTTATCGTTGCCTTGTTCATCAATGTCGGAATGTGGGTGGAGCGGTTTGTCATTGTGATCACGAGTCTGCACCGTGACTTCATGCCCTCAGCCTGGGGAATGTTTTACCCCACGATCTGGGATTGGGCGGTGCTCTTTGGCAGTGTCGGCCTGTTCCTGACTCTCCTCTTTCTCTTCGTTCGCTTTCTACCAATGATTTCAATGTCCGAAACCCGCGAGCTGGTGGCTGAGCCGCAAAAAGCCAACGTGCTATGACTGATAACTGGGTTTATGGCTTGGCTGCTGAGTTCGGGACACCCGAGGAGCTCATGCACGCGGCGGAGCAAGCCTACGGGAAGGGTTATCGCCTGATGGATGGATACACTCCCTTCCCGATCGAAGGCCTGGGAAGGGCGCTGGGAAAGAGCAACCGCATGCCGCTCCTTGTGCTTCTCGGAGGCATCCTCGGCGGCTGCAGCGCCTATTTTATGGAGTGGTTTGCGAATGTCATTAGCTACCCGCTCAATGTGGGAGGACGGCCCTATCATAGCTGGCCTTCTTTTATTCCGATTACGTTTGAGCTCACCGTCCTCGGCGCATCGCTTACGGCCTTCTTTTTTTCGTTGGGTTTAAGCGGCCTGCCGAAACCATATCATCCGATGTTTAACCTCCCGGAATTCGAGCGCGCGTCGCAGGATCGCTTTTTCCTTTGTATCGAGACCGCCGACCCGGAGTTCGATCGAGAAAGGACGCGTTCCTTTTTGGAAAGCCTCCATCCACTAATGGTGAAAGAGGTGGCGAAATGAAGGCCGTGCTGTGCGGCTGTCTGTTGCTGGCGCTGGGCTGCAGCGCCTGTCGGCAGGACATGTATAATCAGCCAAAGACCAAACCGTATTCGCAGAGCGACTTCTTCGAAAACGGCAGCAGCGCGCGTCTCCTTCCGCCCCACACGGTGGAGTATCGCGAGGCGGCGAGAAACAACCCGTATTACACCGGCCTCACGAACGGGGCGCTGATCGCGCGGCTTCCGGCTCGGGTGAAGCTGACTCCGCAGTTGCTGGAACGAGGGCGGGAGCGGTTCGATATCTACTGTGCGGTCTGCCATGGCCTGTCCGGAGAAGGGAATGGGGAGGTGGTGCAGCGCGGTTTTCCGGCGCCGCCGAGTTATCACATCGATCGGCTGCGAAATGCTCCGATTGGTCACTTCTACGATGTCATTACGAATGGCTACGGTGCGATGTATTCCTACGCAGCGCGGGTCGAGCCGCAGGATCGGTGGGCTATCGCCGCTTACATTCGAGCGCTGCAGTTGAGCCAGGCCGCAAAGCCGGGCGACCTGTCGCCTAACGAACAAAAGGAGCTTGAGCAGAAGCGATGAATCGTGATCTGGAGACCGTGCTCGGAAAACGCAGCTGGATCGGGCTGGGCGTCGGTATCATCTGCTTGCTTCTCTGTCTCCCTGGCTGGTTTCTGGAGCCGCGGCAGTTTTACTTATCCTACCTCTTTGCGGAGCTGTTCTGGATAGGAGTGGCTTTGGGTTGCATGGCTTTTCTCATGATCCATTACCTGACAGGGGGAGACTGGGGTTGGCCGGTCCGACGATTTTGCGAGGCGGGGGCCGGGACACTGCCGTTGACCGGGCTTTTCTTTATCCCTTTGTTCTTTGGGATTCACGTGCTTTATCCCTGGGCGAGGCCGGTCCAGGTGGCGGCGGACCATGTGCTGCAGAATAAACACCCGTTCTTTAGTATCTGGTTTTTTATCGGCCGAGCGGTGGTGGCATTCATCATTTGGAGTTGGATTGCGTACCTGCTCAACAAGTGGTCGCGGGAACAGGACGAAACCCTAGATCCGGCGCCGATGAGGAGGCTGCGCACTCTGAGCGGACCGGGGTTGGTGGTCTACCCATTAACCATCACGGTCGTAGGAGTGGATTGGATCATGTCGCTCGAGCCGGATTGGTTTTCGACCATGTTCCCAATCCTGCTTTGCATCGGCCAGATGCTGTGCGGGCTTTCATTTATGATCCTGCTCCTGGCTTGGTTGGGGCCGCGGACTCCACTCGCCAAAGTCGTGGGTAAGGAGAACTATCATCACCTTGGCAGCCTTCTGCTCGCCATGACCATGATGTGGGCCTACCTCGCTTTCGGACAACTAATCATCATCTGGTCAGGCGATCTGCCGCATGAGATTTCCTGGTATCTTCATCGCATTGCCGGCGGCTGGCGTTGGGTGCTTGTGTTTCTCGTGCTCTTTCATTTTTTTATTCCGTTCTTTCTTCTCCTTTCCCGGCAGGTGAAACGGACTCGGCTCGCACTAGCGGCGATCGCCGGCTCTATCTTTGTCGCTCACATCTTCGATGTCTGGTGGATGATCGCACCTTCCTTTTATACGCATGGCATTCATGTAAGTTGGCTCGACTTCACAGCTTTCTTCGGTCTCGGCGGGATCTGGTTTTTCTTTTTCGCCCGCAACCTGGAATCCAAGCCGCTTGTGCCGATGAATGACCCGCGCTTCGCCGTGGCGGCGGCTGAGATATGATACCGCAAGGCCATCAAACTCGGGATGCGACCCACGAACGGAAAGACGTGGATGTGATAGGTCTACTGTTTGTCGCCGCGCTAATCCTAACGGTGATTACTCTGTCATTTCTCGCGGCATCGGGTGTGGTTCACTTTATGCGTTCTGAGCGGCACCAGCAGCGGCCGGCGCCACTGGCTTCGCCAAATGCGAAGACGTTTCCGGAGCCGCGGCTCGAGACGACACCGGGCATGGCTTTGTCAAAAGATGCCGCAAGCCAGCGAGTGGAATTGGAATCGTACGGCTGGATCAATCGCGAGAAAGGAGTTCTGCGCATCCCGATCAAACGCGCCATGGCATTACTGGTGCAGCGTGGTCTTCCGGAAGTAGGTGCGGGGCAGACGCGGCTGCAATTGATGCAGGGTCGACCACGAACGGACCAGCAACCGAAGCATCCGATCGCCGCTCCCGCGCCGAGTGCTACGCCATGAGACCTAAACTTCTCTCTTTCTGCCTCACGGTCTGTCTCATTGGCTTCGTCGTCTCTTGTGCCCACGGCCTGACGGAGGGTGATCTGAAGCAGATAGGTTACGATCAGCACATCGGCCAACAGGTTTCTCCCGAACTAATGTTCGAGGATTCAGATGGGCGAAGAGTAGCGATGGGTGACCTTTGGAGTAAGAAGCCGACAATTCTCGTCCTGGGTTACTATCAGTGTCCGATGCTTTGCACCCTGATCAATGACGGAATGATCGAGGCACTGCAAGAATTGCGTTTTAACGTCGGGCGCGACTTTAACGTGGTCAACGTGAGCATTGATCCTCGTGAGACTCCCAAAGTAGCCGCGGGTAAAAAGACGGAATATCTCACACGTTATGGCCGGCCCGGCGCCGCGGAAGGCTGGCACTTTCTAACCGGCGATCAGCGGTCGATCAGCAAACTCGCGAAAGAGGTTGGTTTTCGGTATAAGTACGACGCGGAGACCGGGCAGTTTGCGCATCCTTCTGGCTTTCTGGTCCTGACGCCAGACGGAAAAATCTCTCGCTACTTTTTCGGAGTCAACTTTGAGCCGGCCAAGCTAAGAAGCGCCATCATCGCGGCCTCTGAAGGGCGGAAAGGGTCAGTGATCAAGGAACTGATCCTGCTCTGTTGCCAGTATAACCCAATCACTGGGAAATACGGAGGGTTAATCCTGGGCGTCCTGCGCGTGGCTGGCATCGGCACCGTCCTTCTACTGGCTTGGTGGATTGCGGTGATGTGCCGGCGCGGACCGCACGCCGCGGCACCAACGGAAGGGAATTTGGATGGATAAGTTTCGTCTTTTCCCAGTACAAGGATCCAGCAGCGCGCAGCAGGTCGACTGGCTTTATTACGGACTGACGGCAATGCTGGTGTTTTTCTGCCTACTCGTCTTTATCCCGCTGATCTTTTTCTGTATTCGCTATCGACGGGGCGCAAAAGTCGATCGATCGAACCCATCGCAAGGCAACAATCTTCTCGAATGCGGCTGGACGCTCTTGCCGCTACTTATTGGGCTCGGCTTCTTCGTCTGGGGCGCAGTGATTTATTATCATGTCGAGCGACCTCCTCAGGATGCCTTGCAAGTGCAGGTGGTCGCCAAGCAGTGGATGTGGAAACTGCAACATGCGGAGGGAAAGAAGGAGATTGATGAGTTACATGTGCCATTGGGCAGCAACGTCGAACTCACGATGGCTTCGCAGGATGTCATTCATAGCTTTTTTATTCCCGCTTTTCGGACAAAGCAGGACGTCGTGCCGGGCAGATACACAACGGAATGGTTTCACCCCACGCGCCTGGGTGAATACCATCTCTTTTGTGCGGAATATTGCGGGACTGATCACTCCCGAATGATAGGTCGGGTCGTGGTGATGCGGCCGGCTGACTATCAGCGCTGGCTGACCACGGGTGAGACTGGCCGCTCGATTACCCTGGAGGGACGCAGGCTCTTTCACGACAAAGGCTGCAGCGGTTGCCATGTAGGCAGTTCAGTCATCCACGCGCCGCCCCTGGAAGGGATTTATGGCAAGCAGGTGCCACTGGCCTCCGGCGAGATTGTGACGGCAGACGATCAATATATTCGTGATTCGATTCTTTTGCCCGCCAAGCAGATCTCCGCGGGCTACGCGAACCTGATGCCCAGCTTTACGGGACATATCAGCGAGGAGGAGATCATGCAGATCATTGCCTATCTCAAATCGATTGGTGATCAGCCGCAGGGAGGTAAGTGAATTTGCTCGACAAGATAGGAAGCGCACAACTCTCTCTTCTGATGCAGGGAGGAAAATGACCATGCAAACAGCGACCGCAGAACTTGTCAGGACATCCGGGGAGATGGCGCCCGTGAACTATCTCAACCGCGAGCACAGTGTTCGATCCTGGCTCCTAACGACCGATCACAAGCGAATAGCGATCCTGTACCTTTGGACGCTAATCTTTTTCTTTACAATTGGAAGTGTTGCTGCGGCTCTGATGCGAATCGAGCTCCTCACTCCGCAGGGAGATCTCGTTACCTCGGAGACTTACAATAAGCTCTTTACGATTCATGGCACGATCATGGTTTGGTTCTTCCTGATCCCATCGGTCCCCACGGTCCTGGGAAACTTTCTGCTTCCCTTAATGATCGGAGCGCGTGATGTCGCTTTCCCGAAGCTGAATCTTCTAAGCTGGTACCTCTTTATCGCGGGAGGTGCACTTGCCTTATGGTCGCTCATCCGCGGCGGTGTCGATACGGGTTGGACCTTCTACACACCCTACAGCACGACCTACGCAAATTCGCACGTCATTTCAATGGCAGCTGGCGTCTTTATCGCAGGCTTTGCTTCGATTTTGACGGGACTGAATTTCATCGTCACCACTCATCGGATGCGGGCGCCGGGACTAACCTGGTTTCGGCTGCCACTGTTTGTCTGGTCACTCTATGCGACGAGTCTGATCCTCGTCCTGGCTACTCCCGTGCTCGCGATCACCCTGGCCTTGATGTCGGTCGAGCGATTTTGGGGAGTAGGTATCTTTGATCCGAAGCTGGGCGGGGATCCGATTTTGTTTCAACATCTCTTTTGGTTTTACTCTCATCCAGCGGTTTACATCATGATTCTACCCGGAATGGGTGTGATCAGTGAGTTAATCACCTGTTTTTCGCGAAAGCGGATTTTTGGTTATGCCTGGGTGGCTTGCGCCAGTATGGCGATCGCGATGCTTGGTTTCCTGGTCTGGGGACATCATATGTTTGTTAGCTCGCAATCGATCTATGCGGGAATGGTTTTCTCCATTCTCAGCTTTATCGTGGCAGTGCCTTCGGGGATCAAGGTCTTCAACTGGACCGCGACTCTCTACAAAGGCTCGATTACCTTTCAAACGCCGATGCTCTACGCGCTGGGGTTTATTGGCCTTTTCACGATCGGAGGGTTAACCGGCCTCTTCCTTGCCTCGCTGGCGGTGGATGTGCATGTGACGGACACCTACTTCATCGTGGCGCATTTCCACTACATCATGGTGGGCGGAATGGTCATGGCTTTCATGGGCGGGCTGCACTTTTGGTGGCCAAAGATCACCGGCCGGCTCTACCCGGAATTCCTCGGGAAAATGGCTGCGATCATTACCTTTATTGGTTTTAACCTGACTTTCTTCCCGCAGTTCATCATGGGCTATCTCGGAATGCCGCGGCGCTATCATGCTTATCCGCCAGAATTCCAAGTCTTTCATATCCTTTCGACTGCCGGAGCATCCATTCTGGGCGTCGGGTATGCTTTGCCGTTGATTTATTTTATCTGGTCGCTAAGGCGCGGCCGGATCGCCGGGCCTAATCCCTGGCGCGCCACGGGCCTGGAATGGCAGACTCAGTCGCCGCCTCCGAAACATAACTTCAAGGAGACACCGGTAGTGACTGGACCGCCTTATCAATACTCCGCGGAGGAGGACGACGTTTTGGACGTCGCCACGCTTGGCTGAGGCAGGCTTCGCTCGTTGCAATCTCTCGGGTCCTGCATCTCTTTGGCCGATGCAGGGGTCCATCGAGGTTATCCTCAACGCAAAAGCTGGTTCCCAAAAGGTCGACGAGACGCAGGAAGTCATCGCCAAAGTCTTGCGCGAATCCGGCCGCAGCTTTCACATCTCGATCGCCAGCGGGGACGATCTCGGCAACGTTGCGGAGGCGAAGAGCGCGAGCAATTGCGCGGTATTGGTCGCGGGCGGCGGTGACGGGACAATCTGTTGCGTGGCGGCGGCGGCTCTAAAGCATCGGAAAACACTCGGAGTCATTCCGCTTGGTACTTTCAACTACTTTGCAAAGAACCTTAAGATTCCTCTCGCACCCGGCGAAGCTGCAAAAGTGATCGTAGCCGGACGCACAGTTCGCGCTTCCGTGCTTGAGCTAAATGGCCGGCTCATCCTGAACAACACCAGCATTGGGATTCATCCGGCGGTGCTGCTGAAACGTCGCCAGATTTATCGGCGCTGGGGTAGAAATCAGCTCAACGCCTACCTTTCGGTCGCGCTCACGGCCTTCCAACCGCCGCCTCGTTTGCGAGTACGTCTCGCGACGGAAAAGGGTGAAACCGTCCGCGAGACGCCGCTCGTGATGGTCTGTTCGAATGCATTTCAGATGGAGGCCTTCGCACTCGCCGGCAAGGAGTGTCTCGAACGGGATCAGTTCGCGCTTTACGTCGCGCGAATGGGTGGTCGCCTAACGATTCCGCGTCTCGGGCTGCGCGTGCTTTTGCGCCGGTTACGTGCAGGGGTGGACTACGATGTCATCTGTACTTCCGATGTCACGATCGAGACGCTGCGCCGCCGCCAGGTGCGGGCAGCAGTGGATGGCGATCTCGAGCGGTTGGAAAGCCCACTCCGTTTTTGCGTCGGAGAAGATGAGCTTTGCGTGATAGCGCCAGGGGAGCAGTTAGAGAGGTGAGAAAACTGCTTCACCTTTCCGATCTCCACTTCGGGCGGGTGGACCTCTCGCTGGTCGAGTCAATTGTGGATCTGGCGCAGCAGCTTGCGCCTGATCTCGTCGTCGTCTCCGGTGATTTCACACAGCGGGCGCGGCGCAATCAATTCGAGGCGGCGCGCGCCTTTCTCGATCGGCTGCCGGAGCCGCGGCTTGTTGTGCCGGGGAATCACGACATTCCGCTTTGGGACGTGGTCCGGCGGTTCCTGAGTCCACTCGGGCGTTACCGGCGCTACATCACGCGCGATCTCGCGCCATTTTTTCACGACGAAGAAATAGCCGTGCTGGGCATCAACACTGCGCGCTCCTTGACGCGGAAATACGGTCGAATCAACGTGCAGCAGATTGCTCATGCGCGGGAAGTTTTTGCGGATGTGGAAAAGCAGATCGTAAAAGTTGTGGTGACACATCATCCGTTCGACCTGCCGCCGGGAACGCGTCATCACCTCGTCGGCCGGTCAGCAATGGCAATGGAAGGTCTCGCCGCGGCTGGCGTGGACCTGATTCTTTCCGGCCATCTGCACCTGCAACACACTGGGCTAACCGCGACACGTTACCGCATCGAAGGTTACTCAGCGCTGATCGCCCAGACCGGCACAACCACCTCGACTCGCGGCCGCGGCGAAGCGAACTCCTTTAATTTTATCCGAATTGAAACCGACCGGATCGCAATCGAGCCTTACCTTTGGCAGCCGGCTCGCGAAAAGTTTGCGGCGACGCCTACTCAGCGGTTCGATCGCGCGCCAAGTGGGTGGGTTCGTGCCTAACGGACGTGAATTGCCGCGAGAGCGCGAACGTCAGCTGGTTCAGATGCGACAGGGGGGACGCGCACCTATAGGGCGCCGGGCAGATACGACATCACTAGGCTGAATTTTCTACCCACGGAAATCAATCACAAGCTGGCTGACCCCCTTCATCTGCCGTTCCTACTGCAGAAGCGTCAGGAAGATGCCACCTGATTGATTACACTATCGCCGGACATTTCCTTTACACAGGCTAACAGGGCGCGCGATTACCGCGACACACTACCGGTAGGACAGCATCTGCGGCACCGCTTGGACTTCGGATGTTTTAGATTGGGAAGACATGCGCCTGCAAAACATTCGTGTAGAAATTGGTGGCTTTCAGTCACCGGCGAGCCCTACCAAGACGAAATCGTCTCAAATGACAACTCGGAGATCGGGCTGCGACTTCCCCTGAAGCTATCGCCGCAGCCGTACAGCAAAAACCTTCCTTCGGACGAAGCCGAAGGAAGGTTTTTGTGGGTTAAAATAGGGTTAGGGAGTCGGCGACGTCGTCGTCGAGGTCTCCGTCGTCGTGCTAGTTTCAGCGGCTGGGCTGGCGGTCTCCATCGGGCTGGTCGCCGGAGTTGTCGCTTCCGCCGGAGAAGTCGTAACGGTGGTATTAGTGGTTGTGTCCGTAGAAGTCGCCGGAGACGCACTTGGGTTTACAACCGTCGTATTATTTTCCGTTGTCTCGCCGGGTGATGCAGCCGGAGCTGCGGTTTCGGTTTTTTGTTCGCACGCTACGAGGAGCGCGGCGCTAGCCAGGATGCAGATATATTTCTTCATAGGTTTGGATGAACGGCCACGTTGGGTTAACAATTGATTCGGGGCAAGAAAACATTTTGGCTCTGTAGAATTTAATTTTTCCGCGAACCGGTCGCGGTTTGAAAAAGAGCGACTCGTTTTACGATGGCGAGGCGGCCGCTTCGACGGAGGAAAAAGCTGGCTCCGATTCCATCCCGTGGGCTTCGGCAACCGCCCGGTGAGTGAGTCGGCCATCCATCGTGTTGATGCCGCCGATGAGCGCGGGTTGGCGCTCGCAGGCTTCCTTCAATCCGAGATCCGCGAGCAATTGAACGTAGCGATAAGTAATATTGGTCAGGGCTTGCGTCGCCGTTCGCGCATAAGCCGCAGGCATGTTCGCGACGCAATAGTGAATGACTCCTTCCTCGACAAAGATTGGGTCCAAGTGCGTCGTCGGGCGGGATGTTTCCACGCAACCACCCTGGTCGATAGCGATGTCAACGACCACGCTTCCTGGCCGCATCGCGCGCAACATTTCCCGCGTGATCAGCTTGGGAGCTTTCGCTCCAGGCACGAGTACAGCGCCGATCAGTAAATCGACCGAGGGCATGAGCTCCGTGAGATGGGCTTCGCTCGAATAGAGCGTGTGCGCGGGCTGCATCGTGATATCGAGGAATCGCATCCGCTCGAGATCGACCTCGAGAATGGTGACCTCGGCGCCCAGACCGGTCGCCATCCGCGCGGCGTTCACTCCGGAAGTGCCACCACCGAGCACGACGACGCGTCCGGGCAAAACTCCCGGCACGCCGCCGAGAAGCACGCCATTGCCGCCGTTATGTTTCGCTAGATAAAACGCACCCATCACGGCCGACATTCGACCCGCGATCTCGCTCATCGGCTCGAGCAACGGCAACCGGTGCCCGACCTGGATTGTCTCATACGCCACCCCAGTCACACCGGATTTCAAAAGCGCCTCCGTGAGCGGTTTGCTGGCCGCGAGATGCAGGTAAGTGAAAAGAATCTGACCCTTGCGCAACAGCCCCCACTCAGCAGGCAGCGGCTCTTTGACTTTCACAATCATGTCGGCCCGCTGGAAAATCTCCGCAGCACTCTCGATCATCTCGGCGCCAGCGGCGGCGTAATCCGAGTCGGGATAACCGGAGCCAACGCCGGCATTTTGTTGCACGAGGACGGTATGGCCGCGTTTGGTTAGTTGAAAAGCCGCGGAAGGGAGCAGGCTGACACGATTCTCCTGCTGCTTTATCTCTTTCGGGATGCCGATGATCATGACACTGATTCGCACCAGAACCTGCGTGCGGCTAGTTCAAAGAAGGATCATCCGGCGCGGCCGCGAGCAGTTTAAACCACGGGCCGAGGCCGCGCATGATCTCAAACCAGAGTTTTGGCAGCCGTTCCGGCGCCAGCGCGGCGGGATCGGGCTTTTGCAGGAGCCAGGCATGTTGCTCGAGCTCTCTCTCGAGCTGGCCGGCGGTCCACCCGGCATATCCAACGAAAGCGCGGACGGCGTTGCGCTTGTCACTGGGTAAAGAGGCCTCACCGAGTGCCAGGCTTTGATCAAGGATGAGCGCGCCGCCGTTCTTCCAGTCGAGCGCCGCGAACATCAGCTCATTCGTCGCAACCGGACCGCCAAGATAAACCGGCACCTCCGCGAGCGCGGCCGGCGCGTCGTCGGGCGCGATCTCGGAGACTCGTTTATGAAGCGGCCGATTAAGGATTACGCCGATGGCGCCCTCTTTCGCATCGTGAGTCGAGATAAACAGCACGCTCCGGCGGAAGTTCGGATCGAGCATGCTCGGATGCGCGACCAGCAACTGGCCGGTAAAATTCAGGGGGTTTCCAGATGGCGAACGCATCATGAAATAGAAGACGCACCGAGAGCCTCCGCAAGTTAGTGGGTGCCGCCGTTGCGTGGATCGAGCGAGCGAATCTCATGGAGAAACGGCACCTTTCTGCACCGTCTTGTGCACCTAAAGGTTCTCGACCTGGAGGACCGGCCCCTCCCATTCCTTGTCGCGCCACTCCAGGCTGGTGGCGGTAACGATTTTCTGGGAATCGTTAGGCAAGGAACCGAGAAGCGCGTTCCGCCGGGCCAGATCGAGTTCGCCGAAAATGTCGTCGATCAGGAGCAACGGCGGCGGGCCTGCTTCCTCCGCGAAAAGTTGAGCCTGCGCGAGCTTGAGCGCGAGTGCGGCAGTGCGCTGCTGGCCCTCCGAAGCAAACTGACCAGCGGGCATTCCGCCGACGTCTATGCGCAGATCATCGCGTTGCGGACCCACCGTCGTGAGGCGAAGACGGGCGTCGTTCGCGCGGACCGCTTCGAGCTGTGCCGCGAAATCCTCTTCACTGCCCGGCACGTAAGTCAGCGCCAATGCTTCGCCCTCGCTGATCGCTCCATGCGCCGCTTCCGCCGCCGGCGCGAGCCGTCGAACGATCGCCGCCCGCATTTTGCCTAACGAAAGTCCCGCTTCCACGAGCGGCTCGGTGTAGGCAGCCAGCTCGCGCGGCCGAGGGTGGGGGAATTTGAGGAGCGCATTGCGGGCGCGTAGCGCCCGCTCATAAGCGCGCAGTACCGTCCGGTAACCTGTCGTTACCTGGCTGCCAATGAAGTCGAGGTAGCGCCGGCGCAATTCGCCCGGGCCGCGGATCAAATCGAGGTCATTGTTCGCGAAGGAAACTACCCGGAGCAACCGGAGGTAGTCCGCCAGATCGCGTTGCTCGACGCGATCGAAGGCCACTTTCCGCCGCAGCGTGCTGTAATAAAACTGGAGTAAATGCCCATCCAGATGCCCAGCCACGACAAAGGATCGTTCACCTTGCCTAACGACCGGGGCGAGAGTCGCTGCGCGTTGCGATTGCAGCCGAACGAGGACGCAGGCTGCTTCCAGGAGCGTCGTCTTTCCGCGCCCGTTCGCGCCCAGGATAAAGTTGAATCCGGAGTCGAACTCGACCGCGGTGGAAGGAAAACAGCGGAAGTTTCGCAGTTGCAGATCGCGAAGCATGACGCGGCTTTTTCACAGGTTGACGAGCGTGATCCGGCTCGTCATACGCGCTGCCGTCGCGTCCTGTTGATAATAGGAACCGTCGATCGGTGTGACATCCGCCGGTTCGATCCCGACCGCAGCGGCGATAAAGTTGTGATTACAAAAAATTCCGTTCGTCGGGTCCAATCCGACCCAGCCCGCGCCCGGTAAGTAAACTTCCGTCCAGGCGTGGAGTGAGCCTTCCGCCCGCTTCGTTTTCGCGTCCGCCTCCCGCAGGTATCCACTCGTTAGGCGCGCGGCCAGTCCGTTCTGGCGCAGGATTGCCGCAAGGAGCAGGGCGACGTCGCGACAGGCGCCTTTTCGGATCCGCAGGGTCTCGTTAGGCGGACGGGCGGACCCTTCCTCGCGCCGTTCGTAGTCGACACACTCGTGCAGCCGTTCGTTCAACTGCACCAGAGTCGCGACTGTCGGCTGCGGCGACTCAGGCGTGGGCGCTTCCCAGCCCGGAATCTCCAGCCGTTCTTCCTCCGCGCTCTGCTGAAAGGGCGCGAGCACACGCTGCAGATTCGGCGGATAGGAAAATGGCAGTGTCGCCGCTTCGGAAGAGAGGATGAAATCGAACGGGTTCATCCTCTCGAGCGCGAGATCGAGGTGAAGCCCGAACTGCAGTTCCCGCGCGGGCTCGGGGTAGTTGCAAATCACGACGCAATTATCGAAGACGTCCCGCGCGAAACGCACAGTGGCTTTTTCATTGGTTCCGAATTGAAAATGGAGCAGACGAGTGAAGTGGTTGCCTCTGGGAAAAAGCCTTAATTGATGTCGCGAAAAGCGCACCGGCGCATCGTAGTAATAAGTGGTTTCGTAGCCGATCCGCAGCTTCACGCGCCACATTAAATCGCGCTGTAACTATTTCCTCTTTGATTGGGGCGAAAATTTTGTTGCGTGACGCAATCTGGTCGCTTATTCCTTCCGCAGATTTGAATGATTGTTCTGGGGGGAACAGCCGCCCTTCATGCCCTTCGGGTGTGGGGGGCGGTACCTTTTTGGGGTAATGCCGTTGTTCGAAAATCGCCCCGCCTCCTCTGAGAACCGCTCGCGCTGGCCTCTCGCCTTCGTCCTCGTCGTCCTGATCCTGGCGCTTCTGGCCGCGTTCCTCTTTTACCGGTGCGAAACGCTTCCCCGACGGTCGCTCGCCCAGCTTCAGGATGTGGGTCGCGAAGCCGGTGAGACGTTCGTTAGGCTCGCCCATCTCCAGCCGCGCGTGCTCGTGAATGATCACGTCTATCTCGAACAAACCACCACCGTGGCGCAACTCGCCGTGCTCCAACGGCGGGTCGAGGTCGAGCACGAAATGACCCATTCCTGGGCCGGAAGCACCAAGCGGATCAAGCTGCACGCGACCTTCCTCGTGAAAGCGGGCTTCGATCTCCGCGAAAAATTCTCCGTCAACGTGACGCCGCAGGAAGTTTTAATCCACCTTCCGCACGCCCAGATCCTTTCTGTCGAAGAGCAGAAGGTCGACGTCCTGGTTTTCGAGAACGGCTACTGGAACAAAATCTCGCCTAACGATATCGAGCACGAATTGGCCGCGCTCTCCACGCTTGCGCGTGCCAAGGCGGGCGGTCTTCCGGCAGAAGCGGAAACGGCTTTCACCCGGCAACTCCTGGAAAAATTTCACCCGGCGCAGCCGGTGCGTGCCATCTTTCCAGCGCCGTCGCCGGCCGGTTAGGAAACCGTTAGGCCAGCGGCCGCGCCCTAAACTGATGTCGTTGCGCAAGCGTCTTCTCGTTCTGATTCTGATTCTGGCCGGGGCCGCGGCGCTGACTGCGCTGCTTGCGCCGTTCGCCGTCGCCCGCGGGATTGGGGCATGGCTCTGGTGGGCGGCGCGGCACGAAAATGTCAGCGTTCAGTTCGCGAAGATCGACGCGCCGTTCTTGCGCCCGGTTACCATCGAGCGGTTGCAAATCGCCCCAGGCAGCGAGCAAGGCCGCGCCGCCTCGCTGAAGGCGGAGCGCGTAAGGCTTGACCTGAATTTTCGTGGCTGGTTCTTCTCGAGACGTGCGCGACTGCTCGACTCGATCGCGGTCGAGCAGCTCGATGGCAGCGTGCGCCAGGGCAAGGCACACGGCGGCCCGAAACTGGACTGGCGCAGTCTCGCGCGCCTGCTGCCGAACGATTTTCGGATCACCGACGCAAATCTTGAGGTCGTCACGGTTGCGACCTCTTTCATTTTTCGTGGGGTCAACTTGACCGCCAGCGACATGGAGTCAGGCGGGTTTTTTGCGCGCCGCGTTTCTGTTAGCTCGCCGATTTTACGGCAGAGCTTTGCCGGTCTGCGCGGCGCCACCTCCTGGGAAGATAACCGGCTGACGATTGCAGGCGTTTCGCTGGTGCGGGGGCTCGATCTTGAGACCCTTACGGTGGATCTATCTCATCTCGCCAATCGCCGCATTGGTCTCGAGGCGACCCTCGATGCGTTCGGCGGCGTTCTCCGGGCCAGCTTTCAGGGGCAAGGCGGTGGCCCAAAATTCGTAGTCGATCTCGCCGGCTCAGCCGCAAACGTTTCGCTCGCACAGGTCTCCGCCGCGACCGGTTTTCTCGAGCCGCTGACTGGTTCCGTGCGGGCTTCGCAATTTACTTTCCGCGGAAGTCCCGGCGAGTTTCTTGATGCGACGGCGTCGATCTGGATCGAAGTTTCCGACTTCGCGTGGCGCGCGCGCCGCGGCGATCACCTCGTCTTCGGCGCGACGTATTACGATCGCCGCTTGCAGGTGGAACAGCTCTACGTGCAGCAGCGGCCTAACGAACTCACCGTCAATGGAGAATTGCTCTGGCCAAAACAGCGCACTCGCTGGACCGGCTTGCGATTTCGCGGGCAACTGAATGCCGCCATTCCCGACGCGGATGCCTTTGCGCAGCTCTTCGGCGCGGCACCTGGTGACTTTTCCGGCGCGCTCTCGGCCAATGGGGAGATCGATTCGCTCGACCCGTCAGCGCACGGCAAGCTGGAGTTTCGCGGGAATGGCGTGCGCTTTCGCGGAGTTTCCCTCGATTCGTTAGGCGGCGATATCCAGCTCGACGGTTCTGAGGCGAATCTCGCCAGGCTGGAAGTTCGTCATGGAGATGATTTCCTCCGGGCGCACGGGAGCGCCGATCTCGCGGCCCCGCACACTTATTCTGGAAGGCTCACGGGCGCGATCAATGATCTCGGAGCGTATGCGCCGTTGCTTCCATCCACCTGGCGCAAAAAGCCAGTCGGAGGCGGAGTCACCTTTGACTGGACGGGGGACGGCACGCCCGCCGCGAGTTCCGGCACCGTGCAAATGTTCGCGCACGGTTTGCGGCTCCCGATCGCGGCGTTGTGTTCGCCGCTCGACCTCACGCTCGAGGGAACTTATTCGCCGCAGGACGTGTTCTTTCGGAACTTTCGGCTGGCCAACGACCGCTTGTCGTTAGGCGGTTTTCTGATGCTCGGTCGCAACTTTGTGGAGTTGCAGGGGATGATTCTGACGCTCGACGGGCTGCCGAGGGCGAATGGGACTTTGTTTCTGCCTTTTGGCGTCGATCGCTGGCGAAAGACGGGCAGCCTTTTGGAGGCGTTCGATGAACACCAGAAGTTCGACGTTGATCTCGCGGTCGAGCATCTCGATCTCGCAGAGTTTGCGGGCGCGGTGGGCGAGTCGAGTGAACTCACCGGTATCCTCGATGGGAAGCTGGCCGCCTATGGGCCGCTCTCGTCGCTCCAAGTGACGACGAAATGGAATCTAGAAAACACTGGACCATCCGCCAGAGCAAACACGACGGAGTTCGATCTGCGCTACCAGGGCGGCACCGTCACGGCAAACCTGCGCACGGTTTTTGGCTTCTCTACGCCGCTCCTCGCGCACGTTTCTTTGCCGTTACATCTGGAAAAGAGTCGGCTGCAAGATCTCAACTTTCTCGAACGCGATCAGCCCTTCACCGCGACTCTCACTTTTCCCGCGCTCTTTCCCGCGACGTTCCCGGAAAAATTGCGCCCGTTAGGCGCGACCAGCGGAATCATCACCGGCGAGATCGCTGCCTCCCACACCTTGCGCGATCCCATGATCGAGGGCGCTGTCCAACTTCTCGATCTCAACATTGCGCCGCCGGCGCCATGGCCCAGCCTAACAAATTTGAATGCGGAAGTAATCTTGGGAAGTCACGTCGCTGAAATTCCCTGGCTCCGCTTCGACGTCAGCGGCGAAGCCTTCCGCTGGAGCGGTCGCCTAACGACTCTGCCTCCGGCGTACACGCTGACTCTGATTCCCAGTGACGAGCGGATTCAGATTTCCTCGCTCCCGACCGCAGGCGACGCGATTTCGGCTGTGCGTCTGTGGGGAGATGGGAATTCGGGCATCCCGCTCAGGGAGGCGGTTGTTCGCGGTGACATCGGCTCGCCGGCGTTCAGCCTAACGATCAAGGGGGAGCAGGTTCAAAGGACACTGCGATTTGATCCGCACGCTCCTGACGCGGCCGAGCCGGTGCTTCTAGGGCTCGCGGCGCCGAAATTCAACGAGGCGGCGCTCGACTTGCGCGTCAGCGATAGACAAACCCCGTGGCCGTAACGACCTTGCCGTCGCGGATCAAGGCCGTGTGCTTTTGCGGGCCGGTGAAAGCGCCGAAAACGTTGCGCGCGTTCACCGTGAAATCGACGAGGTAGCCGGCGACCTGCCGGTCTTTTGCCACGGTCATCTGTCCGGGTTTTGGCGGACCGAGCCATTTGACCGCAACCGTTTTTGGATCGACCAACGCCGCGTCCAGCCAGACCGTGATCAGCTCTTGATAGTTTTCCGGATAAGCCCCGTAAACTGCCGAATCGGCCGCGGTGGTTTCTGCATGGGCAGCTGTCGGCAGGAAGAGAAAAGCGGTGAGGAGGAGCGGAAGAATTTTGGCGAGACGACGCATCGTTTTCAGATTAGTCGTGCGATTCGCGAAGTCGAGGCGCGGAGAAATTTGTTTCGTCCCGGCGCGGTTTTCTTTATTCCTCCGCGATGCGAAAATTTCTCCGCCTGTTTTTGATCGGCGCGTTTTTTTACGGAGGCTTGCATTCCCTTTCCGCGGAACCCGCGCCGGCCAGCCTAACGACTCCCGCGCCGGCGCAATCGTCGCTCGATCCGGCCGCGGCCACTCAGGCCTGGTTGGCCACGGTTCCAGCTGACAAACGTGCAAAATCCGACGCCTACTTCGAGGGCGGCTATTGGTTGATCCTTTGGAATTTTCTCCTCGCCGCCGTGATCTCGCTCCTCCTGCTTTGGAGCGGAATCTCTGCGCGGTGGCGCGATCTCGCGGAACGCACCACCCGCTTTCGTCCGCTGCAGGTCGCGATTTATGCAATCGGTTACATTCTCCTTGTCACGCTTCTCACGTTCCCGCTCGATGTGTATTCCGGATTTTTTCGCGAACATGCCTATGGGCTCGCGACACAAAATTTTCCGGCATGGATGGGGGACCAGCTGAAAGGATTGATCGTCGGACTGATTCTCGGACCAATCGTTTTGATCGTTCTTTATGGCGTTTTCCGTCGTGCGCCGCGCACCTGGTGGATTTGGGGCACGGTGGTCGGCATTGTTTTCATGGTTCTTGGGATGTTGATCGCGCCGATTTTTATCGAACCCATTTTTAACACCTATAAGCCGCTCACAGATCCAAAGATTAGCGAGCCGATCCTGGCGATGGCTTCGGCCAATGAAATTCCGGTCCATCAGGTTTTCGAAGTGGACGCTTCCCGGCAGACGACCCGGGTGAGCGCCAATGTTGCAGGTATCTTCGGCACAGCCCGAATCGCCTTGAACGACAACCTGCTCAAGCAATGCACGCTGCCGGAGATCCGCGCCGTGATGGCGCACGAGATGGGGCATTACGTGCTTAATCACACGACGAAGCTGGTGCTTTACTTCGGACTCATCATGCTGATCGGATTTGCGCTCGTGAATTTCTTTTTCGGGCGCTGCGTCGGGCGTTGGGGTGAACGCTGGAGGGTGCGCGGAATCGCCGATCCCGCTGGGCTGCCGCTGCTCGCGCTGATATTTTCGACTTACTTTTTCCTGCTCACGCCGGTGCTAAACACCGTCGTGCGGACGACGGAACGGGAAGCGGATGCGTTTGGAATAAATACCGCTCGAGAGGCTGATGGATTTGCCAAAGTTGCGCTCAAGCTTGGCACCTATCGGAAGTTGAACCCTGGAAAGTGGGAAGAAATTTTCTTCTTTGATCATCCGAGCGGCCGCGCACGCATCAGGATGGCGATGGATTGGAAGGCGGCCAATCTTCCCCCGGGCGATGCGGGTAAACCGCTCGTCGTTCCTCGTTAGGCAAACAGAAATTTCTATCGTTCTGAGCGGAGCGCGGCGGAGTCGAAGCATTCCGAGCAGAATCGGCTGTCAAAAACTGCCTTCTCGCTTCCCGGCAAATCATAGGGATCCTTCGACTCCGCTACCGCTGCGCTCAGGATGACATTTATCGCGACGGCGCTGCGTTCAATGTCTGCCTTAACAAATCTGCTAACCGCCAGCCGGCGAGATGGATTTCGTTCAAAACGACCTGCGCCGACCATTGACGATACGAAAACTCGTCGGGCATCGACCGTTCCACCGCGTCGCCGTCAGCGACCATTGATTCATGGTCGAGCGTCGGCTGCACGTGCGCGAACTGCAGCCGCAAATGCGCCTGTCGCGCGATCGGTAGAATTTCATCGGCCCAAACTTCGGGATACTTCTCGACTGGCACCTCGGGCGGCAGTCGCCAATGCTTCGGTGGCTGCGCGGCAAGCTTCCGGGACAGCGCTATCTCGGCGATGTCCATTTTCTCGCGGCGCTCAAGTTTCGGCATCGTCGGCGGAAACTCCGGGAGATTAGCAAACACCGTTTCAGTATCCCAGAAACCGTGGAGTCTCGGATGTTTCGAAGCGTTCCGCGGCGGCGGATCCTTGAGTTGCAGACGGAGCGAGTTACCGCCTTCGTCTGGGTAAGTTTGGCCCGGTTTATTGGGATCGGCCGGTCGGCCCGATGCGGTGAAGTATTCCGCGCCGACGTGCAGCGGCTGATGAATGTCGCCGACCAAGTGTGCGAGCAGAATCAACGCGATCGGTTTCGTGATGCCGCGCGGATTGTTCTCGGGCCTGGTACCTTTCAAGATCTCGATGCAGTAGCGCATCATGTGCACGATGTCCCACTGGCTTCGGCCGGTTTTCCCGCTCGCATATTTCTCCAGCGGATCGGCCAGCGGCACATCGGTATAGTGAAACCAACGATGCGACGGCCTGACGGGTTTCGCGTCGTAAGTCGGAGGATTAGATTGCCAAAAGTCGCGCAACTGTTCCGCGATTTGCGGATGCGATGAGAAGTAAAGCTGCACCGTCGGATCTTCCAAACCTTTGACATCCCACTGTTTGATGGTGTCCGGAATAATCGCTACTTCCCGCAGGGTGTAGCCGTCGAGCAGCCGGGAAACCTTTGCGCCGGTCGGCGTGCCGGTGAGAAGGCGATCCGCGACCGCGCCGATGAGCTGATGACCTTCCGGTCCATAGGCGAAAATTTGCGGAACTTCGTTGAGGAAAAGGAGGGCGAAGAGAACCGAGAGACGGCGTGTGGTCATGAAAGTTGCCTAACGAGATCTGATCAGCGCCAGCGACTTTAGGCTGAGAACGCAGCGCTTGTCACCCTGAACGGAGCGGAGTCCGGATTCGAAAAACTTTACCGTGAAGCGACGACTCTGGTTGTTGGCGGTTGCCAGGTCGCACGGGAAGTTCACACGACTACCCGAATTGTCGCCCGAGCCATCGATTGACTCGGCTCGCTCTGACGGGATGGCTGCACGGAAAGTCCGCGGAATCCTTCGACTCCGCCGCGCTTGGCTCAGGACGACTACCGATTGGCGCGGCCTAACGAATCGCGACCTCGCCTTCCGCTGCCGCGTCGTCGAGATCGAGTGCAGGTTGCTGCGCCGGTTTCCGGTCGGGATCGGGCAGCGTCTTCGCCTCTGGCTGCGCCGCGCTCAACCGCATACCAACGAGCTTGCTCACGCCGCGTTCTTCCATCGTCACGCCATAAAGAATGTCGCCTTTCGCGATCGTTCGCTTGTTGTGCGTGATGATGATGAACTGGCTCTGCCCAATAAATCGGTCGAGCACGCGGATGAAGCGATTAATGTTCGATTCATCCAGCGGCGCGTCCATTTCGTCGAGGATGCAGAATGGGCTTGGCCGCACCATGTAGATCGCGAAGAGGAGCGCGACGGCGGTCATCGTTCGCTCCCCGCCCGAAAGGAGCGAGACGCTTTGCAGCTGTTTGCCCGGCGGTTTGGCGATGATCTCGATCCCGCTGTTGAGCGCGTCGCTCTCATCGAGGAGCTCGAGGTCAGCCCGGCCGCCGCCGAAAAGTTCCGCAAACATTTCGCGAAAATTGATTCGCACCTGCGCGAACGTTTCCGCGAAAAGTTTCTCGGTCGTCTGATTGATGCGCGCGATCACATCGAGTAATTCGCGCCGAGAATTCGTTAGGTCGCTGTTCTGCGTCTCAAGGAAAGTGTGGCGTTCTTCGAGCTCGTCATACTCATGGACGGCGTCGAGATTTACCGGGCCCATCGCGTCGAGCTGGCGGGTGAGCTCCGCGATGATCGACGTCACCTGCGCTTCGCTGATTTCTGTTTCGTCAGCGCTTTCGCCGTCCGACTTCTGACCGCGCTTTACCTGGGCGCGGAGGGTTTTGTTGAAGGCGTAACGATCGGGCGAGAACTCGCGCAGATCGATCTGGTAACGCCGCATCGCGTGCTCGGTGATGTTCTCGATTCTTAACTGGAGCTGCGTCTGGCGTACTTCCTCTTTGCCTCGGGCGTCGTGGATTTCGCTAAGCGACTTGCGTAGAAGGCGCAGGTCGGCTTCGAGCGTATTGACGTCGGCAAGATGGCTCGTTCGCGTTGCGGTGATTTCGTTGACTGCGGCTTCGGCGATCGAAAGCTCCTCGCTCTCCTTCGCGATCGAGGCCGCGGCGGCGGCGCTTTCGATCGCCTGTTGCTCGCGGCGAGTCTGGTAGGAAATGATGTCCGCGCGACGGGTCGCGATCATCTCCGCGAGCTCCGCCTGGCGCGCGGTCATCGGCAGGCGCTGGGTGCGCAATCCTTCATGACGTTGCTGCTCGGTCGCGACAGCGAGACGGAGCTCGTTCAACTGCTCGGTTAGCTCTGTGTCGCGGAGCCGAGCCGTTTCGGCGGCGGTCTGCGCCTCGGCGCGCCGGGCTTGCCCGGATTCATAGGCTTCGCGGATCTCAATCGCTTCGCTTTCAAGTTGTGCGATCCGCTCTCCGGAGGCCGCGAGCTGCTGGTCGAGCGTCGTCTTTTCCCATTCGATGGCGTCGGCTTTCCGGCTGGCTTCGTGCAACTCGCGTTCCCGCGCGCTGAATTCGAGCGCGGTCGCGGAATGCGTGGCGCGTGCGGCCTGCAGTTGACGGCGGAATTCCTCCAACCGTTCCGTCGCGAGCTCGTGCGCATGCTCGATCTCGCTACGGCGGCGACGGAGAGCTTCGCGCGCCTCCAACAGGTTGCGATGTTCGGCGCCTAACGACACGATCTGGGCTTTGCGCGCAAAAAGGGAGCTGCTTTCTTCGTTCACTCGCCCGCCGTAAATGACGCCGTGACTGGAAATCAGCTCGCCCCGGCGGGTGACAAAAGCCAGCGCCGGATGCAGTCTCTTTAATTCACGTGCCTGTGCGAGATCGTTAACGAGAACGACTTCGCCTAACAAGCGCCTAACGAGCGGGAGTAAATCGTGCGGCGCGTTCACCTTCTCGGTCGCCCAGCCGATTGAGCCGTCAGGCAAAGACGGCTCAGCGATTTCGTCACCCCGAGCGCAGTCGAAGGATCCCGTCGACTCTTCCGTGCGAGCTGTTTCCTGAGTTTCGGAAACTTCAGGGAGATCCGCCGAGATCCCTCCACTGCGCTCGGAACGACTGCCTTTGAAAGCAACCATCAACTCTGGAGCGATCAGCGCGGTTTGGCCGAGTTTTTGATCGGTCAATTTCGAAATCATCTCGCCAGCAAACTCATCGTTCCGGAGCACGATCGCGTGGAGATTGCGGCCGAGCGCGCCTTCAATCGCGGGGACGAATTCCTCATCCACTTCAATGAGCGACGCGAGCGCGCCGGTGATCGCGGGTAGGATCCGTTCGGGATCGTCGAGGCCTTTGAGTAGCGCTCGCGAACCTTGCGCCAGGCCTTCCCCCTCGTCGTTTAGTTGCTGCAAAATCTCTAGGCGCGATTGGCGCTCCGCGACCGCGCGCTCGCTCGCAAGCAGCGCAACATCCGCATCCCGCAACGTTCCCAATTCGCGTGCAACGTCCTCTTCTGCGCCGGGAATTTTCGAGAAAAGCTCCTGTGCGGTTTGGTTCTGTTCGGCGGCGCGGGTGCGGATCACTTCCAGTTCTTGCGCAAGCTGCTCGCGCGCGGTGACGGCTTCGCCTAACGAGTCTTCCAATCCCGCCAATCGCGGCGTAGTCGCGCTACGCCGATCGGTCGTGCCGGCGATCTCCGCCTCAAGGTCGCCGAGGCGATTCTCGGCCTTTGAAATCGAGAGATCGAGGCTTTGTAACGCCTGATCCTGCGCTTCGCGTTCCCGGCGAACTTCGGCGGCGCGAGCAGTGGCTTCGGTTAATTCGGTTCTCCTTGTCGCGAGCAGCCGCTCCGTTTCTTTGAGAAGCTCATCCGTGTCGTGAATCTCGCTTTCCTGCTGGGCGAGCTTTGTTTCGGCGGCGGCGATGTCGCTCTCGTAGCGTTCGATCAGTGCCGTCAGTTCCTGCGCGCGTTCCTGGTTAAAGGCGATTCGGTTGCGATGCGACGCGATGGTGCTTTGCAGGCGCTGCACTTCGCTCCGCGCTTCGTTGATTTGCGCATCGATTTCTTCGAGTTTCCCGCGTTGCGCGGCGACCGCGTTCTCCTGTTCCTCGATCGCCTGTTCGGTGTGGCGCTGTCGTTTGTCGAAATCCCCAGTCGCCGCGCGCGAGGTCTCGAGTTCTGCGCCTAACGAGTCGAGCTGCGCACGCGAATGATGGCTGTCGAGCACCTGGAGGTCAGCCATCAATGCCTGGTAGCGGCGCGCTTTGCCGGCCTGCCGCTGGAGCGAGCCGATCTGGCGTTTCACTTCCTTGATGATGTCGCTGAGCCGGAGCAGGTTTGCTTCGGTCGCTTCCAACTTGCGCAGCGCTTCGCGTTTTTGGCCTTTGTATTTCGTGATCCCCGCGGCTTCTTCGAACACCGCGCGCCGATCTTCCGGACGCGAGCTCAGGATCTGATCGATCCGGCCTTGTTCCATAATCGAATAAGCGCTCCGGCCGACGCCGGTGTCGGCGAAGAGCGCCTGGATGTCTTTCAGCCGGCAGACGGTCTTGTTAAGCAAATATTCCGAATTGCCGTCGCGATATACGCGGCGCGTCACGCGCACCTCGTGCCAATCCACCCCTAGCTCCGTCGCGCAATCGCTAAAGGTGAGCGACACCTCCGCGTAACCGACCGCTTTGCGCGAATCGGTGCCGCTGAAGATTACGTCCGCCATTTCGCCACCGCGCAACGCTTTCGCCGATTGCTCGCCCAGCACCCAGCGAACGGCGTCGAGAACATTTGATTTCCCGCAACCGTTCGGTCCGACAATCGCGGTCACGCCTTCGTGGAAGTTCAGGATCGTTTTGTCGGCGAATGATTTGAAACCGAAAAGTTCGAGTGATTGGAGGTGCATGGGATTGGACTGCGGCCTCATGGATTAACCGTAACCTAACGGCGGACCGCAAGGAAAATTATACCAAATCCAGCGGAGCCGAGCGCCGAGGGACACCAAATGTGGGGCTCGCAAGGTTCAGCCGTTGCGGACGGGGAACGCGAGCCGAATCAGGTAAAGAATGGTGCCGACGAGGAAAACCGCGCCGGCAATTTTGAACTCGTGTGCGGTGGCCTGCGCCAAAATCCAGAGGATGAGCACGATTGAGATGAGCGGCACGATCTTCGCGCCCGGGAAATCGAAAGGCGGCGCATCCGTCTGAATGTCGCGCCGCATCAAGACAAACGCCGCCGCACAGCAAACCAGATAAAGGAGGAGCGCCGCGACATTCGCCATCACGGCAAGCGCCTCAAAGGTGGAGCTGAGCGAAAACAAAAACGCGAGGGTGGCATAAACGATGATCGCGACGTCCGGCGTCCGGTAACGCGGATGAACATGGGTGAGAGCTCGAGGCAGAATGCCGTCGCGTCCCAGCGCAAAAAGGATTCGGGGAGAACTCAAGATGTCGCTCGCGATAAAACCGAAGCCCGAAATCGTGGCGCCGCCTAACAAAAGCAGCTGGCCGGCATGCCCGAGAAAAGTGGCGGCGGCGGCGGCCAGAGGCGCATTCGTTTCCTGACCAAGGCGCGGCCCTAACGAACCTTGCGCGACCAATTGGATCAAAAGGTAGAGCACGGTGGTAATCGCGAGCGCCAGGTAAATCGCTCGCGGCACGGTGCGCGCGGGATTTTTCACCTCGCCGCTCGGGATGAGCGCGACTTCGATCCCGAAGAAAGCAAAAAGCAGAAGCAGAACGGAGTGGCCTAACGAACTCGCGCCGGGCCAGCCGGGCCAGCTGAGATAGGGTGGGTGAAGGAAGAAGACGCCGACGAAGACGAGAATGAGAAGTGGCACCAACTTGGCGATCGTCACGACCCCAACCGCGCCGGTTCCCGCGCGCACACCACGGACGTTGATCGCCGCGAGTCCGGCGTAGACAACAAGAAGAACCGCGAAATGTCCCCAGGTTCCAGCGAGCGAAGGAATCAGCGCGAAGACGGTGCCGGCAAAAAAATTCACCACCGCCGCGACACTCAAAACCGCCGTGGTGTAGAAAAAGAGCCCGGTGATAAAACCGACGTAGCGTCCGAACGCCAGCTCGGCATATGCGTAAAGTCCGCCGGTGAGCGAGACCCGGCTGCCGGCGAGCGCGAAGCTGGTGACAAAGAAGGCCATCGCAATCGCGCAAACAACAAAGGCGAGAGGGGCGGCGGCGCCCAGTTGCTTGGCCATGTCGGCCGGGAGCTTGAAGATGCTCGCGCCGACCGTGGTGTTCACGATGTTCGCGGTCAGGCCAAGGACGCCGATGGCGCGCAGGAGTTGTTCGTCAACACGCTGACTGGATGCCGGCAATTCCGCCACGCGCGCACGGTGCGGGAAGTCGGGGAACGAGACAAGCGCGAAACGAGCCCGGTTGTGCCTAACGAGTGCGGGTGGCTTTGGGCAGCGCACGCGTCTCGCGGCGACAGCTTTCTTGACGCGTCGCCAGGAGCTGTCGCGAAAGAACTAAACCAAAAGAGCGAAACTCGCGAAGACGAAACGCCGTCGCCACGCGGGACGGGGCAGCGATTTATGGCAGCCCACGGGATCCTTCGACTCCGCTGCGCTCCGCTCAGGATGACGGAAATAATGTCTACAGAGGCGATTAATAGCCCGCCGCTTGCCCATCTTTGCGGCTCTCGCTCGCGCCAACGTAGACGCGCTGGCCGTCGTGCATCTCGACTTTGATCGCCTGATATCCGCCGTAGCCGCCGACGTCGAAGCGGACGTCATGTCCTTTCATTTTCAGCGCACGCACGGTCGAGTACGGCACGCCGCTTTCGACTTCGACGTAGCCGCCGGTTGGCGTCAGTTTCTCGCCCGTTGGCTCCTGATCGCCTTCATGTTGCCAGCGCGCGGCGTCGCCGGCTTCCTGGACGCTCATTCCAAAATCGATCAGATTCGTGAGCACCTCGACATGACCTTGCGGCTGCATGTCGCCGCCCATGACGCCGAACGCGAGCCACGGTTTCTGGTCTTTCATAACGAAGCCCGGAATGATCGTGTGAAACGGCCGCTTGCCCGGCGCGTAAACATTCGCGCTGCCCGGATCCATTGAGAAAAGCTGGCCGCGATCCTGGAACATGAACCCGAGCCCGGGGACGACGATTCCGCTTCCCATTCCGCGAAAGTTGCTCTGGATCAGGCTGACCATATTGCCTTCGTCATCGGCGGTGCAGAGGTAGATTGTGTCGCTCTGGCCTAACGACGGGTTGCCGGGAGCGACGCTCCTCGAGGCGTGATTCGGATCGATCAGCTTCCGGCGTTCGTCCGCGTATTTCTTCGAGATCAAACCGGCGATCGGTATCTTCGCGAAATCGGGATCGGCGTAGTATTTCGCGCGATCGGCGAAGGCGAGTTTCTTCGACTCGATCATCGCATGCAGGGTTTCCGGCGAATCAAATCCCCAGGCTTTGAGATCGAATCCCTCAAGCAGCGTCAGCATCTCGAGCGCGGCCAGGCCTTGTCCGTTAGGCGGCAGTTCGAACACATCGTAGCCGCGATAATTCACCGAAACCGGATCGACCCATTGCGAGTGATGCTGATCGAAATCCGATTTCCGCAGGTAGCCGCCGTTCGCCTTCATGAAGGCGTCGATCTTGTCCGCAATCTCGCCTTTGTAGTACGCGTCGCGACCGTGCTCAGCGATCAGGCGCAGACTGTGGGCGAGCGCGGGGTTCTTGAAGATGTCACCCTTGGCGGGCGCGCGGCCTTTCCCATCGAGCGTGTAAGTGTCGAGAAACGCCCCGGGCAAACCTTGGTAAATCGGCACGCTTCGCCCCCAGTAATAGGCGATCAATTCCGTGACCGGAAAACCTTCCTCCGCGTAATGAATTGCGGGCGCCAGGTCGTCGCCTAACGAGAGTTTGCCGAATTTTTTGTGCAGCTCCGACCATGCGTCCACGGTGCCGGGCACGCTGATCGGGAGCATACCGGTCGGTGGAATGTATTGAGCATGGAGCTTCGCGAGTTCGCCCTTCATCTGATCGTAGCTGAGCCCGCGCGGCGACCGACCGCTGCCGTTGAGTCCGTAAAGCTTGTGATCTTTCGCGCTGTAAAAGATTGCGAAGAGATCGCCGCCGATCCCGTTCGAGACCGGCTCCATCAGGCCGAGCGTGGCGTTCGCCGCGATCGCGGCATCGACCGCGCTGCCGCCGCGCTTGAGCACATCCAGCCCAACCTGCGTCGCCGCCGGCACGCTGGTGCAAACCATTCCATGCTGCGCGAGCACTTCCGAGCGCGTTGCCCAGACTTTGCCGGTAATGCGGTCGATCTGTGCGGATGCCGTCGACTTCGAGCCTAACGAGAAAAGGAGAATGATGAGCAGTCCGCGCAATTTCATAGCCAAACCTAACGCAGAGGAGCTTCGGTTGAAATCCCAAGATCACGCGGAAGCAACAAACGTCCGCTGAGCACTACGGCGCGAATCCGCCGCAGATTTTCGACCTGCGCCAGCGGATCACCCTGGAGCAGCAAGAGATCGGCCCGCTTGCCCACCGCGACCGATCCGTTGTCCGCGCTAAGCCCCAGAAACTCCGCCGGACCGATGGTCGCCGCCCGCAATGCTTCCGCGGGAGTGAAGCCGCAATCTGCCAGAAGCTCCATCTCTTCGTGGAGCGAAAACCCGGGATAAACCAGCGGCATCGGAGTGTCCGTGCCGGCCAGGATCGGCACCTTCGCAGCATGAAACGCGTGGACGATTTTGCGCGAAACTTCCCATCGTTCGCGCGCGAGTTCCGCGTCGTCGTTCGCGGCCAG
Organism: Chthoniobacterales bacterium; assembly: GCA_025929155.1. Classification (GTDB taxonomy): domain Bacteria; phylum Verrucomicrobiota; class Verrucomicrobiia; order Chthoniobacterales; family UBA10450; genus Palsa-1392. The sequence goes on along the minus strand of JAICMR010000017.1, from coordinate 2,276 downwards.
GATTCTTTTCCAACGCGCCTGCTCGTCCGTACGCAGGAAACGCCAGCGCGAATCCAGGAGCGGGTTGCTCTTAGAACGGTTTGCCTCCGACCACGGCAGCACGAGCGTCGGGACCTGCGTCTGGCCGATCCGTGCAAGTTTCGCCGCCAGCTCTTCGCAGCGGCTTTGACTAAAAGTCTGCAGAATCTCGCGTTCCTGCGTATCGCGCAGGCCGATCAGTGCCTCGCCGCGCAACCTTTGCCGCGCCGCCAACAGGTCCGACTCCTTCGTTGAGCAAGCTTCATAGGCCTGCATGAGGTGCTCGTCGGTCCGCTGACCAGCGCGGGCGGCAGTCAGCAACCTCACCTGCGCCGGAACGTGTCCACAGACGCTCAACCCGACTTTTGCGGCTTCGGAGAGAATCACTCTCCAGGATGAGTCAGGAACCTCCGAAAAAACCTTGATGAAATCCGCGCCGGCGGCTTTCGCAATTCGAACCCGCTGACGCGCTGCGGCAGCGTCAGGGCCAGCCACCGCCACTCCCGCCGCCAGCACGCGCGGCGCGATCAATTTCCCTTCTTCGACCGCGCGACGCCATTGTTGCTCCTGAGCGATCTCCGCAGGTTCGCTGCGCATCTCGCGCACGCCGGTAACGCCATTTGCAACGAATAGCGGAAACGCCCACTCGTTAGGTGGCCGGCCGGAACTGTTGTTGAAAAGGTGAACGTGCATGTCGACCAGGCCCGGAGCGAGATAAAGTCCGCGCCCATCGATGCGCCGCATCCCCGGCTGGATGACGGCAGTCGCAGGCTCGTCGATCGCCACAATCCGACCGTTCCGCACGAGCACCGTGCGCGGCCCGACGCGTTCGCCCCGAACGACATCAATTACGGTGACATCTGTGATGGCGAGCGGCGGAGCAGCAGCCGCCATGAGACCGAGCGGCAGGACAAAAAGAAGCCATCGCAAAAGCAGGCGCGTCATTTCCGCTATTCTTTACCCGCTGATAAATTACGCGACTGCAAAAACTTTGCCCGCGGCTCCGGCGTCGTTAAGCTGGCCGATGCGCCAGGATTATCTCGACGACTACTTCACGCTGCTCCGCTTCCCGAGCATCTCGACCGACGACGCCTACAAGGAAAACGTCGGCGAATGCGCGCATTGGCTGGCGGAAAAACTCAACCGCATCGGCCTGGAAGCCAAAGTCGTTTCGACTCCGGGTCATCCGATCGTCTGGGCGAAAAACAAACATCACCCGGGGCGCAAAACGGTCATGCTTTACGGTCACTATGACGTGCAGCCACCCGATCCGCTGGACCTTTGGGATTCGCCGCCGTTCGATCCGGTTTTGAAAAACGGCTTCGTCTTCGCGCGCGGCGCGACCGATAACAAAGGTCAGATTTTCGCGCACATCCTCGGCATCGAGGAGACGATGAAAGAGAAGGGTGATCTGCCGGTAAACCTGCATCTCATCATTGAAGGCGAGGAAGAAATCGGCAGTGGGAGTCTTCCCGGCTTTCTCCGCGAGAATCGCGACTCGTTAGGCTGCGACATCGCGCTGGTCTCCGACACGGGAATGATCGCGCGCGGCGTGCCGACATTGACCTACGGGCTCCGCGGCGTGACCGCGCTCGAGATTAAGATCACCGGCGCGAAAATGGATCTGCACTCCGGAACGTTCGGCGGGGTAGTGGCCAATCCGATTACGGCTCTCGTCGAGTTGCTCGCCACTTTGCACGACAAAAACGGCCGCGTTGCGATCGAAGGTTTCTACGACGACGTGAAACCGCTCGAGGATTGGGAACGCGAGGCGTGGAGAAAGCTGCCGATCGATGCGGACAAGGAAATCCTGGGCGAGACTGGGTCATCGGAGCTGTTCGGGGAAAAAGGTTTCAGCACGCTGGAGCGACTTTGGGCCCGGCCGACGGCCGAGATCAACGGGATCGGCGGCGGCTATCAGGGCAAGGGAACCAAAACCGTCATCGCGAGCCAAGCGATGGCGAAAATCACTTTCCGGCTCGTGCCGAACCAGGACGGCGACAAGATTCTCAAGCTCGCGCACCAGCACCTCGAGAAACATCTTCCGCCCGGCGTGACGATGCAGATCATCGATGGTCACAGCGGTCCCTGGTATCTGACTGATCCGCATTCCGCCTTCGGCGAAGCGGCGCAGAAAGCGCTCAAGGAGGCTTTCGGCGGTGAAGTCGCGTTAATCCGCGAAGGCGGCAGCATCCCGATTGTCTCGCAATTTCGCGACATACTGGGCGTGGAAACACTCCTGATTGGTCTTGCGCTCT
>JAICMR010000228.1 GCA_025929155.1 Chthoniobacterales bacterium | reverse complement strand
GCGAGCCATCCTCGCGATGAACACGCGAGGAGCCCGCACCTGGAAAAGCCTATCGATATTCGAATCTATTTAATTGTCTATGAGTTTCCATGCGATCATATGTCCCACATGGATTCGTTTCCGGAGGGGAGTCGCACCGAAACCGCTTTTGCCGCCGAGGCGTCGCTCATCGCTGATCGTAATCGCTTCAAGAGCCTAACGATCGCGGAGCGGCCGCAGGAGCGCATGGCGCGCTGCGGTGCGCAGGCGTTGAGCGACTCGGAGTTGCTCGCGATTTTATTGCGCACAGGAACGCAAGGTCACGACGTGCTCACGTTGTCGAATCGTCTCGTCGCCGAAGCCGGCGGCTTGGCCGGCCTGGTGGCGTGGAAGGACGCGGACTTTCGGCGCTTCAAAGGCATTGGCGCCGTGAAAGCCTGGCAGCTCGTCGCGACAATGGAATTGGCCCGACGCGTTCTCGGCCAGCAAAGCGGCGAGGCGCCGATCCTCGGCCGCGCGGAATTGGTCGCGACCTATTTTCAGTCGATCACGGCGGGACTCGAAGTGGAGAAGTTTTGGGTGCTTTGCTTGAACCGAAAGAACCGCCTCCTCAAACGCGTCGAAGCGACGTCGGGCACGGCGACGAACAGCCTCGTTCACCCGCGCGAAGTGTTCCGCGAAGCGATTCGGGAAGGGGCGTCGGCGGTGATTTGCGTGCATAATCATCCGAGCGGCGATCCGACGCCCAGCGCGGCGGATGTGCAGGTGACCCGGCAGCTGCGCGATGCGGCCAAGGTGGTGTGCATCGATCTGCTCGATCACGTGATCGTCGGACGGGCGGCAGTCGATCCGACGGGAAATGGTTTTTACAGCTTTCGCTCAGCGGGGGTGCTGTGAGGGGTGCGGGAGCCATTTCCCCCTGGGAGCGCGGACATTCTTGTCCGCCCAAAGGGCCGCGAGCGAGCGCGCTGTTTTTTAAAACATTTGTGCGCGCTCCGCGCGAATCGTTGAGGCGGACAAGAATGTCCGCGCTCCCAGGGGCACGAGCTACCGCTCGAAACGCACAAAAAACCGCAAAGTTTTCACGGGCCTAAAAAACCTAACGCCTCTCCTGAGTCACCGCTCAGTAGTGCTTCACGTAGCCGGTGCGGCGCAGGCGCTCGAGCCAGTGCTCGGTGCTGCGGCGGGCCATCTGCTGCACGAGAATCTGCTCGATCTGGGGACGGACTTCGTCGATCGGTTGCAGGCCGGCCACTTTGCGGTCTTCCGCGTAGAGCAAGAATCCGCCCTCGGGCATGATGATCGGCTGCGTGACTTCGCCTTTCTTCAAGTTGAACACCGGATCGCTCAACTCCTGCTTCACGTCAGAGCGCTTGATCCAGCCCCAGTCGCCACCCTTGCTGCGGCGCGCATCTTGGCTGACGTCCTTCGCGATGTCCGCGAAACTTTCGCCCGCCTTCATCCGACGGAGCACGGCATCGGCCTTCGCGCGCAAATCAGCATCGCTCTCGCCGTCCGTGCGGCGGAATTCGATCAGGCGAAGGTGGACGGAATCTTCCTGGAAAAACTTCTCTTTGTTCTCGTTGTAATAGGTCTCAACCTTGACCGGGCTGATGATGCTCTGGCTCTTGCGGAGCTGTTGGCGCTCGTAATCGAAGATGATGTCGTCTTCGACTTCCTGGCGGTATTCCTTCAACGTCAGACCGCGGCCGCGCAAGTAGGCGAGGAACTTCGAGCGATCGTTGTCGAACTGCTCGTTCATCACTTCGGAAATGCGTTCGTCGACGTAGCTTTCCGGAATGTGGTGCTTCTCGTCTTTCTTGAACTCCTTCACGATCAGCACGCGATCGATCAAGTTCTGCACTTCGTCGTCGTGGAGCGCCTCAAGCTTTTCGTTGAATTCTTGCTCGTTGTGCGACTCACGGCGGATTTGCGGGACCATCGGCGAGATCGCCTGACGGATTTCGTCGACTGTGATCACCTTGTCCTCCGCGACGGCTGCGATGCCGTTGGCAAAATGGAGATCTCCATCGGTCAGAGAACCAGAAGCGTCCGCGGTGGTGCTCTGGGCGCGCGCGACCCAGATACCTGGCGCAAGCAGGGTAGCTAGCACCAGAGAACTCACGGAGCGTTTTGAGAGACCTAACATCATGAATTGGGGAGGTTGTTCAGAAACGTAACAATTTCCTTTAACCGTAGGAGGGGCTTGGGCGTGGTCAATCTTGGAAACCGGGTGCCGAGCATCACAAAATCGTCACGCCGTCCGCTGTTGCG
>JAICMR010000100.1 GCA_025929155.1 Chthoniobacterales bacterium | reverse complement strand
CTATCGAAAGGCGCTCCGGATCATGCGACTCGGCGAAAAATTCGGGTTGCCCGTGATCGCCCTGATCGACACTCCGGGAGCGTATCCCGGCATTGGCTCGGAGGAACGCCACATCGCTGAAGCGATCGCCGTCAACCTGCGGGAAATGATGACGCTGCGCGTGCCGATCATCGCCTGTGTGATCGGCGAGGGCGGCTCTGGCGGCGCGCTCGGCATCGGGGTTGCGGACAGCGTCCTGATTCTCGAAAACGCCTACTACTCCGTCATCAGCCCGGAGGCTTGTTCGGCAATTTTATGGAAGGATCGGAAACACGCGCCGGAGGCCGCCGAAGCGTTGAAACTCACCGCCGACGACCTGATGCGCCTCGGAGTCGTCGATGAAGTGGTGAAAGAACCTGAAGGCGGTGCGCATCGCGACCACGATCTTGCCGCGGCAAATCTCGGGAGCGCCTTGCGTCGGAACCTGAAGCGCGCACTCGATCTGCCCATCGACGAACTATTGAAACAGCGTTACGCAAAATTCCGCAAGCTCGGGAGCTTCGCCGAGCCGAAGAGGAGCAACGGCGCGCAGGATACTGCCGCGTAGCGTGCCAGCTCGTGCGTGCCGGCCGAAACGGCTCGCATCGGACTTCCATCGGCGCCGATAAACGTCGGGAAACCAGCAGATGCGAGGGAAAGCACGCGAGGGGGGAACGCACTACCCGGAGGAGATTCGGCCGGGCGCCAAGTTCATCCGCGGACGCACCAGGTCCAGCAGTTTGCCTAACGAGATGCGGCAATCAGCACTTTTGGGTGCGGCGGCGGCTCGTTCAGCCCCGGCGGCGCCGGCGGGAAGAGAAAGCGCAGGACCGCTTCGAAGCGAAAAGCCCAGGCGCCTTCGCTGTGATCGGCGCCTTCGGCTTCCGTGTATTGCAGGTCGTCGTAAAGCCGCCAGCCTTTGTCCAGCAGCTTGTCGCGCAAAACCGACGCGCGTTCCCAGCCTGGCTCCTGCGTGCCGGTATCCAGCCAGATCTTGAGCGGCGGTTTTTCCTCGAGCTCGTCCACGATCCTATAGAGCGCGCAATCGTCCCACCAGATCGACGGCGACATCACCGCGAGCCGGCTGAAAACCTGCGGGAACCAAAGTCCGAGGACGAGCGTGGCGAGTCCGCCTAACGACGAGCCACCGAGCCCTGTGAACTCCGCTTCCGGCTTGGTGCGATATTCGCGATCGACGAACGGCTTGAGCTCTTCCGCCAGAAACTTACCGTATTTCCGGAGCAATCCCCGGCTCCGTTTCTTTCGTTTCGCCGCCGCATCGATCACGCCCCGGGTCGGTGAATATTCATGAATCCGCTCGTCGCCCAGGTTCGCCACCGCCACGATGATGATCGGCTCGATCAGGCGTTGTCTGGTTAGACGCTGAGCCGCTTCATCCGCGCCCCACTCGACCCCGCCGAAAGCGGTCGCGGCATCGAAAACATTCTGGCCATCATGCAGGTAAAGCACCGGGTAACGGCGCCGGGGCGAGCGCCGGTAACCCCGGGGCAGGTAAACCAAAACGTCACGTTCGTTGCGCAAAACGCGCGACGGAAAGGCGGGATGCTTCTGGATATTTCCGGTCAGCGTGTGTTTGGGTTCGTCCATGAAAGAGCGGTCATATTGGCGAGAGGATTCGCGCTCGCAACCCTCTAAGGCCGTATCGCTTTCCAGCTCGTCCTCCGAGTGGTGCTTCATGCTCGTAAATCCTGCTGCTGCTCGGAGCACGAGAAGCGATCGCTCAGGAACGGCCTTACTCGCCGCAGTTGTCAGAACGCCGCCGCATCGTTAGGCTGAAACACCTTTATGAAAAAAATCGGAATCCTTTACGGCCAGGAGCACAGCTTTCCTCCAGCCTTCGTTGAACGTGTGAACCAGAAAACCGGCGGTCGAGAAATTATGGCGGAACCAGTCCGCATCGACAAAGTCATGCAAGGCGAACCAACCGGTTACGCTGTCGTAATTGATCGCATTTCCCAGGACGTGCCCTTTTATCGCGCCTGGCTGAAGAACGAAGCGCTGACTGGCTGCGCGGTCGTAAACAATCCTTTTTGGTGGAGCGCGGATGAGAAATTTTTTAACAACGCGCTCGCGACCAAGATCGGCGTCCCCGTTCCGAAGACGGTCCTCCTTCCATCGCATCAGCCGCCGCCGGATACGAACGACAACTCCTTCCGCAACCTCGCTTACCCGCTCGATTGGGAAGCGATTTTCGCCTACGTCGGCTGGCCAGCCTATTTCAAACCGTTCGCCGGCGGCGGATGGAAGAACGTTTATAAGCTGAATAACCCGGAGGAATTTTACCGGGCCTACAGCGAGACCGGTCAGCTCGTCATGATGCTCCAGGAGGAAGTGACCTTTGACATGTATTTCCGCTGTTACTCGATCGATCAGCGCCACGTGAAAATTATGAACTACGAGCCGCGGCATCCCTATCACCTGCGTTACCAGACCGATTGGCAGGCGCCGAAACAGATTCTCGAAAGGGTCGAGCAAGGCGTGCTCGCGCTCAATCAATACCTTGGTTACGACCTGAACACCGTTGAGTTCGCGATCCGCGACGGCGTGCCGCTCGCGATTGATTTCTGTAATCCCGCGCCGGACGCGGAAGTCGCGTCGGTCGGGCAGGAAAACTTCAACTGGGTCCTCGAAGCCGTAAGCGAAATGGCAATCCGCAAAGCCAAAGAACACGTCCCGGGGCGCGACAATTTGAGCTGGGGCAAGTTTGTGCAAGCCGCGGTCACGCGCCGTCCGCTCCACGAGATGGGCAGGGCGGAGGTCAGTGAGCCGCCGGCTTACTCGCCAGAGGGCAGAGAGCGCCCCGCCCAGCCCGGCTCCGCAGACCGCGTGGTTCACGAGGTGTGATCGCGAGACTGCCATCGAACCTCATCGGCGAATCCGGAACCAGGTGAGCCGCCAATGGAGCATCATTCGTTAGGTAGAGATAACTGCGGGAAAGTTTTCGACCACGGCATTCTTCCGCTTAAGTTGCACGACCCATGAGCATCGAAGTTAAAATCCCGCCGGTCGGCGAATCCATTTCCAGCGGCGTCGTCTCCGTCTGGCACAAAAAGACAGGCGATTACGTCGAGGCCGGCGAGGCGCTCCTCACGCTCGAGACCGACAAGGTCTCGACCGAAATTACTGCCGAAAAAGCCGGGACGCTCCAGACCAAAGTCGATGAAGGCCAGGAAGTGAAAATCGGCGAAGTCGTCGCCACGATCGACGACAGTGCGACCGCTCCCGCCGAAGCGAAATCGCCCGCGCCTAACGAGGCCGCGCCGGCACCCGCGGCAAAGAAGACATCTGAGAAACGTTCCCCCAACGCCGAAGTGCTTTCGCCGGCCGTGAAACGCCTGACAACGGAGGAAAAAGTGGATCCGGCCAAAGTCACGGCTACGGGCAAAGGCGGTCGCCTAACGAAAAACGATGTCCTTTCCCATTTAAAATCGAGCGGCGAAGGACCTGCGACAACTGACGATCAGGAAAAGCCGCGTGCTGAGCAGAAGCCGGCTACCGCCGAAGAAAAAGTCCCGAGCCCGGAAACGAGCAGCCGCTTTACCCGGAAAAAAATGTCGCCGCTCCGGCGCAAAATCGCCGCCCAGCTTGTGATGGCGCAGCAAACCGCCGCGATCCTCACCACCTTCAACGAGTGCGACATGACTGAGGTGATGTCGTTCCGAAAGAAAGCGCAGGAAAAGTTCCAGGCCGAGCACGGAGTGAAGCTCGGTTTCATGTCGTTCTTCATCAAAGCGGCGGTCGAGGCGCTCAAGGAAGTGCCGTCGATCAACAGCCGGATCGAAGGCGACGATTTCATCTCCAATCATTATTACGACATCGGCATCGCGGTCGGCACGCCACGAGGTCTCGTCGTGCCGGTAGTGCGCGATGCGGATCAAAAGAGTTTTGCCGACCTCGAGCGCGACATCGCCGATTACGCCGCCCGAGCCCGCGACGGAAAGATCAAGATCGAAGACCTGACCGGCGGCGTTTTCACGATCTCAAACGGCGGGGTTTACGGTTCGCTTATGGGCACGCCAATTTTGAATCCTCCGCAGAGCGGCATCCTCGGCATGCACGCGATCCAACAGCGGCCGGTGGCGATCAAAGGCGATGTCGTGGTTAGGCCGATGATGTATCTCGCGCTTAGCTACGATCACCGCGCGGTTGACGGCAAGGAAGCGGTGACCTTCCTCATTAAGGTGAAGGAAGGAATCGAGAACCCGACGGCGTTGTTACTCGAGTTATAACGCCCACGTTCAGGTCCTTATCCCGAGCCGAGGCGAACGCTCATTCCAGGGCTCTGACCGAGCTACCGAGAATCCCGCTGAGAAGGCCTCGACGCAGCTTCGCGGATCGCTCGGGATGACAACCCGGCGGCGCACGATTAATTTTCATTGCTCAGTTTCGACCCACTCACCCACTTCTCTCATCAATGGAAAAATTTGACGTCATCATCATCGGCTCCGGCCCCGGCGGCTACGTAGCCGCGATCCGCTCCGCGCAGCTCGGGCTCAAAACTGCGATTATCGAAAAAGATCCCGAACTGGGCGGCACCTGCCTGAACATTGGCTGCATCCCGAGCAAGGCGCTCCTCGCTTCGAGCGATCATTACGTTTTCGCCAAAAAAGGGGCCGCGCAGCACGGCATCCAGATCGCCGATGTCACTCTCGATCTTCCGACCATGCTCGCGCGCAAAGACAAGGTGGTGAAAACCCTCACCGGCGGCGTTCGAGCGCTCATGAAAGGAAACAAGATCAGCACTTTCTCCGGCCTCGGCACGATCACGGAGCCGAGCAAAGTGCGCGTCCAGCCTGACGGGGGCGAGGCAACCGAAGTTGCAGCTGATCATATCGTGATCGCGACCGGCAGCGTGCCGATCAACCTTCCCAGCATGCCGTTCGATGGCGAGACCGTCGTCAGCAGCACGGAAGCGCTTTGCTTTGCGAAGCCGCCTCAGAAATTGCTCGTCATCGGCGCGGGCGCGATTGGGCTTGAGCTCGGTTCCGTCTGGAGCCGGCTCGGTTCCGAAGTCACCGTGCTTGAATTTCTCCCGCGCATTGCGGTGGGTTTCGACCTCGAGATGGCGAATCTGCTTCAACGCGCCCTAACGGCTCAGGGAATGAAGTTTCACCTCGAAACCAAGGTCAGCTCCGTGAAAGTCAAGGACGGCCGGGCGATCGCGACCGCTACGAAAGGCGGTGAAGAGATGACCTTTGACGCGGATAAAGTCCTCGTCGCGGTGGGCCGCCGCGCTTTCGCCGAAGGCGTCGGCGCCCATCAGGTTGGCGTCGCCCTGGACGAGCGCGGCCGGATCAAAGTCGACGAGATGTTCCGCACGAACGTCGAAGGCATTTACGCGATCGGGGACGTTATTGCCGGTCCGATGCTCGCGCACAAAGCCGAGGAGGAAGGCATCGCTTGCGTTGAATTGATCGCGGGTAAAGCCGGCCATGTGAACTACGAGGTAATCCCCGGGATCATCTACACGAATCCCGAGCTCGCCGGCGTTGGAATCACGGAGGATTTCGCGAAGGAAAAGGGAATGAAGGTGCGCGTCGGGAAGTTTCCCTTCCGCGCCAACGGCCGCGCGCTCGCGAATGCCGACGCCGAGGGTTGGGTGAAATTCATCGCCGACGCCGAGACGGATCGCATCCTCGGCGCGTCGGTTCTGAATCACGCGGCGTCAGAGTTGATCGCCGAGATCGTCGCCGTGATGGAATTCGGCGGAAGCAGCGAGGATCTCGGCCGCACCGTGCACGCGCATCCGACTCTGAGCGAAGCGGTCAAAGAGGCCGCGCTCGCGGTCGAAAAACACGCCATCCACATCGGCAATCGTTAGGCCAAACCGATTGCCATCCGCTCGTCAGGCTTTTTTGACGGCAAAACCAACGTAACCCCAGCGACCCCATTCGTAGTGCCGGGTGCGCTCGGCATCGAGCAGACCCCGCGGATCGTGCGCGTAGGTTTGTGCCACAAATTCGGGGAAGGCGGCGTTGAAATGGACATCGTGCGACACAAGCATTCCGCGATCCCGCAGCCGCGGCCAGAAGGCGCGGAATTCCCAAAGCATATGCCGATAGCGATGCGAACTGTCGTGCAGGAAAAGATCGAGCTTCGAGGGAAGCGCGTCCGTTCTGATCAGCTCCTTCACATCGCCGTGGAGCGGCACGAACTGTGATCGAAATTCGTCCGGCACGAGCGCGCCGTGAGGACAATCCGGATCCATCTCGATGCTGTAAATCTTCGCGTCGCTCAGCTTTTCATCGGCCAGCGCCTTGAGAATGAACGCCGAGGACATCCCGAGATAACCGCCGGACTCAACGACCACCGCCGGCCGTTGCCAGCGAGCCAGGCCGTAGAGCGTGGCGCAATCCATCATTCCCATCATCCCCGTGCTTCCCGTCGCCGCCTGACGCTGGAACATCTCCCGCATGAAATCGCTCCTGCGAATTTCGGCGGAAAAACGCGCCACCGCTTCCCAGAGATCCTGGAGCAAAAGCGGTCGCGGATAGATCGGGTTCTCCTTTTTGCCGGAAAAGATTTGGCGAAAACTGGGCATCGGCAGGGCTTGGAGACCGGCCACCATCGACGGCGCACCAAAAGAACACAACGGTTTGTGCCGAGAGGCCATGCTGTAGCGGGTGAAGGAAGACCTCATCCTGAGCGGATCCCCCGAAAGCGAGAGAAGTCCGAAGGATCCCGTAGCGTTCCAAGAAGCGTTCGCTGCCGATCTTCAAGCCCATTCCATCGGATGCTTCCGCTGCATTTCGCTGCGCTTCATTCCGCTCAGGATGAGTCTCGCAAGCACAGCGCGGCGCGGCTGGCGCGTGCGAATTGAAACCCCGCCAGGTGAAGCTCACATTTTTTCGTTAGGCCGAGAAATTGAAAGCGCGTTCCAAGGAATTCCGGATGCAGGAGTGTTTGCAAACCGCGACGGTTTTCTGTGGCGAGCGCCGGATGGCGCGCGACGATTCCCATGAGGAAATGATGCTGATCGGTGAAACCTCCGATCGTTAGGCCACGCGCTTCCGCGCCTTCCGCGAGGCTCGTCCACTCGACGTGCGCGCTCAGGTCGCTCCTGCCGATTTCGTCGAACGGCGAGGCAAGGACCCGGTGCGCTGCATAGGTTTGCAACGTTCCGGTGGCGCGATGCGGCGCGTAAAATTCGTCGCGTGCGAATCCGTAATCTGCGACCAGGATGATCCCGCGCCGCAGCTTCGGAGCGAGCGCGTCGAGCCAGGCGCCGGCCACTGGGCGCGCTTCAGTTTCGTAGCGTTCGTTAGGCGCATTCGGAAGTGGTTCGAGCAGCTCCGCCACGGCGACTGGTCGATCGACCAGGACAAAATCGTCACCGGCGAGATCGACCAGGCGCTCCTGCCACCTGCCGTTTTCCGCCACCAGCAAGTGCACCGGCAATGCGTCGAGCAATTCATTAGAAAAGTGCACACCGCAGAACGGCTCCAATTCCTCCAGCGACGCGACCCATTCCACCCGGCTTGGAAAAAGCTTCAGCTTCTCCTGTTGCCTGGCCCATAAAACCGGAAACGGCTCAACGATCCGGTAACGCAACTTTTCGAAAAGCTCTGGCGTCCGCTCACGCAACGCGCCGAGCACATCAACCGCGAACTGGCCATCGTGCGCCCCTTGTTCGACGATCGTGAAATCGTTCGGTCGCGCGAGCTGTTCCCAAATTTCAGCGAACTGAGCCGCGAGCAGTCTGCCAAAGAGCGGCCCGACGCTTACGCTCGTAAAGTAATCGCCGCGCCGCCCGATCGCCGCCTGGCCCGAACTGTAATAGCCGAACTCCGGATGATAGAGCGCCGCCTCCATGAAGCGTGCGAACGAGATCGGCCCTTCTCGCCGAATCGTCTCGCGCAAGTGGAACTCCAGCATTTCACTGGCGGCTGCGTCGGTTTCCACGCGGCAAGGTGCGCGCGGAATCCGCCCGTGGCCATTTGGCATTTGGCGAACTTTGCCGCTAAGTTGCGCGTTTCCTTGGCTCTCGCCTACTCGCTGCATGCCTGTCGATTACTTCATGCCCACGGAGCACTCCTACGCCGAACGCCGCACCTGGTATGCACGCCCGTGGGTTTACATCCCGGCCGCGCTCGTGATCGTGGCGCTCATCACGGGATTTCTCGCCTTCCTCCCTTTGGCGGCGGAGTTGAAACAAAAAGCCGCCTCGCTCGATCTGTCGCATCTCGAACAAATGGAATCGGCGAGTGTGATTCTCGACCGGAACAACAAAATTTTCGGCCAGATCTACGTCGAGAATCGTGAAACCGTCCCTTACGACCAGCTTCCAACCAATCTCGTCCACGCCATCATCGCGACGGAAGACAACAAATTTTACCAGCATCACGGCTACGACTTGTTAGGCATCGTCAGGGCGGCGTTTAAGAATCTTGTTGCCGGTCATGTCCGCCAGGGCGCGAGCACAGTCACACAGCAGCTTGCGCGCAACAGCTTCGATCTCCGCGGGAAAACCTTTCGCCGAAAATTGCTCGAGATGTTCGTGGCCCGGCGAATCGAGGAGAACTTCTCGAAGCAGAAGATCATGGAGCTTTACTTGAACCGGATTTATTTCGGCGGGGGACTCTACGGCGCGGAAGCGGCCGCGCGCGGCTACTTCGATAAACCGGCGAAAGAGATGTCGCTCGCCGAGTGCGCCACGCTCGCGGGGCTGGTAAAGAGCCCAAACAATCTATCGCCCTGGAAAGATCCCGCCGCTTCGCGCGAGGCACGGGACTTCGTCCTCGGTCGGATGGAAGATCTCGGCTTCATCACCGACGACCAGATGAAAAAAGCGGTCGCCGAAGACATCGCAGTCGGGAACAAACAAAACGCGCGCGGGCAGAATTACGCGATCGATGACATCCGCCAGCAAGTAATCGCCGCTGTCGGCTGGGATCGCGCCATGAGCGACGGCTTCCGGATTCACACCACGATCGACAGCGATCTGCAAAGCGCGGCCGAAAAGTCGCTCCGCGCGCATCTCGATGAAGCCGAGCAACATCCTGGTTACGATCACCAGACCTACGCGCAGTATGCCGAAATGTTGCGCGAGACGCGCGGCAATCGATCGCCTGACGGAAAGGCTGTGGCGCCGAAACCGCCGGAATATTTGCAGGGCGCGCTGATCGCGCTCGACAACAAAACCGGTGGCATCCTCGCTCTCGTCGGCGGGCGCGATTTCGAGCACAACGAATACGACCGCGCGCTTCAGGCACGGCGCCCGCCGGGCACGGCGATTACGCCGTTCGTTTACGCGGCCGCATTCGAGAAAGGCTCCTATCCCGGCACGATCGTGGAAGATTCCGCGCTCGATAATCGCACGGTGATGATCGGCGGCACCACTGGGATTCTCGGCGAATGGGGTCCGGAAAATCCCGACAACCGTTACGAAGGCCCGATCACGGCGCGCGAGGCCCTCGCGAAATCGAAGAATGGCTCCGCCGTTCGCATTGGCACGTCGGCTGGACTTGATACCGTCACCAAACTGATCAAGACCGCAGGCGTGGAAACGAAGCTGCGACCCTATCCTTCGACTTTTCTCGGAAGCAGCGAGATCACGCTCGCCGAGCTCGCGCTCGCCTACACCGTTTTCCCTAACGAGGGCTGGCGGCCGGCGCCGCCGCACATTCTCGATCGCATCGAGGACAAAGCTGGCCACGTCGTTTGGGAAGCGGAGAAAGGTCATTCGCGCGTGCCGGTCATGAAACCGGCCATCGCCTACGAAGTGACTTCCTGCCTGGAAGACGCGCTGAAAGAAGGCACCGGCCAGGCGGCCTATAAGCAATATGGGCTGAAAGATTTCCCGGCCGCGGGCAAAACTGGCACCGCTTACGATTTCACCGACGCGCTTTTTGCCGGATACGATTCCGCCATCACCTGCGTTGTGTGGGCTGGGTTCGACAAGCCGCAAAAAATCTATCGTGGCGCCTTCGGCAGCGTGCTGGCGGAGCCAGTTTGGGTCGACCTGATGAACGCTTCGACCTCGCGTTACCAGCCGCAGCCCTTCGCGATGCCGGCGGATTTGCACAAGGTCGAGATCTGCGCGAGCTCGGGCCTGCTCGCGACCGACAAGTGTTACGAAAACATCAAGTCCGCCAGCGGAGAAGTCGTTAGGCGCCGGACCAGCTACGTCGAGCTTGCGACGAAGGAACAGATGCCGACCGACGCGTGCGACGTCCACGGCGACAAGGCGCGCGCGCAGCTCGTGAAGCAGTACGATGAAAGCAAATGGCCCCGCGCGGCGCTCGCGATCGATACCAAAGCTGTCGCACCCGTGACGATGAAGGCGCCGACCTTGATCGCGCACAACGATCCCTACAACGCGATCGGCTCGACCTCGCGGCCGACTCCGGCGCCCGACGCGATCGCGGGACTCGATCCGGGTAAACCGATTAAGCGCGCCATCCCGGTCGAGCCAGCACAGAATGGCCAACCAGTGGAGATCCGCCGGGCCGAGCCGGTCCGGCCGATGGACCAGGTCACAGGCGAACAACTTCTGCCGGTTCCGACGCCGCCTTCGATGGATTTCAGTGACGGTGCCGGACATCCCTAACGACCCCGCGGATTTTCGCCTGACGGTCTTGAATCCCGGCGGGCGTGATCCGGAGCAGGATTTTTCCGTCGGCGCTGACTTGCCTAACGAGGGCGGACACGCACCGGTTAACTTCCACGCCTACGCCGCGTGCACCCATGGTGTTTTTCATCGCGAGACCAAAGCCGCGATCGCGGAAGGGTTGCCGGTGCTTCTGCTTTTGCGAGGAGATTTTCGCGCCGCGCGCGAGGCGTTGCGGCAACTGCAAGAAGCTGGCCTAACGACAGCGGTTTCGCTGAAGGAAACCGGGCTGCACCAGATCGCGCGGCAACTGGCCGATCCGAAACGCGGTGCGCTTTTTCGCGAGATCATTGCGGAAGCCAACGGTTACCTGGCCGCGACGCCCGACGCGGTTGCGTTCGGCGGCGGGATCTTTATCCCGACACCTTATCCGATCGGGGACAGGCGCTGGGACTGCTCCCGACCGCCGGAGGAAAGGCACGGAATCTTCATTGGCACGCGCGAATGGGACGTGCCGTCACGCAACCATTTTGCTGCGTTCCAGATCGCGGCGGAATTAAATGCGCCGGTGACGGTTTTCGAAAAAAATCCGCGCCGCGCACGTCAGCTCTGGAGTTCGTTAGCTGGGGACGTGAGCCAGTTGTCGTTTGTGACGAAGCGCCTGCCGTATCGCGATTACCTGGCGGAAGTGGCCCGCCACAAAATCGTCCTTCAGGCCGACAAAAGCGCGGTGCCCGGACAGGTCGCGGGCGATGCGCTCCTCTGCGGGATCCCGTGCGTTGGCGGCGACGGCGCGATCGATCGGCTGGTCTTTCCGACGACGTGCGGTTTTGGACGTTCGTTAGGCGAATTGCGGGATCTGGCCGCCCGTTTGCTCGGCGACGTCAATTTGTACCGAGCGACTGTGGCCGCGGCGAACGATGAAGCAGTTCGGCGTGTCAGTTACCCGTCGGTCGCTCAGCGGCTGGCCAAGTTTTACGGCCAAATAGCTGAGGATCGACCAACCCGGCAAAGGGCTGGCAGAATGGGCTGTTAGCTGCTCAAAACCGGCAGTCTGGCTGCTGCAATCTTGCGCGAGAAGGCAACCCGAAAGGGGCGTTGTCTCACGCGGCTGCGCCGTATGGCGTTGTAACTTCTGCGAGAACGCCTAACTACTGAGCTTTTTCCGGGAGACTCCGCAAGAGACGGTCTGGCAGCCCTTCTCGCCAGCCTGGGAATTCGTTCGTTAGGGTGGGTCAACTGCCCGGCCTCGCGCTCCAGCCGAGCGCCTCGAAATAAAAATCTTCCAAGGCGCGAGCTTGCGCCCTTTGCTCAAACTTTTCCGCGACCGCTTCCGCGCCACTTTGCGCCAGCTTGCTCAGTGTTTCAGGATGCGCGCACCATTCCAGCAACGCTTGAGCCAACGCGGCAGAATCGCGCTCACCCACGAGCACGCCGCTTACACCGTCTTCGATCGCCTCCGGGATTCCCCCATGTCGCGTCGCGAAAACAGGAAGTCCGCTCGCCATCGCCTCCAGCATCGCGTTGGGCACGCCTTCCTGATTTCCATCCGGCTCCAGCTCGCTCGGGTGCACGAAGATGTGCGCCCGTTTGAATTCTGCGCGCAGCTCTGCCTGTGAAAGAAAACCCGCGAAAGAGACCGCCTCCTTGATCGCCAGTTCTCGGCTGAGCGCTTGCAATGCGTCGAGCATCGGGCCTTCGCCGGCGATCGTGAAAGTGGCGAGCGGATGACGCTTTCGAAATTCCGCGAAGGCGCGCAAGCTGGTCGTTAGCCCCTTCTTCGCGATCAAACGCCCGGCCTGCAGAAAACACCAGGCACCGTCGTTAGGCCAGGCTCGCGGCGTGAAACTGATCTCGCCTAACGGAATCCCGGTCCGATGGACCCGGATTTTTTCCGGAGAACATCCGATCTCCGTCAACCCGCGCGCGAGCGAGTCCGACCGCACCAGCACGAGCCGCGCGTTAGCCAGCATTTCACGCGTCGCGGAGCGATAACGCGGCTTCTCAAGATCGACCATGACGTCGGCGCCATGGAAAGAAACGACGACCGGCTTTGGCCAGCGTCGCATCAGCGGCAGCAGGTGGACCGCGATATGGCCGAAATAAATATGGAGAAGTTGCGCCTCATGATCCCCGAGCACGCGCTCGATTCGCGCGATTTCGCCTGACGACATCCGCCATGGAGCGTTCAGCAGGTTGCGATACCAAAAGCGCCGCAAAAAATGGAGCGCCGGCCGGGGAACGACTTCGAGGGGCGTGAAAGGGAAGCGCGCGGCTTCTTCCCGCTTTCGCGCGATCACGACCGGCTGGAAACGTTCCAGCGCCGTGAGCTGGCGGTAGATGTGGAGCATCTCCGGCTTCAGGAAAGTCGCGCAATAACAGCCGACAACCGGAGGCAAAGCAGGCACGCCTCAGATTACGCGCCTAACGGATTCCCG
>JAICMR010000006.1 GCA_025929155.1 Chthoniobacterales bacterium | reverse complement strand
CACCGGCAAGTTCCCATCCAATGAATTGATGCGTGACGCGCTCAATGCCAGCGGCACAGAGCTCGTCACGGTCGCGCTCCGCCGGGCCGATCTTTCCGGGAAGGGTGATCCTTTTGCCAACATTCTGGATTTCATCGATCCGCAACGTTTCCTCCTCCTTCCAAACACAAGCGGAGCTCGGAACGCCGAGGAAGCAGTGCGCCTCGCGCGGCTCGCTGTTGCCGCCGGCCTGCCCCACTGGGTGAAGCTCGAGATTCATCCCGACCCGCGTTATCTCCTCCCGGATCCGATCGAGACGCTTGCGGCCGCCACGGTACTCGTTAGGGAAGGTTTTGTTGTGCTGCCTTATATCAATGCCGATCCCGTGCTCGCGAAGCGCCTGCAGGATGTTGGCACCGCGACGGTGATGCCGCTCGGATCGCCGATTGGAAGCAACCGCGGAATCGAAACACGCGCCCAGATCGAGATCATCATCGAACAGGCGACGGTGCCGGTCGTCGTGGACGCAGGTCTAGGCGCGCCGAGCCAGGCAGCGGCGGCCTTGGAAATGGGAGCGGACGCGGTCCTGGTGAACACCGCGATCGCGATCGCGGCCGATCCGGTGCGGATGGCACGGGCATTTCGCCACGCGGTGGAAGCGGGGCGCGACGCGAGGGAAATAGGGTTGGCGGAAACAGGGACGACCGCTTCCGCAACCAGTCCGCTGACAGCTTTCTTTACCGGTGCCTAACGATCGATGCGTTCGTCTTCTGGACGCACGTTTCCGGTTCGCGCCCGTTCCATCCGTTCCTCGGCATCATTGTAAAATTCGATTCGTCGGCCGCCCAGGCGCCTGACAACACGCCATCCGTGGGCGTGCGCAAAATTGCGCAACTCCTCTGGACTGACCGATTGAAATAACCGCTTCTCACTGGGATGGGTGATGAAATGTTCCGGTTTGCGCGCCAGTTTCTGTCCAATGAGACGGGCCATCGGCTCGAGTCGTTGAGCGAGTTCCGCCTTCATTACCGTTCGCCCTTGATTCGGCGGCTCACCGGTCGCTTGCGGGGCGGCGGCAGGTCGTTAGGCGACGGAGGCGGCTTCGGTGGTCGATTCAATTTCGAGCCGAGCGCTCGCTTCGCTTTCTCCGATGGCGTGGGGCCGCGGGCCTCTGGTTTTTTCATCGTCTTGAATCCGTTCTCTCCTTTGCATTACGGCCACCGCCCGCCTCGTGGTCGTTTATCGTCGTGGCTGCTCCTCCTTTTCCACCATGTTCAAATCCTTCTCCACCCGCTCGCAAGGCGCCGATCCCTTTGAAGACGGTGTTCACTATCGCACCTGGGCCCCGGGGAAAGCCGAGGTCGCGGTCGTGGTTTACGATGCGGCAGGAGGTGTCGCGCGGGCGGTTCCGCTGCGCGCGGAAGAGGGAGGATACTTCAGCGGAACAGATGAAGGCGGCGTCGCGGGCGATTTTTATAAGTACCGATTTGAAGGGAAGGAGTGGCCCGACCCGGCTTCACGCTTTAATCCGACGGGCGTGCATGGTCCGGCGCAGGTGATTGATCCGCGGGGCTACGAATGGCAGGACGAAAACTGGTCGGCACCGCCACTCGCGGAGCTTGTGATTTATGAGCTGCACGTCGGCGCGTTCACGCCCGAAGGATCCTTTCGCGGCGTGATCGAGAAGCTGGATCATCTCGTTAGGCTAGGAGTCAATGCCATCGAGCTCATGCCGATCGCGGATTTTCCGGGCGAACGAAACTGGGGTTATGACGGCGTGTTGGTTTATGCGCCAGCGCGCGTTTACGGCACGCCTAACGACTTCCGTGCGCTGGTCGATGCGGCGCACGGCCACGGCCTCGCGGTGATCCTCGATGTGGTTTACAACCATCTCGGACCCGACGGAAATTATCTCGGCGTCTATAGCCGCGAATACTTCAATTCCGCTGACAAAACGCCGTGGGGCGATGCGTTCAATTTCGAGCTGGAACCGGTCCGCAACTTCTTCCTCGAAAATCCCGGTTACTGGCGCCGGGAGTATCATATCGATGGCGTGCGTCTGGATGCGACACACGCGATTGTCGATTCATCGGACCAGCATTTCCTCGCAGAAGCGGCCGAGCGGATGCACTCGTTAGGCGGCTTGATCACGATCGAGGATGAACGGAATGAACCGGAGCTGATCCGTCCGGCGAGATGCGGCGGCTACGGGGTGGATGCGATCTGGGCGGACGACTTTCATCACGTTGTGCGCGTCATGCTAACCGGTGCGCGCGAAGGATATTTCCGCGCCTACCAGGGCACCACGGCCGAGCTGGTGACGACGCTGCGCGATGGCTGGCTCCTCCACGGCAAAGGCCGTGTGCGACAGGATGAAATTGTGCCTAACGAATGCACGGAGCTGCCTCCGGAACGGTTCATTGTTTGTATCAGCAATCATGATCAAATCGGCAATCAGGCTTTTGGCTCCCGACTCAGCCAGAAGGTTTCGCCAGCGACCTTGCGCGCGGCCTCGGCGCTGCTCTGTCTCGTGCCGTACACACCACTGATTTTCATGGGCGACGAATGGGCGACGACGGCGCCGTTTCAATTTTTCACCGATCACGAGCCGGAGCTGGGTCGCAAGGTCACAGAAGGACGGCGCGAGGAGTTCAGTGGGTTCGAGGCGTTTCGCGATCCATCGAAGCGCGCGCAAATTCCGGATCCGCAAGCGGTCGAAACCTTCTTACGTTCGAAGCTCCGCTGGAACGAGCTCGATCTTCCCGCGCATCGGGGCGTCTTCCGACTTTGCTCCGAGTTACTCCATTTGCGACGAGAGCTGCCGGAGCTGCGAGACCGCAGACGGGAAAACTGGGCGGTCTCTCGGTTGGGAGACGAAGTTGTTGAGATCAACTTCGGCGATGCCTGTTTGGTCCAGGTCGATTTGGTGGGCGGCCACGATGGTCGGCGTGATGGAGATCGTGACTGGGTCTTACTGCTCTCGACAAACGAACCGCGCTTTGGCGGCGAGGCCGCCCTGCCTTTCGCGCTGCCGGAAGTGAGACTGCTGCGGAAGCGGAAGTGCGATTGACCAGCGGAACGGTCCGGAGAAGGTGACATGGGCCCGACGCCCAACCTTTTTTGAAAAGTAAAGTTATCTCGATCGAGGAGCTGGCGCGGCGCGCCGCAGAAATGCGTAGCCGGGGAGAAAGGCTTGTTCTCACGAACGGGTGCTTCGATCTCTTGCACGTTGGCCATGTTCGCTATCTCGAGCAGGCGCGGCAGTTGGGCGACCGGCTTGCGATCGCAGTGAATGGCGACAAATCAGTCCATACGCTGAAGGGCGATGGGCGGCCAATCAGTCCCGCAGCCGATCGCGCGGAAGTCCTCGCCGCATTGGCGAGCGTCGATTTCGTGACGATCTTCGCGACGACGCGGGCGACGCCTGTGATCGAGGCAGTCTCACCCGCAATTTATGTGAAAGGCGGAGATTATGCGTTTGAGAATCTGCATCCGGAGGAAAGGGAAGCACTCAAAAAGATGGGCGCGGTCGTGAAGATCCTTCCATTCGTGCCGGGGAAATCCACTTCCGGAATCCTGTCGCGTCTGCGGAGTTGCTGATCATGAGGCGGCTGGCTCTCGCAATCCTGGGCTCTGGCAGAGGCTCGAATTGTCGCGCAATCCTCGAGAAAATTCGCGACGGAACGTTACTCGCGGACGCGCGGCTCATTGTTTCCGACGTTGTGGACGCGGGAATCGTCGGCGTCGCGAGGGAATTCGGCGTCCCTTCGTTCGTCATTCCAGAGGGAAAATGGCGTACGAAATTGGAACCTGAGGCTGAACAAGATCTCATCAGGCGGCTGCGTGAAGCGCAGGTGGATTTCCTCGTTCTGGCGGGATTCATGCGAATTTTGAAGTCACCCCTTCTTAATGCCTTTCCTGGTCGGATCATCAATCTCCATCCCTCGCTCCTCCCGAAATTCCCCGGTCGCGCCGCTTGGTCACAAGCGCTTGAGGCGGGCGAATCCGTCACCGGATGCACCGTCCATTTAGTGGACTCGGGCATCGACACCGGAAGAATCATCGCGCAACGCGAGGTGCCGATCTTGCCTGACGACAGCGCCGAAGCGCTTCACGAGAGAATTCAACAAGCCGAACGCGAGCTTTATCCTGCGGTAATCGCAAAGCTGGCGACGGAATTGGCGGAAGCGAGTACTTAGCCCTGCTCTGCCTTCTGGTCACGCTCAAGTAGTTCCTGCATTGCCTGGGCTGGCGGTTTTCCTTGATGCAGAACGGCATAAACCTGGTCGATAATCGGCGTTTCCACGCCCAACTTCCGCGCACATTCGAACGCGCTTCTCGCGGTAGGAATTCCTTCGGCGACGGTTTTCATGTCGCCCATGATGTCCGCCAGCGCCTTGCCTTCTCCGAGCTGTTGACCCACTCGGCGGTTCCGACTGTGCCGACTAAAGCAAGTCGCGATCAGATCGCCCACGC
The DNA here is from genome assembly GCA_025929155.1 of Chthoniobacterales bacterium. GTDB lineage: Bacteria > Verrucomicrobiota > Verrucomicrobiia > Chthoniobacterales > UBA10450 > Palsa-1392. The sequence goes on along the minus strand of JAICMR010000006.1, from coordinate 37,092 downwards.
CGCTGAGTCCTTGGAACGTTCTGTCTTTTCCTCCCATCGCAATCCCGAGCCGGAAAAGCTCGGCCAAGGCACGGGTGACTAACGCCGCCTTCGAGTTGTCGCCCAAACCGAAGCCGTCGCTTACGCCGGCGGCGATCGCGAAAATGTTCTTCAGCGCGCCGCCGAGCTCGATCCCGACTATTTCCTCGCTCGTGTAAACGCGAAAGCGAGAGCCGCCGAGTTCCTGCTGCAGATGTTTTGCCAACGATTTGTCGCGGCAACCAACGACGGTGGCAGTGGGTAAGCCTTCCGCGACTTCCGCCGCGAGGTTCGGTCCGGACAAAACGGCCACGGGGTTTTGCGGGAATTTTTCATTGAGGATCTGGCTCATGCGCATGCCAGTGCCATGTTCGATTCCCTTGGTGCAGCTGAGCAAAACGGCGGAACTGTTCAACCGATGCGAAGCGAGATTAGATGCTACGCTTCGCAAAGCGACGGACGGTGTCACGAAGACGATCAACTCCGCATCCAAGCAATCGTTGAGGTCATTGCTTAGGCTAATGTTTGCAGGTAAAACGACGCCAGGAAGATAGAGCGAATTGAGGCGCGTTTGTGCCATGTCTGCCACCCTGGCCGCAGTGTGACCCCAAAGCGTGATCTCACGCCCATCTCGCGCCCAAATGGCCGCTAAGGCGGTCCCCCAACCTCCTGTCCCCAGCACTGCTGTTTTTCCCGTGATCACTTCGCTCCGAACCGTTCTTCTGTCCCGTGCATGAGCCTTCTCATGTTAGAGCGGTGCCGCCAAACCACGACCGCCGCGATAAGCGCCGAAAATGGTAAGAGCAACCAGCCGCTCACCACTTGCAGCTTCAAATAAAGAAAAACAAACGGAGGCAATGCAAGCGCTGCGAAAATGGAAGCGACAGAGACGTAACGGGTTGCATAGAACACCGCGAGCCAGATCGCCAAAACGGAAATTACCGCCAGAGGCATCAGCCCCAAGAGCACTCCGGCGGACGTTGCGACGCCTTTTCCTCCGCGAAACCCGAGCCAGACCGGGAAAGTATGTCCCAAAATGCAGAACAGGCCGCCTGTTATTCCAGAGATTTCTGGGTGAACAGCTAGTGGGAAGCTTTGCGTTGCAAGGTGCAATCCGATCCCAGCGGCAAGCAGTCCTTTCAGAGCATCGAGAAAAAAAACGAGGTAACCCCATTTTTTCCCGAGTACCCTTAAGACGTTCGTTGCGCCGATATTTCCACTGCCATGCTTTCGGATGTCGAGTCCACGTGATCGGCTGATGAGGTAGCCATTAGGGCAGGAACCCAGCAGGTAACCAGCGACTGCGGCAGCGACGAGAGCGCCGATCATGCGCGTGATTTTTTTCGCCTTATCCAGATCGCCAGAATCCCGAGGTCACTCGGCGTGACGCCGCTGATGCTGCTGGCTTGATCAAACGTGGCCGGGCGGATTGATGCAAGTTTCTGTCGGGCCTCATTGCGCAGCCCTGGGATGGTTAGGTAATTCAGCTCTTCAGGAATACGTTGCAGCTTTCGCGCTTCCGCCAAGCGGACCTCCTCTCCCTGACGCGCAATGTACCCTTCATATTTCGCGTCGGTCGTTATTTGCTCCCACACTTCGGACGGGAAGCGCCTTCGGAGTTCGGAAGGTATATCCGACGCGTTAAAGCCAGGCTGCCTCATCACGTGCAGAAGTGAATGGCTGCCTAACTTGGCCTTTCCCGCGAAGCTTCGCGCCTCCTCGAGCAGGGCGATTTTTTGCGTGACCAGATCGTGACGATGACGATCGGCAAGCCCTACCGACGACGCAAGTCTGGTAAGGCGAATGTCGGCATTCTCCGCGCGTAATAGCAGCCGATGCTCCGCTCGGCTCGTGAACATCCGGTAAGGCTCATTGGTGCCTTTGGTTACGAGATCATCAATCAGAACTCCGATGTAAGCCTGTGTACGGGAAAGCGTAAGCTCAGGTCTCCCAGCGAGCCGCAAGGCAGCGTTCGCGCCAGCAATAAGACCTTGGGCCGCGGCTTCTTCATAACCAGAGGTTCCGTTAATCTGGCCGGCGAAGTAAAGGTTCCCAATTCTTTTGGTTTCGAGCGTCGGTAAAAGCTGCGTGGGAGGGAACCAATCGTATTCTACTGCGTAGCCCGGCCGCATGATTTCGGCGGATTCTAATCCGGGGATGGAGCGCACGAATTCCTCTTGCACCGCCAGCGGCAGGCTAGTCGAGATCCCGTTGGCGTAATACTCTTCGGTTTGCCGTCCTTCTGGCTCTAGAAAAACCTGATGCGTAATCCGATCAGGGAACTTGACGACTTTGTCTTCAATCGAGGGACAATACCGCGGACCGACTCCCGTAATGTTGCCGCTGTACAGTGCAGACGACTGAAGATTTCGATGGATGATTTCATGAGTCGCGTCTTTGGTTGTCGTCAACCAACACGGCATTTGTTCCACATGGAACTGGAAGCCCTGAAAGTTCAACTCGTCCCAAGGTAAAAAGCTAAACCGCGGGCGGGGTTCATCGCCGTCCTGCCGTTGGCATTTCGAAAAATCGATCGTGCGTCCGTGGATCCGACAGGGCGTCCCGGTTTTGAATCTACGCGTCTCAAACCCGAGCGATCGCAGATTGTCACTCAGCGGGGATGTCGTATCGGACATTCGTCCTCCTGGCCGAGAACGCCTCCCAACGTGAAGCATTCCGGCCAGAAATGTTCCCGCCGTGATGATAACACTTCGGGCTTTAATTAAATTGCCCAAATCGGTTTCGATTCCCAACACACGATCGTCTTTTACGAGAATGCTCACCACTCCCCCCTGCTTGATATCGAGATTCGTCTGCCGCTCGAGGATCCATTTTGCACGGAGTTGGTACGCCTTTTTATCGCACTGAACTCGGGGGGCCCGAACGCATGGACCCTTCGAACGGTTGAGCATCCGAAACTGAAGTCCAGTCACGTCAGCGTTGATACCTATTGCTCCACCCAAGGCATCGATCTCTCGAACGAGCTGCCCTTTCGCCAATCCGCCGATGGCAGGGTTACAAGACATCTGGCCCACCGTGTCCAAATTCTGTGTGAGAATAAGGGTATCCGCGCCAATACGTGCAGCCGCCAATGCAGCTTCAATACCGGCGTGACCTGCACCGACCACGATCACATCGTATTCGTTATCGCTGACCAGAGTTTGGGCGCTGCCTCGATCGGCACCGGCCATTTCTACTTGCTTACCCATACGGGAACCGGTTTCAGATCCTCTCGTGCCGAAGGGTTCGTGCTTTTCGCCCTACTTTGACCGCGGGAGAGGTTTTCCGCTTCTTGCAGGAGCCGCAGCGAGATCCTGCCCAACCCAAGCAAAACGACAGCTGAAAGAACGAAGCCACCGCCCCACACAAGATACTCAACGAAACGGGGGTGAGTCTTTCCCAAGAGAAGGTTCAAGCCTAGCTGGCCAAGCGTGCCGAGATAAGCATATAGGAACAGGCCCGGAGCTTGTCCGACCGCTACCCATAAAATGCAAGTACGGAAGCGAATGGTCGTTAGGCCATAAAGATAGTTCAACAAGCTGGTCGGAAAGAGCGGATGAAGTTGGCTCAGAAGAATGATCTTCCACCCTTCCCGCTCGACCGCAGGTTCAAGGGCTTCGAGTGTCGCATTGCGGCTTAGTTTTCGACGTAACCAATTGCGTCCCAGCAACCTGCTAATGTAAAACGCGATCGCTGCACCAATTAGATTCCCAACCAACACGATGAAGAACCCCCACCAGAGGCCAAAGAAAAACCCGCCCCCGATGCTGAGCAGACCACCTGGCAGCAGAAGAACGTTGCAGCACGCGTAGAGAATCGGATAACAAATCGCACTCCAAGCCCCCAGCCGCATCACTCTTTGCTGGACCGCGGCGATCCACTCGGCGAGCGGGAACAAATGGCCAATGACAGCAAAGGTAAGCATAACCAGCAGAAGGCCGCCGATCTGGATGTAAACCGCGTGCCGAACCTTTGACATTTTGGTAATGTGGCTACATCAAAGGCCTCGCGCAAACTTCGCCAGTTCGACTGTGGCGGAGTAGCGAAGGAAAGGCGTGATGAGGTAGATTCCGGAGAAGCGCTCCAAGGCCGCTTGGGTAATATCGCGTGCAATCTCCAACCCATTCGCGCCCCCTTGATCGCCCTCGATGCCAGCCATTTTTCTCCGTACCTCGTCAGGCACGACAATCCCTGGCACCTCGTGGTGGAGAAATTCCGCCTGACGGCTGCTGAGAAGCGGCCACACGCCGGTGAAGATTGGTACCTTCAGATATTGGATCCGCGTCAGCATGGCGTCCAGAATCCGGAGGTCGAAAACCGGCTGCGTCATTACGAATTGTGCGCCTGCTGCAATCTTTCGCTCGAGCCGGGAGACCTGGGCGTCGAGGTTTTTAGAATTCGGATTGAACGTGCACCCAATCACGAAGTGCGTCGCCGCTTTGATCGACTTGCCCGCATGATTGAATCCTTCATTCATTCGGTGTGCGATCTTGATCAATTGAACCGAATTGACATCATAGACTGAAGCCGCACCGGGGTGATCCCCGACCCGCGCCGGATCGCCCGTGAGAGGAAGGACATGTCGCATGCCCATCGCTGCCATTCCCAATAGCGCGCTCTGCAACCCCAGCACGTTCCGGTCGCGGCAGCTCATATGGAGCAGCGGCGTGATGCCAAAACGTTCCTTTAACATCGCGCCCACTGCGAGGTTACTCACACGCAAAATCGCCAGCGAATTATCCGCCAGCGTAATAGCGTCACACCCAGCCTGAATCAGTGCTTGCGCGCCTTCGAAATATTTCTCCAGTGCCAACGTTTTGGGAGGATCCAGTTCGCAGATGATCACCCGCTTTCCCGCTGCCATACGATCGACAAGGCTCTCCTCCGTTGGTGGTAGCCGGCGGGGCGCGACCGTCTTAATGGGCAAGACTTCGATACTGGAAGCCTTTACGAGCACCGGCTTCCGACCAGCCAGAACAGCAGCCATGGCCGCGATTGTGCGTGGGGTCGTCCCGCAACAACCGCCCACCAGCCGTGCCCCTTGTTCAACCATCTCAATCGCGAGTCGCGCGAAATATTCCGGCGCGGGATGATACAGGAAACGTCCCTGATGATATTGGGGATAACCCGCGTTCGGATAAGCCGAAAATATAAACCGAAGTGGAACATGGTGGAGCAGGTGGACCATCGCTTGCGGCCCATTCATGCAATTTACTCCCACCACGTCCGCGCCTGCGGCAGTCAACTTCTCGAAAGCCTCGACCAACGTGAGGCCCGAAGGCAGGCGCCCCTCCGGTTCACATGCTAGCGAGCAAATGGATGGAATTTTGGAAAGTTTTAGCTTTTCCCTCAGTGCCAGGGCGAGTTCCTCATAGTCGAGGAACGTCTCGAAAAAAACGGCATCCACACCGCCCTCCAGCAGACCGGAAATCTGTTCGGAAAAAATCGCCGCCCGATCGATGTCTCGGGCTAATGCTTCCTCCGCTGTTATTCCCAAAGGACCCACGCTGCCCGCTACACAACAATCGCCCGCGCCGATCGCCTTTCGACAGAGATGTGCCGCCGTGGCATTTATTTCCCTGACGCGATCGCCGAGTCGAAACCGCTCCAGCCGCACAGCGTTTGCGCCGAATGTATTTGTCTCGATGACTTCTGCTCCGGCCGCGAAGTATTCCGCGTGAATTGCTTGCACCCGTTCTGGCTCAGTTAGGCACAGCTCTTCCAGACAGCTCTCGAGTGGAATCCCGGCGTCGATTAACATCGTGCCGATCGCGCCGTCACCACACACCACGCGTTCTTGGAGTTCATCGAGGAGATCCATTGGATTAGCAGCAGCTACCGTCGCCGCGTTGCGCGGTCAATAACCATCCTTCCAGTCGACCCTCGCCCAGCCGTTCCGTACCTCCAACCGCGGCCGACCAATCCCTCGCGCCTGCGAGGGACATCATACATATCATGGGACGGCGGATCTCTGCGCATGACGTTACTCTCAAGCTCGACCCTCCGTTGTCGACGAATGATCGCGTGGACTGACCCAATAACCGACCAATCATGATGTTTTAATTTGAAGATACGAAACAAAGCGAATAGCAATGACCGAGCCGACCCGCCTCGCCGTTCAAGCGGCGATAGGACCAAAGTCCAATAGGATTGGGCCTAGACGGCCCCCGACACTGAAATCGTTGGAGGCTGGCAACGCATTGAAAGTCCCTGCGCACGTTCTATTCCGGAAAGGTCAATCACTTATCCTTTGGAAACCGCGTGGGATTCTCGATGAAGCGACGGTCAACGAAATCGTCGAGTTCATTGACGCCGTTGAAAAAAAGAACAAGGAACCGATTAACCGATTTGTCGATTTGTCAGCTCTCGACGCCGTTGATCTGAACTTCGGGTTTGTGTTTTATGTTGCCCTTGGCCGTCGCCTTTCCGTGAAAAATAAGCCTGCTGTCAAATCGGCGTTCTACGTGACGAGCCCGGCTACAGCGCACTACGCGAGGCTACACGCGATGCTGACCAACTATTCGCCACTCGAGGTTTCGCTTTTTGCCGACCCCGCCGTAGCCGCGAAATGGCTCTGCGTTCCAGACCACGCGCTGAGGAGGCACTGATAAGCAGCTTAACTTTCGGCAAAGCCTCGCTATCTGAAGAAATAAGAAGAAGCGGAATAGTCGCTGTGTTTGAGGGTCCTTACGTCTCCGCAATGGAGGAAGAAGCGCCCGGAGACCGGCCGCCTGTTCATGATTGAACTCTGTCGGCCACCAGGGCCGGCAGTCAATGATGTAAGTGCAGGATCCGACGCACCTCCGCGATCGCTTGAGGATTGCGCGGGGCGCTGTGGTTTGACGGAACAATCAGGGAAGAGCTCGCGCCGGCAAGGTTCGAGCTCCAGTACGGCACAACACCATCGCTACTGTTGGGCGCGTCGCCGCGGCCTCGATCGCCCTCGATCGTGTGGTACGGAATGCCAGGAGTAGTCGGCAGTTTGTTGATTTCCTTCACGAAACGATTGTTAGGCGAAAGCGTGTCGATGCTCGTCGGCATGCGATTGAGTGTTGCGGCCGACGGATCGTGTACAATGGCCGCGTTGACCACACGGAATGGAACGGCCGCGACGAGGAAGGGCATCCGCACCAGTCGCGTTCCGATTTGTCCGATAAAATTCGCCCCCATTGGCGCTCCCCGATGCGGCGCACAAATGAAAATGACGCGCGAGACCTCCGGCCGGTGGTTGAAGATAAGACTTTCCTCCAATAAGCGACGGGCATTGCCTGAAATATTCGTTTCGGCCGGGGGTTTGCCAAAGTAACTACGCCAGAGCTTGTCGCCGGCATCGGTGATCATCAACCGGCTGATGATTCCGCCCATGCTATGTCCGACCAGCACAATCTTCTTGTGATTGGGAAACGCTTTGTTTACGCCGTCAAGTTCTTTGCGAAATAACGCCGCAGAATAAGGGTAGGGATAACCGCTTGGGTAACTAAAAACCCAAAATTGGTAGCGGCGCCGAATATCCGGGTCCTCATACAGCGCGTTAATCATCGGCGTCCAGCTCGCCGGGGTGTCCTGCAAGCCGTGAACGAAGATGACCGGAATGCGATTGGGATCATACATTTGCAAACGCGTCAGCCGCGCCGTATCCGCGAATTTTTCCGGGTGAGTCATGCGCGCAAACCCGAGCTTGTCCGGGCGTTCACGCACGAGTCCTACCGCAACTGGGGCCGTGAAATCAGCCGCCAATGGAAACTCATGTCCGCCTAACGATACACGTTCCGTCTGGAATGGCAGACTAAAGTCGAGCTCCGCGCGGTCATCGCGGAAACGAATGATTGCGGTCGCGGTCGCGTAAAGCCGCCGGGAAGTAAAAGTCTTACGAAAGTCTTTCTTCTCTTCACGCCCCACAGCAACGACCGGAGCGCCGATTCCTTCGAGCGTAACCCGCCTGTCAAGAAACGCTCCGCCGATAGTGATGGTATCAGTGGGGATGAGTTCGTACTTAGCCGGATTACGATCCGGATTGGAATTCTTAAGGCTTGTCAGCGAGTAGGTCCCACTCGGCGCCGGCACGTCCAGGGCGCGATCCCATGGATTCAGCTGTGCGCTCTCGATCACTTCAACCGCGCGCGCGACAGAAAAATTGTAAAGGTCGCGCGCCTGCTTGTCGTCAGGCTTATGCCGCAGCTGATCGAAGGCCCAACGGGCCGAGTCAAGGTAATCGCCGAGAGCAGGCAGAGGCTCGCTCGCTTTCAAGCGCGCTGCTTTCCCAAGTTGTTGCTCCTGATGTCCTGAGGCCGCGACGTGTGGAGTGGTTTGCCTGACGGTGGCGATTTGTGCGCAGCCCGTCAGGATTAGAATCGCGGCGAAAAGTGGTAATCGTTTCATGAGTCGTTTGCTGTGCCTCCCTTCCGGTAAAGACCGAATTGAATTAAAGAGCGGATTGGTGTGCTAGTTCCCTTCGGGCAAGCCTTCGCGGATCAGATGCGAGAAATCTGGATTCTGGTCCGCAGAGCGAGCGCGTTGGTTAATCAGGCTACGGTGCTTGAGTTCTGCAAAAGAGAGGCCGCCGGTCGCAATGTCGTGACGCTCATAAAGCATCTCATCCGCTTTCCCATTCAGGAGCATCCGCCAATCCCATGGTATGCGCTGGTCGATTGACCGTTGGGTGCGAATGTTAGTCGTACAATTGTTTGTGATGGCGTTGTACCAATGCGGATGATCCCGCAACGTGTTGATCTGGTTTAGGTATTCCAGAAACCGGGTGCGCGCCTGAGCCGGCGAGACCATTGTCCGATAGAAATAGACGTCCTCGCCGTGCCGATAATTGGTGCGAACGCGGATCGAATCGCGCTCATCCGCCACGACGTAAACGAGTGTGTATTGCCTAAAGAGGCCGCGCAGCGCCGAGTAAGTTTGCCCGACTGCCTTGCGCGTTTCGATTGAAAAGCAGAGCGGAAGCGCGTCGGCGAAGCGAAAGCTAACTATGGGATGGGCCATCCACGGTGATCCCCAATACATGATCGCGAGGTCCATACCAGTGATCTGCGAAAGCCGTACCCTCCGCGTTTCCCAACGGGGTGTGAAATCGGTCTCGGTGCGATAATCGCAATTTCGCACATTATGAACTTTGACCTCGTCACCATCGATCTCCGCCCAGGCAAGTCGAGCGACGTCCGACTGCCACGGTCGGTCATTCGTCGGTCTTAATGTCCGCCACCAGCACATCACTAATGCAAGCGCGCCAAAAACGCCCACAAGCTTCCGCAGTTTTCCAGGAAGCCAGATTAGCGCGCCGACTAACAGGAGCACAAAAGCAATCGCCGCTGGCGTCCGAAGATTTACCCTCGGAAAATCAAAGTAGAGCGCACCAAACGCCCATGCGGTACAGAGGACGGCGGCGATGCAGGCCAGGATGCCGGCGATGAGTCGCAACAATTTCATCATTCAAACATAAAATACCGGCAGCGGCCATGACCTAACGGAGCAATGCCTCATGACTGATTGACATCTGGCCTAACTATCAGCCGTTCTTCCCTACTTTGAGCGGCGGCGGTGTTTTCGGAGCTTGGGGAAGCTTCTGTTGTTGGCCGGCCGGAGCGGGCGCCGGCATCCGCACCATCAACCATGTCTGCGTGCGCTTGGAATCGAAGTGAATCGCAATCGGTGAAACCTCCTGCGTCAGATTAGCCAGAGTGGTTTCGTAGATCGTTTTGCCATTGTCGCCGATGCGCCACGCGACGCGCTGACTTGCCTTGTCGACCTTGCCCGCGACCTGCTTGCTGTCATTGGTCAACGTGCTCTGGAAAGCGCCACTAATGACACCTTCACGATTGACGGAAAGCTGGAAGAACATGACCGCCTCGCCGCGTTCCTCCTGGGCGAGAGCGAAAACACCTAGCGGTAGCCAATCACCCTGCTGCTTCGAATCGGAAGGCGGAATCGGTGGCGGTGGTTGCGCGACGGTCGCGGCCGCTTCCAGGAGCGGACCGTCATACTGCTCAGCGGGCACGGGTTTGCCATCCACATAAACCGTGTCGTCTTCGTAAATGACATTCATCCCATAGTCGATGTAGTCCGGCTCCGACGGAACCTCGGTGTAACTGTAGACCGTGTTCCAGCTCGGGCTGCCCCACCACCACCAGGGATCAAGTGGATAGTAACCCGGCCAGTAACCACCCCAGCCCCAGTAACCCCACCAGGCATCGTCGAAGATGTTGTCGTAATGGTCCTCCAGGTTATCCCAGATTTCTTCGGCCCGATCGGCGCGGTAATCCCAAAGGTCTTCGCGATGTTGCTGCCAATCCTCGCGCCTTTGGTCGCGCCATTCCTGCCGATCCTCACGCGCCCCTTCCAGTTTGTCCCAACGTCCATCGCGATTCTTTTGGAAATCCTCGCGGCGCTGCTGGCGTTGTTCGCCCCGCTTGGTCCAGGCTTCGTTGCGATTGTCCACTCGATCACGCCACTGCTGATCGCGATTCTGTGAGCGCTGACTCCAGTCTGGCCGTTGCTCAGGTCGGGTGCGGCGTTCTCCGGCACCCGGCCTCTCGGAGGACTGACCGGGTCGATTTGCGAGGGCGCCCCCGAGCGCAGCCCCCGCACCAGCGCCCGCCGCGGCGCCCAGAAAGTTGCCGGAACCTTTGGCAGGAAGCTGGGAAGGTTTCCCGCCGGGTCGATTCCCAGCGCCACGCGGCGGCTTGGTTCCACCGGAAGGTCTTTGCGACGGGCGAGTGTTGGTCCCGCGACCCGGTCGGTTACCAGACGGCAGCTGAGTTGCGCCGCCGGCACTGGCGGGACGAGTGCCGGTGGACGGGCGCTGGGAACTGCTCGACGGAACGCGGCCGCCACTAGGTCGTGTGCTTACGGATGGCCTTGAGACGTCACCGCCGGAGAAATAAGACGAAGAGAAATCGCCTCCGTTGGACCCGGACCGAGAGAAGTCACTTCGTCCACTTGATCGAGAGAAGTCGCTCCCACCCCCGCCCAGACTATTCCCAAAGCGTTCCGCCGAACTCATCCCGCCGCGCGAATAACCGCTACCGCCATAGCTTCCGCGGGAAAAGCTGCTCCCGCTGCCACGACTTCCGCCGGAATAACCACCGCCACCTCGCGAAAAGCTTCCTCCGCCACCGCGTCCTCCACCGCCGCCGCCTCGTCCTCCGCCGCGACCGAACGCGATAAAACCGCTCGCCATCACCGCCGTCGCTGCAAGGGTGACTGTCCAGAGTAACCCAGCTCGTGAGCGCATGACTAGTTTCCCTTGAGCCGGTTAGTCTCGATGCGCGCGATTCCCGGCTGTGGCTCCCCATTCAATGTCCGGTTATTCGATTCCCAGGTAAATCGATCGTCACTCACCCTCGTGAAAGTATTGTCAGCGGCCGTGCGATCACCGTCCGGAGTTACGCCAGTTTCGCGCAGCAGCCAGCGCTCTCCGTCACGCGTCCAGCGGCCTTCGGAGAAACCGCCTTGATCGTCGAAGGTCCAGGAACGGATGCAATTTTCGATCGGATCCCAGCCGATCACTTGCCAGCCTTCCATAGTCGGCTGCCCGCCGCGCTTCACGGTCACGTTGCGCGTGATGAAATTCCCGCTCTTAGCCCACAGATATTGACTTTCCACACTCAGGTCGTCCGACTTATCCGTTTCCTCCCAACGGCCAACCAGCCATGCTAGCTGTGATAGCTGGTCGTGCGGGCTGGGATCAGCGAGTGGCGTTTCGATCAACTGTCCGATTTTCCACTCCCCGGCCTTCTTCACATAGACGGCGGCATATTGTGCGCCGCTGGTCTCGCCGTTCTTTGCCGTCACGGTGCTCGAGCCTTTCTCGAGTAAAACGTCAGGCGAAAGCAGGCGAACAGAGTCCAGGTTGATCGCCAGCTTCGCACCCTTACTCGCCTCAACGGTGGCCTTGATGCTCTCTTCGATCTCGGCGCGACCGTCGTAGGTGCGGCCATCATCGGAGGTATATTGAGCATCGTCGGCAAAGAAGTCTGCCATCGCTTTTGCGTCGCCTTTTGCGTAAGCAGCCTCGTAAGCGCGATCGTTCGCCAAGATGGCGTTCTTCTCCGATGAGTTATCCGGTGACTCCTGGGCTAGCGAAGCAATCGAAAGTATGGCCGAAGCCGAAACGAGAGCGACGATGGTTTTCATAGGCGGACCTGCTTTCTCGCCAGAGCCTGCCTCGGCGCCGGCGTGCCTTCCATGAGACCAAAGTCCGATACTCGATTTGTAGGATGGTTATAGGTCGGCTGACTTTCCTGATGAGATCAAGCGGCGACCGGGTGAGCTCATATAGGCCAAAGGGCCAACATGGGACGAGACGCCCCGGCACATGGATTGTTTGCGGGCCTCTGGAAGGGCTTCCATCTCCATCATCTGAAGCAACGATGAATCGGAGAAACTTTCTCATCCCTTCCATCTGCCCCTGGATGGCAACACAGCTTTCGTTGCTCGCTGGCACAACCCCAGCCGGCACAACTTTGGCGGTGAAAACTCTGAATTCCATTTCGACCAAAGACGCAGTGGGAAAGCAGTTCACCGCGCAGCTTGATCAGGACATTGTTGTTAAAAGGAAGGGTCGTGGCTCGAGCTGGAACCAAATTGATCGGCAAGGTGGAAACCTCGACCAAGATCGGCTCTTCTTCCCTGACGGTGAACCTCACGGCGAATTGCCGTCGATGGGAAAACCTTCCGATCAAACAACCGGCGCTTACAGACGAGCACAGCTCGCGGCCGGCGCCGCCAAATAACCTCGAGAGACTTCGTATTGCCTGTCGGCGCGAAGATGGGGTTTCCAACTCGCGCAGCCAGTCACGGTGTAAATGCCCCCGGAAAGGAGAAGCTATTTGGATTGAATTTAGAATCCCTCAGGATTAACGGGACGGGAATTTATCTCTATATAATCCAAGCGGTATGCGCGTGACCGACACTGTGGAATTTGAATGGAGTTAGTTCACATTTATGTGACTCATCTGCCTAAGTAAAACAACAAATAGGATGAAAGAAAACCCCAAGCTCGCCCGCCTCGACCATACCCGTGGTGGATTGCCCTCGTGGCTATTTGCTGCCTCCTTGCCTCCGCCGGATGGTCGGTCTCCAAAGATCGTCCATCCTCGGCATCGGCCGACGATACTTTTGCTCATGCCGACGCCGATCACGACGGGAAGCGCTAGCGTGGGGAGGCCGTGGACTACTTGTTTATATTCGTGTTTGTGGCGCGTGATCGCAATCGTGACGGACGCCTAACGAAGCAGGATTGGACTTAGGGTGGCTCTCGTCAACTGCTGAGTTTTCGTAAGCGAGGCTACCATCGAGACCGTGTCGTCACGATCCAGGAAGCAATCGTGTTTGGTCGCGAGGGAGGTGGAGGGACCTCGCTCATGCGGGCAGCGGACAAAACCAGGACGGGAAGCTGGATCGGGCCGAACTTGAGGCCTACTTAGCCAGTCACCAGCCTCCTTCAGACTAAGAAGCGCATTGTCGGGATCGGACTCAACGGCTACTTTCACCAAATGCCGGGCAACACGCGGTAGCGGACTGAACCAACGTAGGCGGGCCAGCCGGCGTGTTGAGAGATTACTGCTTCCTCGGCGTGGATGCGGTAGAGCAAAGAAGCCCAACCGAGCAAGACCAGAAATACGGTCACGAAGTTCCATTCCTCGAGGTTGTATCCGATGTCTCCAAGGATGTAGGAAAGATAGATCGGGTGGCGGACAAATCGGTACGGACCTCCCGTTACCAGGCCTCTCAAAGCCGGCCGGACCCCGAATCGTCTCCCCATCGCGAAAAGGCTAACAAGGCTCAGGACAGCGGCGAGTGATACTAAGACGAGGCCCCCGGCAGGCCACGCTGCTTCGCCCGGCGACCAACGCAGATAGATAACCTGGGCATACGGATAAGCATAGGCGACTCCGACCGCCGTACTGGAAAGGATCGAGTAATCCCGGAGCTTGGGACGAGGCCGGGTGATGGCAATTCCAAGAACCATCAGATGTTGGAAGACGTAGATCCAGTCTGCAATCTCGAATGTGGGCGTCAGGAGAAGGAGGATGACCAACTCCGTTGCGGTGACGCAGAAGAGGAGAAGGTCGGCCAGCCGCCGGCTAACGATCTCAGGGGTGCGCGCGATCACGGAGCATCGAGCAGCTTATGTGTCGTAGCTTCCGCTGCAGATGCCGGCGCGATCAGGAAGTCGGTAGGGCGCGCTGTAGCCCAGCTTGCGCAGAGAAATGGAATGGCTTGGGGCACACGTCCAATCGGCGCATCTGGTTAATCTCATGCCCGGTCGCTGAGACTCACTTCAGCGGAGGCAGTCTCCACCGTGTTATTCGGTTGACGGTTCTTCTGTTTCTTGATCGTCAGGCCACTCATCATCCGTAGCCTTCCAAGTCTTGTCGGGGTCAAAGCGTTCCATGCTTTGAAATATCTTCAAGGTATCGGGTCCAAGATCCTTCTCGTAAACTACTCCATCAGCCCCGACTATAAAGGTTGTCACTCCGGTTACTCGATACTGCGCGGGCGCGGCAGCGAGGGCGAACCCGCCGATCATGGCGCCCTCGACCACGAAGTCCATTTGTCCCATTGGGGCGTTCGGTCCCTGGCCCTTCAGAACCTTGAAGTAGTAGCCGTGATAGGGCTGAGCCTTATCTGAATAGCCCTGCTCAAGGGCCTTTGCGACTTCCTCGCCGACTGGACCCCCCCAAGTACCATCCGGGTTCTTCCATGCTAGTCCATCGTGTTTCCCAGGCGTGCTGATGATGCGTTGGGCATACTGATTCACCTTCGAGTCGTCATGCTTTTCCGCGGCGTATTCGAGTTGTGCGTCGTCATAGCCGCGGCAGATCTCGATCGCATCTAATTCGTTTGCGCCGATTCGCCGATTGAGGATTTCTTCCCGGCCGATTTTGGTATCGAAGGACCATTTGCCATATTTTTTGGTCAGAGGAATCGGCAGCTCGTAGTTGTCATTACCAACCGCGAGAGCAACTTCGTTTTTCCCTATTTTTTCGATCGACATCTTTTCCTTCGCCTTGGTAGCGAATGCCAGAGCTTGCTTCTTATCGGCAACCGGATCCTGCGAGCTGATGATGTCGGTACTATCGGGCCCTAGGATCTCGGTGAGGGCAGGTACGTCGAAAGCCTCGGCCGCCTGAACAAGGCTGTCAGCTGCCTGTTGAGGGGTATCGAATTGTTTTTGATCTGCCTGTGTCGCGACAGCCAGCGCGAGCCAACCAATAACAGTTACGGAAGCGCTTAGAGGCTTTTTAGACCAGGTCATGAGTGCTGATTTTGATTTCATTGGTTTGGTTCCTGTGGATTGTTTCTTATCTTCGGCCTCCCCCACCGCCACGGCCACCGCCGCCGCCGCGACTCATGCCACCGCCTCCCATGCTACGACCTCCCCGACTGCTCGCGGCACGCGCGGAGCTTCCGCTGCGGCCGCCACTGTTGAACGCGCTGCTGCCACCGCTGCGGCTCGGCGATACGCTGCGGTTGCCGACCTGGTTCCCCCTGCTTGACCCGCTCGGCCGACTGGCGCTGGTTCGGTTACCCGCGTTGGTGCTCCCTCGATTGGCCGGCTTCGTACTAGCTGAGCGCCCGCCGTTTCCGCTCTTCGAGCGCGCGTTCGCTCCGCCGCTCGCTCGATTACCCGCGTTGGCGCTCCCTCGATTGGCAGGCTTCGTACTTGCGCCACCTCCTGGCCGAGTTCCATTTCCTCTGCCGCTATTAGGTCGATTTGCAGCTCCAGCACCGCCTCCGCCGGGACGCGCGCCTGCTTCACCGCGTCCGCGGCTACCAGCTCCCGCTGCACCACGTTCCCCGCGAGCCGACCCGCCAAACTTATTCGCTGTGCCTCGGTCACCATAAGGAGCATTTCCGCGATGCTTCGCATTGTGGTTCCACTTACCTCCTTGCTGGCGATTGAAATTGTTGTTGCGATTGAAATTATTATTTCGGTTGATATTGATGTCTCCGCCGCCCCAGTTGCAATTGCCCCAATGTCCCCAAGCTCCGCCCACCCATGCTGCGCCGAGTGCGAGTCCGGCTCCCCACGCCAGCCCCATTCCGGGATAGTACCCGGGATAAGTGTAGGGATAATAGGGATAGGCAGCGGGGGCCGCGCCGTAGACGACGACGGGATCATAAGACGGGACGTAAACGACCTCGGGATCGGCTTGCTCGACCACGATGACCTGCTTGCCTCCTTCAACGGTCTGGGTCTCGACCTTCTGTTGCGCGTTGGTCTTTAGATTTCCGCTGCCTTCGGCCTTCGCACGCATGCGCTGCACCGCGTCCATCACGTCAGATTCTTGCGCCAGAAAGGCATTACCGAGGTCGTCTGTCCATTGGATATTGCCAGCCATGCGCTGCACGACTTCGGGATAACCCGCCATCGCCTGGACGCTCGGATCCCACGGCTGTTTTGCTACTGCGGTCGCGAGCGCTTTGTCTTTCAAATCCTTGTTCTGATCCATCCACTGTTGGAGCTGGATGAGCTCAATCGGATAAGTGGAAGAAGCTAGCGTCTGAGCCAGAAGTGGATCGGGATAAAGAGCAATCGGCGCGACCAACGAATCCAATTGGTCGTTCGGAAGCTTTGGCGCTTCACTTTCCGTAGTCGTTGTCTGCTGCACCGCCGATTCCGCTTGCGGCGCCTGGGCGACAGCATACTCACCGGGCGTAAACAACGCAACGCACAAAGTGGTAATCGCTATCCGGAAAGTCTGGCCGGCAAAGAAAGATCGAGTCATGCTGAGCTTCATAGGTTCCTTTTCTACCCGCGAAATTACGCGGAGCGGTTTTTAAACGATATTGGACCTTGGTCCTACCATCCGCGCCCTCCAATGTAGATTTCGGCGAGCTCATTTCAGGAAAGCGAAAGGGTGGCTACATGGGCCCCTCGATCAACTCCTTCATGACGCGCTTCCCGGTTGCCTGGAGCGGTCCTTTCCCTTGGCCGGGAAGGAACCAGATTCCCTTGTCTTTATCCTTGCAATACAGAATGTGCACACCATCGCTGGTCGTCGCGTAGTGAAAACTGTCGCCAGGATTCTCGGCGATAAATCCAAAGTAGGCATCGCGCCAAGCGTCATCGACGTATGGGAACAGCTCGTTCCCCAGTGTTTTCATTTCCGCTACGCTGATGGAACGGATTGTCTGGGCGAGCGACTCGCGCCTTTCCTTTGTTAGCTTCTCAAAGTCGAATTCTTCCATAACAATTGGCAATGCCGGTTTGCCTGCCTTCTCGCTCGTTAAAGCATAATGTCACCAGCTCATTTCAAATACCATTTTCTCCTCCGCCTATCGGACCTTGGACCTACGGGCTACTCCGAATCTGGACCAAATCGCAACGAGCCTGAACATAGGAAATGCAGGCCATCCTTCCGATATCGCGACCGGGCAATCCCCTTAGCTGCGCCCGAATGAACGGGAACGGCTAGACGCGGCGAACGAGGCGGCGGCTCCTGCGCCCGCCAGCACCGCACGCAATAGCGGATATCTACGGCTGCGGAGTTTCGCGACTCTTGTAGTAAGCTTTCACTTCCGCGCGGTCGAGCGAGCCATCACCATTCTTATCTGCTTCCCGCATGATGTTGTTCATCATGCCGTGGGCTCGCGCATACTTGAGCGCTTCGTCGCGAGTTACAATTCCATCGTGGTTCGTGTCACGCTTCTTAAAATCCGCTGCGCGTTCCGTGTCACCAGCTGACCATTCTTTCTCCGTCATCTTTCCATCGTGATTCAGATCGCGAGAGTCAAAAATCTCGTTAGTCAGAAAATCACTCGCTTCATCGCGCGAAAGCTTTCCGTCGTGATTGGTATCGGCGAGATCAAACCCGGCGGTTCCTCCCGCGTTTGATCCTTGCGGTTGCAGATTCTTGTCCGTCGCGCATCCGCTGATAGCAACGAAAGCCAGCGTAGCGACGCCAGCAAAGATATATCGCAGGGATTTTTGATTCATTGTTTGTCGAGGCTCCGTTTGTTTTCGGACAAAGGCAAGCGCGCAATCAAGCCTCCCGTGCCAAGGCCCAAGATGGCAGGAGCAAGCTCCGCATTGTCCTCCAGATAAAAGCATGCCCGATTGGCTTCGCGGGCGCTCGGCGCCAAACAGTGCGTGCAGCGCATTGATTCGACTAGAAGGTGAGTGGCCGCGCTAATTTGAACCGGATAGATTTGCCCGCGGCCACGGTATAATCCGTTCGTGACACGCCGACGTTTCTTCTTGTCTTGAAGTCGTTACTAACAAACTGCGGACCAGTCGTGGTAATAGGAGCATCGTGTCCCGCGAGATGCAAAGTGGTCAGATCAACGGTTAGCTTCGCGTTGCTACTGGCAAGCCGCCGCGAAGTGACGACTTTGCCGCCTAACTGTGTTCCAGCTGGAATCGCGACCTTACCATTCACCATGACCGCACGTTCGAGTTGAGTCGGAACGGGTGTACCGGGCACATCCGTCGAAGCGACGGCGCGAAGGGTTCGGACGATGAGGATCGTCCCCTCAGGGACTGTGGCAGCCGACAATTTCTGCACGCCCTCGATAAGCAGCGCTGCGGCGATCAGGAACATGAGCGTCTTCGTTTTCATCACCGTCAAGTTAAGACCATTCTCCGCTGCACCCATTGGACCTTGGACCTACGATGACTCGAAGCGTTCACCGATCATTCGGCAGTTGCGAACAAATAGATGCTTGATTGACAGCGCTGTTACTCTTTCTGCCACTCAACCTTTCCGGTATCGAGGTTATAAACCGCAGGGATAACTCGGACATCCTTAGCTGCGCCAAGGTCCGCCTCTTTGCGAATTTTGGCGGCGACCTCCCGAGCGTTTTCGGCAATCGTATTGTTCAGAACGTCACCCGGCTTTCCCTTTTCAGCCCGGACGGACGGCTGAATGTCACGAACGAGAGACTGTACATGACCAGGAGCGGTGTCGCTTGCCAGGGCCGCGATCACAGCGCCACAGCGTTGGTGGCCGAGAACCACAATGAGGCGGCTGCCGAGGTGTGCAACAGAGTATTCAATACTGCCTAACGCATGATCATCCACCAGGTTTCCGGCTGTACGGACGACGAAAAGATCGCCGATGTTCCCGTCGAAGATGATTTCGGGCGCCGTGCGTGAGTCTGCGCAGGCAACGATGGTTGCGAATGGGTGTTGAGCCTTCGCGGTTTCTTCCCGTTTCGCGGCGATCGGCTTTGCATCGGAAACTTTGCTTTCGGCAAAGCGGGCATTGCCTTCTTTGAGTTTCGCGAGCGCGGCGTCTGGTCCGACGGATGGGAGGCCGTGATCATCAGCGATTACGAAGGAAGCGGCGCCGAGCAGCGCAATGGATACGATAAGAGGAAAGTAAGTTCTGTTCATGTTACGAGGTTGCGGTTTCGCGGCTCAAAGGGACGCACCTAAGCTACACAGGGCCTAACAGGAGCCTGTCTTGGTTGGAATGGATTGGCGTGCTCTTCGCGTCTGCGTGCGAGATCATACGCTTGAATTGGCGCCACAGCCTATTTTTCCGGCGCGTTGGTTCCCGCGAAATCACCGCCCAGCGCGAGATAAAGATTTACCCGTTCGCGGAGACGGGCGGCGCGGACTTGTGTGAGTTGAATTTTTGAGGCGAGGTTTTCCCCACCGAGACGAAGAATGGTGAACATGTCGATCTGACCTTGTTCAAGCTGCTTCCCGGCAAACGTGATGGACTCGCCGCTGCTTGAAACGGCATCGGAAAGGGCGCCTTCGCGCTTACGGAGAAAGTAATCGGCCGAGAGCGCGTCCTCTACATCCTGAAAGGCGCGTAAAGCGGTCCCCACGTAGCTTGCCGCGGCGGCTTTTTGCTCGGCAGTGCGGAGATCCTGCGCAGCCTTCAATTCACCGCCGAAGAAAATCGGCTGAGTAATCCCGGCCGCGAGACTCCAAATGACCGCATCGAGGGTACCGACTGAGTCGAGCTGCGCCGTGCCAAGTCCGCCGGTGGCGCTAAGGACGAACCGAGGCAGACGCGCGGTGCGCGCTTCGTTTACCCGATGAAAGGCGGCGGCGAAGCGTCGCTCGCTCGCTATGAGATCGGGGCGGCGCTCGAGCAATTGCGCCGGCAGACCGGCGGGCACGCCTTTTGGCTGGTCGGGGAAAGAACGTCGCACGTGAAACCGGCCGGCAGGATAATGACTGGTGACAACTTCGATTGCGCGGATGGTCTGCGCCCGCGCCTGCTGCGCGACATAAAGGGCGTCCTGCGCGCTGGCTGTCCGGGACTTGATTTGCGAGACGTCGAAGTCACTCGCGTGGCCTTGCTGCTTTTGCACGTCAGTCAGCTTTGTGTACTCCTGATAGAGATTGAGCGTCTCCTGCGCGTTGGCTTCCTGTTGCGCGGCTTCGATGGTTGAGAAATAGGCGCGCGCAACCGCTGCGGCGAGAGATTGACGGGCAAATTCATAGTCCGCTTCGAGCGCACCGCTTTCTGCCAACGCCGCGGCCTTTTTCGAGCGGATGCGGCCCCATAAGTCCGCTTCCCATGAGGCACCGGCAGCGATGCCGTAGACCCACCGCTGGGATGATTCATCCATGCTCGTGTCGAGCCCTGAACCCCCAGTGTTCTCGGTCCCGGGCGGGCCGAAGTCCGGCGGGTTGATGCCGCGTCCAAGGTCACCGCTTATTTCCTGCCCCTGCCGCTCGCCCAGTCCCTTCATCGCGATCCGCGGATAGAGTGACGCCGCCGCGATTCGGACAGCCGCGCGCGATGCTTCTACCCGGTAGGCGGCTGCCTTCAGATCAGGGTTTCGCTCGACCGCATCCGCAACGAGTGCAGTCAGCTCCGGATCGTCGAACGCGCGAATCCAGTTCGGCACGACCGCGCCGCTCCGATGCGGGCCGGCCCAACTCCCTGGGATCTGTGCACGAGCTGATTCGGGCATGATGTTCGCTCCAAAGGGCGGACTCTTCAGTGCGCAGCCGGCAAGTGTGAGGCACGCCGCGGTGCCCAGAAAGACTCGGATACTCATGCAGGTAGGCGCCTTAGTGGAGCTTCCAAACGAACCAGTCCATTTTGGCCGAGACGCGGACGAATACCTTGCGGATGATATGGATAATCGCGCCGCGGTCGGTATAGATGGCGCCGGCCCCACGCGCGCCTGCGGCGAGGAAAAGACCGCGATCCTTCGGCGCTAGAAGCAGTCGCACTGCGATCCGCTGTTCCGGCGCCGTGATCGGCTGGGTATTCGGCAGGTTGCCGTTGATCGGCATCTGGCCTTGTGCCGTAGCCCAAAGGATGGAGTCCACGGTGCACTTGATGATGCGACCGGGATAGGTCTCCATGAAGATCTCTGCTTCGTCGCCCGGTTTCACATATCGCAACTCATTCTGCTGGTAAAAGGCGATCAGCCACGGGTCGTCCTCTTCGATAAAACTCATCACGGGCATGGTCGCGAATTGCGTGGCGCGGACGCCGGGGCGCAGAGCCAGGTTTGCAACCCGTCCATTGGCCGGCGCGCGATGCGTTGTCCCGGCGAGGTTGAACTCGGCATCGATCAGATCCGCCTGCGACTTGCTGATCTGCGCTCTTGCCTGGGCTTCCGTAGCGTCAGCGGCGAGAAATTCGCTTTGCAGATTGCCGAGATCGCTTTGGGCCTGCTCGAGATCAGCGCGCCTTCCGGCTCCCGTCTCGGCCAAGGCGGCGAATTGTGCGACGCGTTTTTTGGCGAGGTCGATCCGCGGGTTCAGGGCCGCCTTTTTGTTGATGGCGTTTTGGAGTTGATCCTTCGCTCCCTGTAGCGTGGCCTGAGCGGCTTTCTCTGCCGCTTCGAAAGGCACTGGATCGATTTTAAAGAGGATATCGCCCTTCTTGATCGGCCGGTTTGGTTCAATCGGCACCTCCGTCACCTGACCGGTAATGCGCGGCACGATGGGGATGACGTAGTTCATCGCGCGGACGTCATGCGAGGACGGCGCCACGATGTTCATGAAGAGAATAATAACCGTGAGCGCAAAGATCGGAATCGTGACGACGATGACCTGGCTCGTGATGTTCCACGGCAGCCACTTCTTTTTAAAGAAGATGAACCAGACGACGGCCGAGTAGATGATCAGGAGAATGAGTTCCATTAGGACTCAGCTCCATGCGGTTGATTCTCGCCTTTATCGGAGGCTGGCTTGCCGTGACCCAGTCTTTCGTCCACGTCTGTTCCGTAGGCCATTTTGTGCAGAACCGGTTTGGTGTAAGCCCAAAGCCACGCGATTGGCCATAGAAGCCCACCAAAGCAAAGCGAGAGCAGGCAGAGACACTGGATGGCGTGGGTCTGCGGGTGCTGCTTCCTTTCGGCAATTTTTTCCGGCAGAATGTGCACCATCCAGAAAACGGCGATGCCAATAATGGGCGCGATAACGAGCACGACCCAGGAGATGGCGTTAGCGATGGAGTCAAGCGTCTCCCCATGAAAAAGCGACGCGTCCGCGCGGGATGGAAGCACAAGTAATCCCAGAATTCCGATGCGGATGAGCTGACGTCGAAGCAACGCGGCGTTCATAACTTCTCCGACGATCAGCGCGAACGCCTCTCGCCGAGTATCGGACCTTAGTCCTATCGATCGTGTCGCACATGGGCCTTAACCATTAGGCAACATCGTGATGCAGTGAAGACTCATTTAATGAATCGCAAAGTCACGACGGGCCAGATCTTCCGTAAGTGCTGTTCCGCCCTGTTCCGAGTCCGACCAATTAAAAATTCGAGTGACCGCCAAATAAGAAAGATGACCCATGCCTCTTGAGTTCAAATATGAAGCGAACGACATCTGCGAGCTGCGAATCAGCGGCGTTCTAAAACGGGACGAATTTGCTGCTGCCCAGGCTGACTTAGCTGGCCAGATTGACGCGGGCGCAAAGCCGCGCGTTCTGGTCCTCGGCGAAAACCTTGAGGGCTGGGAACGAGGCGCGGATTGGAATGACCTCGATTTTCTGTTGTCTCACAGTCGCGCGATTGCCAGGATCGCGATTGTGGCGAACCCGCGGTGGGAAGCGCACGCGCTCGCGTTTGCTGGCGCTGGAGTTCGCCGCGCGCCGGTCAGGTTCTTTCCTCCGAACGAAGCGGCTCAAGCGCGCGCATGGCTCGTCGAATAAAAGTCAGGCCGGACATAAGACCAAAGTCCCACACGAACTCTTTCAGATCAGAGCGCAAGCTTGGACACCCTTATGAAAACCTCACGCTATCTTTTCTTCGCCGCCGTCCTCATCTGTCTCTTCTCCGCGTGCGAGACAGTTACCGTTACCACGGACTACGATCGCGCCGCGCATTTCGGCAAATATAAAACTTATGCACTTACGCCGCCCAACCGCGGTCAAACCATGTCACCGGCTTCCGAAGCGGCGTTGAGCGATGCAGTCCGCGCAGAGCTCAATTCCCGGGGATTGACTGAAGCGCCGGCACGAACAGCTGATCTCGATATCGTGCGGCAGGTTTTCGTACAGCAAAAGACTTCGGTCCAGCAATGGACAGACTGGGGCTATCGCCACCACGGTGGCTGGCCGTACGGCTACGGATATGGATACTACGGCATGTGGCCCGGCGCGCCTACGTCTTATGTCGACGTGCAGCAATATGATGAAGGCACACTTATCCTCGATTTCGTGGATGCGCGCACCAAGAAGCTCGTTTTTCGGGGAGTGGGAAAAGCTGTCGTTGGCGGACCGGACAGCAATGCCGGCAAGATCCGCGAAGCGGTAAGCAAGATTGTGGCCGGTTATCCCGGCGCGGTTGCGCATTGAAGGGGATCTGCGGTTTGAACAGTAAGCCTTCGAGCGGTTGTTAGTCGGATTTAAATCTAGGACGTTGGTCGCACTTCCAATCGGTTTGACTCTCGCGTAGGTGCTACGTTCGAGCATCAGATTGTTATGAACACAAAGAACGAGCTGGTCTCAGGTCTCACTGTTTCCAAGATCCATCATAATCTTTCGCCGGGCGCGCTCTACGAGCACGCCGTTCGTTACGAAAAGGATGCGAGTATCGCCGGGAATGGCGCGCTGGTGGCCTATTCCGGAAGCAAGACTGGACGTTCGCCAAAAGATAAGCGGGTAGTCGAGAATGCGGCTTCGAAGCACGATATCTGGTGGGGAGCGGTCAATATTCCGTGCGACCAGCGGACCTTCGAGATCAATCGACAGCGTGCGCTCGATTATCTTAACACACGCGAGCGACTGTACTGTTTCGACGGTTTCGCCGGTTGGGATCCAAAATATCGCATCAAAGTTCGCGTCATCTGCTCGCGGCCCTACCACGCGCTCTTCATGCACATTATGCTCATGCGCCCAACCAAGGAGGAACTGGCTGGCTTTGGGGAACCCGATTTCGTCATCGTCAACGCCGGCGCATTCCCGGCCAATCGCCTAACGACCGGAATGGGATCGAGCACAAGCATCGATCTTAGTCTGGAAGATCGGCAGCTGGTGATTCTCGGAACGGAATACGCCGGTGAAATGAAGAAGGGCGTCTTCACTGTGGCTAATTATTTAGCGCCAAAACGCGGCCTCCTTTCCATGCATTGTTCCGCCACCGCGGACAAAAAAAGCGGGGTCTCATCCCTTCTCTTCGGTCTCAGCGGGACGGGCAAGACAACACTTTCGGCCGATCCCAAACGGCATCTCATCGGCGATGACGAACACGTCTGGACCGATGACGGCATTTTCAATATCGAAGGCGGCTGTTACGCCAAGGCGATCAATCTTACGCCCGAAAGCGAGCCCGATATTTTCCAAGCCTTGCGTTTCGGCGCGGTTTTGGAAAACGTCGTGCTCGACGACGATCGCAGCGTTGACTACACCGACGTCAGTATCACGCAAAACACGCGCGGCGCTTACCCGATCGAGTTTATCAGGAACGCCAAGATTCCGTGTGTCGCCGGTCATCCCTCGGACGTGATTTTTCTCACCTGCGACGCCTTCGGGGTACTGCCGCCGGTGGCTTCGCTCTCGCCTGCACACGCCATGTATCATTTCATGAGTGGCTATACGGCGAAGGTAGCGGGAACGGAAATGGGCGTGACCGAACCGCAGGCGACATTTTCACCGTGCTTTGGCGGACCGTTTCTTGTCTGGCATCCAAGCAAGTATGCGGAGCTTTTGGCGGAGAAGATGCGCAGACACAAAACGCGCATCTGGCTGGTTAACACCGGCTGGAGCGGCGGTGGCCACGGGGTCGGCCAACGGATCAGCCTCAAAAACACGCGCGTCATCATCGATGCGATTCACAGCGGCGCGCTCGCAGGCGCGAAGACCGAACGCGATCCCGTCTTCGCATTTGAAATCGTAACCGAAGTTCCTGATGTGCCATCGGAGATTTTGCGGCCACGCGAAAGTTGGAGCGATAAAGCCGGCTACGACGCCACAGCAAAGAAACTGGCCGGCCTATTTAACAAAAACTTTGAGACCTACGCGGCGGGCGCGAGTCCAGAAGTAAAGGCGGCTGGCCCAAAGGGCTGAGATCGTGCAATTCCATGAAGGCCACGCGGGCCCGCCGTTCGGTGACAGCGCCGACCAAATTAACGGTGCTGCTTGCGACCTTGATCGCACTCGTGGTCGGCGGCGCGGCCGGGATCGGCGCTTACACTTTCGCATACGCGAAGGGTGCGTCGTATTTGAGCAACGATCCTCGGGCGTGCGCCAACTGTCACATCATGCAGGATCACCTCGACGCCTGGACAAAGGCCAGCCATCGGTCCGTCGCCACCTGCAATGATTGCCATACCCCGCATGGCCTTCTGGCAAAATATTTCACCAAGGCAGAGCACGGATTCTTTCATTCGCTCGCCTTTACCACGGGCGAGTTTCACGAACCGATTCAAATCAAGGATCGGAGCCTGCGCGTCACGGAAGACGCATGTCGCGAATGTCATCGGGACATTGTGCATGACATGGAAGCAGTGAAAACTTATGCGACGGCGATTTCGTGTGTTCGTTGTCACGCCAACGTCGGCCACTGGGAGTAGGAGGTTATGAGTAGGTTCAAGGATCGCTTCTTAAACTTCTATCGGTCACGCCCGCTAACGGTCTTCAGCGTCCTCGTTCTCGGAGCCGCGCTAGGTGCCGTGGGTGGCATGTTCCTGCTGGTCTCAATCTTTCAGCACAAACAGGAGGCGCGAAACCCGTTCTTTCGAGTGGTGGAACTGACAAATGAGACCGAGGACCCGGCAGTCTGGGGAAAGGATTTTCCCATGCAATATGACGATTACCGGCGCACCACAGATCAGGTGCGCACACGTTACGGTGGAAGCGAAGCAATGGAGCGCACACCGACCCATGCCGATCCGCGTTCCGTCGTAGCGCAGTCGCGCATCGAAGAAGATCCGCGCCTGAAGATAATCTGGGCCGGTTATGCTTTCGCGAAAGATTTTCGAGAGGAACGAGGACACGCTTACATGCTCGACGATCAGACTTATACCGAACGTCAACAGGCCGGGAAACAACCGGGCACCTGTCTGCATTGTCACGCTTCGATCGAGGTCCCTTACACCAAAGCCGGGAACGGCGATTTGATGAAAGGCTTCGAGAAGTTCAATCACATGTCCTTCTTTGAAGCGCGCAAACTCGTTAATCATCCTATTGCATGCATTGATTGTCACGACCCGAAGACGATGCAGCTTCGCATCACGCGGCCAGGTTTCATCGAAGGCATGCGGGTCCTGAAGGCCAGCACAGGTGTGCAGAACTACGATGTCAACCGCGATGCTACTCGACAAGAGATGCGCAGTTTCGTCTGCGGCCAGTGTCACGTGGAGTATTACTTCAAGGGCGCAGAAAAGCGACTGGTCTATCCCTGGGTGAATGGACTGAAGGTAGACCAAATCCTGGCTTACTACGACACGGTGCAATTCAAGGATTGGTCTCACGCCGATACCGGCGCACCTGTGCTAAAAGCACAGCATCCGGAATTTGAAATGTGGAACCAGGGAATCCACGCCCGCTCCGGGGTGGCATGCGCCGATTGTCACATGCCCTATAAACGGGTAGGCGCCCTGAAGATCAGCGACCACCACGTGCGCAGCCCGCTATTGAATATCAACAACGCCTGTCAGGTCTGTCACAAGTGGCCGGAGTCAGAGTTAAAGGAGCGCACTGAAGCGATTCAGGAGCGAACCCAGCACATGCGCGATCTTGCGATGGACGCGCTGGTGGAGTTGATCGGCGATCTCAAGTCAGCGCGCGCCGCCAATGCACCGCAGTTGCAGGTTACTTCGGCACAAGATTTCCAGCGAAAAGCGCAGTTCTATCTGGATTTTGTCGAGGCAGAAAACTCCTCCGGCTTCCATGCGCCGCAGGAAGCTCTGCGCATCCTCGGGGAATCCATCAACTTCGCCCGCAGAGGCCAGCTTGCTCTCCGGCCCGTGAAATCGGCCTCGCCTAACGAATGATTTGATCGCTCGATGAAAATCGGAGTCGTCGGTTGCGGACTGGTCGGATCGACGGCCGCCTACGCGCTGGTGATGAGTGGAGTTGGCCGCGAGATCGTGCTCGTCGACTTGAAACGCGCGCGCGCGGAGGCAGAGGCGAACGATATTTCGCACGCGATCCCGTTTGCGCGTCCGCTCGTGGTACGTGCGGGAGATTATCGAGATCTGGCGGAAGCCAGGGTTGTCATCATCGCCGGCGGTGTCGCCCAACGACCGGGCGAAACGCGTCTGCAATTATTGCAGCGTAATGCTGATGTTTTCCGACAGATTGTTCCTTCCGTTCTTCATCACGCGCCCGATGCGGTTCTGCTTGTTGTGACCAACCCGGTAGACATCATGACGCAACTCACCGCCCATTTTGCGGCCGAGTTCAATGTGCCGGCCACGCGTGTGATCGGTTCGGGAACGACTCTCGATACCGCGCGTTTCCGAACTCTGCTCGGCCGCCACTTCGATGTTGATTCGCGGCATGTGCACGCTTACGTGCTCGGCGAGCACGGCGATTCGGAAGTCCTGGCCTGGTCGCAATCCACCATTGCCGGGCTGGCCTTGAATGATTTTGCCAAGGTTCACGGCAGAGCGCTCACGGAAGCGGATCGGGCGCAGATCGATGAGAATGTGCGCCGCGCGGCCTATCACATCATCGCCGGCAAAGGTGCGACCTATTACGGAATCGGCGGCGCGGTCGCCCGCATTGTCGATGTCTTGCTGCACGATCAACGTGCCATCCTGACGATTTGCTCGCGCATCAACGGCGTGCCCGATTGCGACGGAGTTACGCTGGCTTTGCCGCATCTGGTCGGCGGGGGCGGTGCGCTCGCGACAATCCCTTTGCCGCTAGAAGAAAGCGAGCGCGCCGCACTCCGCCGCAGCGCCGGAATTCTCCGTGAAGCACTTCAGTCGTTGCAGCTCAACTGAGCCGGGGCGGCAGTTATTCCGCGTCAGTCTGGGACTTCTGACCAGCCAGCCACGCGTCGCGATTTGTCCGAACAAGTGCGGTCGTTTCCTCGATCGTGTTCACGCAGTGCGCGATACTGAAATCGACTTCGCTCGCAAGCTCGTTTCCTTCCTGTAACATCGAGCGGCGCGCCCATTCCACCAAGTTGGGCCACATTTTCCCCACGAGGATGAGCGGCGTGTTGTAAAGCTTTCGCACCTGGAGGAGCTGCCAGACGAGCGTCATCTCCAAAAGCGTGCCAATCCCGCCGGGGACAACGATGAACGCGTCGGAGACAATCATGAAATGATGCAGCCTTGAGAAGAAGGTGGCGTGTTGGTAGGCCTGACCGACGAATGGATTCAGTTCCTGCTCGAATGGAAGATCGACCCGAATGCCGACCGAACGATGCTTTGCCTCAGGGTCGGCCGAATTGGCCCCTTCGTTCGCCGCTTGCATGAGCCCCGGTCCGCCACCGCTCATGATGTCGCAGCCCATTCTAGTCAGCTCGGCGGCTAAGTCCTTCACGTGGTCGTAAGCCAGTGTGCCTCGTTTGAGGCGGGCTGAGCCGAAAATTGTGACGCGATAATTCTGCCGGGTCGTTCGGCGCAAACGGGTCAGTTCATTCACCACTTCCCAGAGACCAGTGACGGCGCGCTCGACCAGCGCCGTCGCGGCGTCCTCGTCACTCAGCTTAACGACATCGGATTGCCCGAAAAAAGATTCTGATTTGCTCATGTGGTGGTCAGGTCCAAATCGGCAACTCCAGTGGCGGGTTCCCCGCGAAGGACCGCGAGCGATCGGGGGAATAACGGAAAGTTGCTCATCTCCTCGAAAACGCGTTTGGATTCGTCAGCCGCACCGGTATCGAGCACGCAAGTCCAGCGAATGTTTCGTTGCCGTGCGCCCAGCCGGAATGAAACCGCTTCATGGTGCGCGTTGAAGAGAATGGCAAAGGTGTTCCCGACAATGCGCTCGCCGCGCCCGTCTGTTTCATCGATCTGGTCGCCCACTAGACACATCCCGAGACAGCGAGCATGATGCGCGTTCCAATCCTGTTCGGACATTTCCGTTCCATCCGGCTTCAGCCAGTAAATATCTAGGATATCGGCGCCATGAATCGGACGGCCCTGGAAAAAGCGGCGCCGGCGAAAGATTGGTTCCGTTTTGCGAAGCTCGATGACTTTGCGGACGAACCCGAACAGGTCGCGCTGTTCATCCGAAAGATTCCAATCCAGCCAGGCGAGCGGGGAATCCTGGCAATAAGCATTGTTGTTGCCGCGTTGCGTTTTGCCGGTTTCGTCGCCTGCGAGAAGCATCGGAACACCTTGGGAAAGGAAAAGCGTGGCGAGGAAATTTCGCTGCTGTCGGGCGCGGAGTTGGTTGATCGCTCCTTCATTCGTTAGGCCTTCCGCGCCGCAATTCCAACTCTCGTTGTCGTTCGTGCCATCCCGATTTTCTTCGCCGTTCGCTTCGTTGTGCTTCTGGTTGTAGCTGACCAGATCGCGCAGCGTGAATCCATCGTGGGCCGTGATAAAGTTGACGCTCGCGCTCGGTCGGCGTCCGTCGTCCGCATAGAGGTCGCTGCTGCCAGTGAGGCGCGAGGCGAACTCGCTGATCGTTCCGCCATTCCCTTTCCAAAATCGCCGCACGCAATCGCGATATTTTCCATTCCACTCGCTCCACAACACTGGAAAATTCCCTACCTGATAACCTTGCGGGCCGACGTCCCAGGGTTCGGCGATCAGCTTTACCTCCGACAGAATTGGATCCTGCTGGATGATGTCGAAGAAAGAACTGAGACGATCGACTTCCCATGAATCACGGGCCAGCGCGGCGGCGAGATCGAAGCGAAAGCCGTCGACGTTCATCTCCGTCACCCAGTAACGCAGCGAATCCATGATCAGTTGGAGCGTTCGCGGGTGAGCGACGTGGAGTGAGTTCCCGCAACCGGTGAAATCGATGTAGTTCTCTCCGTTCCTTTCCAACCGGTAGTAGGAGGAATTGTCGATGCCGCGAAACGAGAGCGTCGGACCGTGCGCACTGCCCTCGCCGGTATGGTTGTAGACGACGTCGAGAATGATTTCGACGCCGGCCGCGTGCAGCGCGCGCACCATTTCACGAAATTCTTCGACGACACCTTCGATGCCGCTGGCGGCGTAACGCGGGTCCGGCGTAAAGAAGCCAATCGTGTTGTAGCCCCAGTAGTTTGAGTAACCCCGCGCGACCAGAAACTGTTCGTCAACGTGATAATGAACCGGAAGTAGCTCGACTGCCGTGACGCCCAGCTCGTGAAAGTGCCTGATCGCTGCGCTCGAGGCGAGACCGGCATAGGTGCCGCGAAGATTCTCGGGCACGTCAGGGTGCTGTTTCGTGAATCCTTTCACGTGCAGTTCGTAAACGATCGTCTCATGCCATGACGTTTGCGGCTTGTCGTTAGGCAAACCCTTCACCCGATGATCGACGACGCGCGCAAGCGGTGCGCATGACGCCTCTCGCCATCTGGATCATGGATTGTCTCCTCCCAGATTAAGTCGCGTGCGATTGCCTTGGCGTAAGGATCAAGCAGGAGCTTGCGCGGATTAAACCGATGTCCGCGCCATGCTTCGTTGGGCCCATAAGCGCGGTAGCCATAGATTTGGCCCGGCGCCGCGTCCGGCAGGAAGCCGTGCCAGACCTGATTTGTTTTTTCCGGCAAGGGGAGACGCTGCGATTCGCTTGCTGCTGTGGCCGAGTCGAAAAGACACAACTCAACCCTGGCCGCGTTCTCGGAGAAGATCGCGAAATTCACCCCGCCATCTTTGCAGGTCGCACCAAGAGGGGAAGGAGCACCGGGCCAGACGCGCAGACTCATCGCGCCTTACTTAGACATGCGAGTAACTCGTTAGGCCGGCGTGGGGTTGAAAGCATCTTGTCTCCCGAGTTCCGTGAGTTCACCGCGGGGGCTTGCCCTCGAGTCCCGCGCCGAAGGACCCGCCAGCAGCATGAGGCGCGCTCGGCCGCGACGCTCGTGTCGTGCAAGGAGCGCGTCGCAAAATCGCACCAACCTTCCGGTTCCTCCGCCAACTCGGCGGGATGCAGGCCGTAAAAAAGAGCGGGCCTTGGCAAACAGCCGGATCGCTTTGCGACGCGACAATCTTCTCGAGCACGAGATCGTTCTTCGCAGAACGGGCGAGCAGCTTCTCCGCAATGTCGAGATTATCCCCTAACGAAAGGTTACTGCCATCAACCACGTGGCCAATGAGAGATCGGGTAATGCTCGGTGGCGCGATGCAGGTGTTCCGCGATTGAGGCCGGCGCCATGTCCTTGTTCCCGGCACCGAAGGGAAAGCGCCGCCGCCTGTAAAATTCTGGATGGGCACTCTGCCGGCTTGACGCACTTTCCCGCCATAAATCGCATCGTCTCGCGCAAGCTCGATCGGATCGAATGTCTCAGCTAACGACCAGATCGGGTTTACCTTTACCAAGACCGAGATGGCGACACCTCTATCGATCTCCTTTTTCATCTTTGCGACGGCTTCGGTCACAACGCCCCACAAAAATGAACCTCGGCTCGGTCGCGCAGCTCCCGAGATTCGTATCCGCCTGTGCTCGTGCCGCTCCGACCGATGGCGCTTTCC
Organism: Chthoniobacterales bacterium; assembly: GCA_025929155.1. GTDB lineage: Bacteria > Verrucomicrobiota > Verrucomicrobiia > Chthoniobacterales > UBA10450 > Palsa-1392. The sequence continues at coordinate 5,103 of JAICMR010000006.1, read as the reverse complement.
ACCGCACACCGCGCGAGGCTGAAGAGCGCCGCGACTGTTGGATCAGCTCGTGAAACGATGACCTGGTGGCCGTAAATTTCCGCGATCTTGGTCAGCGACATCAGCGTGGTTTTATTTTGCAGGTCGGATCTTCCAAACGCGCTCGCAGTAATTGCGAATGGAGCGATCGGAGGAAAATTTTCCCATGCGCGCGGTGTTGAGAATCGACTGGCCCGTCCAGGCGCGTTGGTCGCGCCAGAGTGTGCTGACTCGTTCCTGCGCATCCATGTAAGCCTGGTAGTCAGCGAGCAGGAAAAATGGATCGTCGTTTAATAGGTTCTCTACAATCGGCCGGAACAATTCCTTGTCGCCGCGACCGAGAGCGCCGCTGGCGATGAAATCAATCACTCCGCGCAAAGACGCGTTCTGAGCGTAATACTCGCGCGGTCGATATCCGCCCGTTTTTAGGATCATCACTTCTTTTGTCGTTAGGCCGAAAAGAAAGAAATTTTCCGCGCCCACTTCTTCACGAATCTCCACGTTGGCGCCGTCGAGTGTGCCAATGGTGAGCGCGCCGTTGAGCGCAAACTTCATGTTACCGGTGCCGCTCGCTTCTTTCCCGGCAGTGGAGATTTGTTCTGATAAATTTGCCGCGGGATAAATGAATTGCGCGTTCCTCACGTTAAAGTCCGGAAAGAACACGACCTTGAGCCGGTCCCGCACATCGGGATCAGCGTTCACGACTTCACCGATCGCGTTAATCAATTTGATGATGCGCTTGGCCATGAAATAACCGGGCGCCGCTTTCCCGCCGAAGATGAATGTCCGCGAAGGAATGTCGGCCCCAGGATTGTTTCGCAACCGCAGATACAAAGTGAGAATGTGGAGCGCAGCGAGATGTTGCCGCTTGTATTCGTGAATGCGTTTCACCAGCACATCGAAAAGCGATTCGGGTGCCACTTTGGTCCCGGTTCGTTCGGCGATGAGCGCGGCGAGGCGGCGCTTGTTAGCCAGCTTCACTTCGCGCCATTGCTCCTGAAATCCAGCATCCTCGGCCAGCGGTTCGAGGTCACGCAGGCGATTGAGATCCTTCAGCCAGCCTTCGCCAATCACGCTCGTGATTAACTTCGTCAGTCCCGGATTGCTCAGTGCCACAAAACGGCGCGGCGTTACGCCGTTGGTCACGTTGCAAAATTTCTCTGGCCAAAGGTCGGCAAAATCGCGCAGCACGGTTTGCTTGAGCAGAGCAGAGTGCAATTCCGCGACGCCATTGACGGCATGACTACCTACTGTGGCGAGGTTCGCCATCCGCACGAAACGGCCGGCGCTTTCGTCAATCAACGAGAGCCGCGCCATGCCTGCCTCATCGATCTCCGGATTCGCGCGCAGCTCTTCGAGAAATCGGCGATTGATCTCGTAGACGATCTCGAGATGGCGGGGCAGCAGTGCACCGAAAAGCTTGACGCTCCATTTCTCCAGCGCTTCCGGAAGCAGGGTGTGGTTCGTATAAGCAAACGTTTCCCGCGTGATTTGCCACGCTTCATCCCAGTCTAGAGAGTGCTCGTCCACGAGCAGCCGCATTAATTCTGCCACCGCCATGGCCGGATGCGTGTCGTTCAATTGCACCGCCCATTTCTCGTGGAAATCCGCCGGCGTTCCTCCCAACGATGCGTGAATGCGCAGCATGTCCTGTAACGAACAGCTCGAGAAAAAGTATTGTTGCTTTAGGCGCAGCTCTTTGCCGACTGCGAGTTCGTCATTTGGATAAAGAACCTTGGTGATGTTCTCCGAATTCATTTTGTCCTGCACGGCACGGTAGTAATCGCCGTGGTTGAAGGAAGCGAAGTCGAATGACTCGACCGCTTCCGCTTTCCAGAGACGCAGCGCGTTGCAGGTCTCCACCGCATAACCAAGCACCGGCGTGTCGTAGGCGACGCCGGTCACTTCCGTCTCGGGGATCCAGTGCATCACCAGCCGGCCCTGCTCATCGACAGACGACTCGGTATGACCGCCAAACTTCACCCGGTAGTTAATCCCAGGTCGTGCGATCTCCCAGGCGTTGCCCTGGCGCAGCCATTTGTCCGTGATCTCCTCCTGCCAGCCATCGCGAATGACCTGGTCGAAAATTCCGAACTCGTAACGAATGCCGTAGCCGATTGCGGGCACTTCCACCGAGGCAAGCGAATCCATGTAACAGGAGGCGAGGCGCCCCAGGCCGCCATTACCGAGACCCGGTTCATCTTCCTCGGCAATGATCTGGTCGAGATCATAGCCTAACGACTGCATCGCGTCGCGCGTGGCTTCGGTGATGCCGAGACTGAGCAGATTATTCGCGAGCTGCGGGCCAGGAAGATATTCCGCGGAGAGATAAGCGACGCGGCGCGCATTGGCCCCGCCATACTTTCCGATCGTGCCGATGGTGTGGGCGAAAAGTCGGTCACGTACCGTGAGGGCGAGCGCGTAGTAGACATTTTGCTGTGTCGCCACGCTCTCAGAGCGAGCGAGTGCGCAGTGCATGTTGTCGAGAAAGGCCTGTTTGATTTCCTCGGCGCTGATGCCGGTTCGGATATTCGTCATAACGGTGGAATCGCTGAGGTCGTCCCAATCCCGGGGACGAATGGGCGATCTCGTAAAAGGATCCCGTACCCTGGATTTCCCTCTATGAGACCAAAGGCCGATGGTCCAGCCCGCCGAAGTCTCGCAAGGTGGAAAATGCGCCGCATTCTTCACCAAGGTGAGCTGGCTATTTGAACTTCATCGCACTCAACCGGTCGCCCACGCGATTGGCGCGCTCGCTTTTGTCTGCGTCCTCGGCATGGCCCTTGGCAGTCTTAAATTTCGCAACATCGGCCTTGGCACGGCCGGCGTTCTCTTCGCTGGAATTGTCGTGGGCCACTTCGGCAATCCAGTCGATCAACACACCCTGCATTTCGTAAAAGAGCTCGGCCTGCTTCTTTTCGTCTTCACCATTGGACTGCAACTTGGGCCGGGATTTTTTGCTGCGCTGAAGCATCAAGGTCTAAGATTGAATTTGCTCGCCGCCACGATCGTCACGCTGGGTGCGGTTGGCGCGCCACTTATCGGTGCACTGGCCGGATTCGATATGGCGGCCGTGCTGGGCATTTACTCCGGCGCCGTCACGAATACGCCCTCGCTGGGCGCCGGTTCGCAAACCCTTTCGACCCTTCCGAACATCGCGCCGGATCGTCTGGCTTTGCCGGCGCTCGGTTACGCCGTCGCTTATCCGGGCGCGATCATCGGGATTATTGGAACCCTTCTCTTGCTGAAAAAAATCTTCCGGATCGATCCCGCGCGGGAAGCCGCGGAATTCGCGGCCAAGAATCGCGCGCGAATCGAACCGCTCGAGCGCCGGACGCTCGTGGTCACGAATCCGAATCTCGAAGGCGTTCGGCTTGACGCGATTCCGGGTCGGATTGAATCGGGCATCACTATCGCACGTGTCCGACACGGCACAGAAACCGTCGCCGCAACGGATGCGACGACGATTCGCGGAAACGATCGGCTCGCCATTGTCGGCACGCGCGCCGGGCTCGATCGATTCGAAGGCCTGGTTGGTCGGCGCAGCGATGAAGATCTTGTTCTGACGCAGAGCAACATCACTTTCCGTCGCGTCCTTGTGACCGAGCGCGATGTCCTCGGAAAGACGGTGGACCAACTCGATCTCGACGATCGTTTTGGCGTGGCCGTAACGCGCGTCACCCGGGCGGATATCGAGATGTCAGCCGTGCCGGGTTTGCGACTGCAATTTGGCGACAAGATCAACATTGTCGGGCGCGACGAAGATCTCGAGAAAGCCGCCGCGGCCGTGGGCGATTCGATCAAGGAGCTAAACGAAACCCATTTCATTCCGTTGTTTATCGGCATCGTCCTCGGGATCGTCCTGGGAACAATGCCAATTCCAGTTCCGGGTTTGCCCTATCCGATCCGGCTCGGACTGGCTGGCGGTCCACTCATCGTCGCACTCATTCTTGGTCGCATCGGCCGCATTCGCCGGCAGGTCTGGCACATGCCGGCGAACACGAATCTCGCCTTTCGCGAATTTGGCATTGCACTTTTCTTCGCGGCCGTCGGATTGGGCGCGGGCGCCAAATTTTTTGTCACGGTCTTTAGCGCGACCGGATTTCATTGGCTGCTCGCTGGCGCGTGCGTCACTATTTTGCCGATCATCTGCATCGGCATTTTCGCGCGCGCCGTTTTGAAAATGAATTTCATGGATCTGAGCGGCCTGCTTGCCGGCAGCATGACCGATCCGCCGGCGCTCGCCTTCGCCTGCAACATTGCCGGCTCGGATGCACCGACGGTGGGCTACGCCACGGTTTATCCCCTAACGACTTTGCTGCGTATCTTGTCAGCGCAGGTTTTGGCGATCGTCCTTTTCCGATGAACGTTCCCACGTTAGGCGAAGCGCGTTTCAATTCGAGAAACAGCCATACGGTTAGTGACGAAATTCGCATCCCCGAGCGGATCGAAGCGGGGGCGGAGCCTGGGCTGCAATTCCAACTCGCTGGCCCGCGCGCGAAGTTGTTCTTCGACGCAGAAAAAACGCGCGCCGGCATCGTCACTTGCGGGGGCCTTTGCCCCGGCCTGAACAACGTCATCCGCTCGCTCTTTCTCGAATTGCATTACGGCTATGGCGTAGCCGAAGTGCTCGGTTTCCGCGGCGGATATAGCGGGCTTGATCCGGCGTGCGGCGTGGAACCGATTCAGATAACGCCTCCCGTTATTGATGGCATTCATCAAAAAGGCGGGACGATCCTCGGATCTTCACGCGGACCGGTCGATATCAACCGCGCGGTTGATCATTTGATCGCGCGTAATGTGAACATTCTCTTCACCGTTGGCGGCGACGGTACGCAGCGCGGCGCGAACGATTTTTATAAGGAAGCGCGACGTCGCGGCCATCCCCTCGCGGTGGTCGGTGTGCCGAAAACGATCGACAACGATGTCCGTTTTGTTTCCCGCACGTTCGGATTTTTCAGCGCGGTCGAGGAAGCGGCCCGCGTCCTTGATTGTGCGCACACCGAAGCGCGGAGCGTTCCCGCAGGCATCGCGCTGGTGAAACTGATGGGACGACATGCCGGCTTCGTCACCGCCGGGGCCGTT
>JAICMR010000218.1 GCA_025929155.1 Chthoniobacterales bacterium | reverse complement strand
CGAGGCGGCGTTTTACTTCGCGGTGTGATCAGAAACTGACCGCAGAGGACGCGGTGCGCAGCCGTCATCCCGAGCGGAGCGGGCGGAGTCGAAGGATCCCGCGCGGCCTCCAAGAAGCGTCACCGGAAATGCCTCGGTTTCGTGCGACTGAAGGAAGCGGACGGCACGGCTGCTTTGCGGGATTATTCGACTCCGTTCCGCTTCGCTCCACTGTGCCCAGGGTGACCTCCGGGCCCTCTGATTCTCTTCTCAACATCCTCTGCGTTCTCTGCGGTTGATCTTCCGCCCGGCATTTGCGCTTTCGTCGGGAGCGAATCTCGATTGATTGGTGCGCATGCCCAGCCAATTCCCCGCCGCCGTGATCGAGGACCTCCAGCCGCTCATCGATAGCGGGCGTTACCCGATCAAACGAGTCGTGGGCGAAGACATGGTCGTGGAAGCCGACGTTTTCAAAGACGGGCATGATGTTGTCGCGGCGGTTTTAAAATGGCGCGTCCTCGGCGAGCGGGAATGGCACGAGACAGCTATGAGCCATGTCGACAACGATCGCTGGCGCGGTATCTGCGCCCTCTACCAAAATGCCACCTATGAATACACCGTCGAAGCGTGGACCGACTCCTTTGCCGGCTGGCGGCACGAGTTTGCGGCGAAATTCGACGCCGGAATTCCGAATCTGAATAGCGAGAAACTCGAGGGCGCCGAGTTGCTTAGACTCGTCAGCCGCCGGGCTCGCGGCGCAGATGGGAAACGGTTGCGCGAGTTCGCGGACCAGATGCGAAAGGGCGAAAATTCCGAAGTGAACAAGGTCGCGCACTCGGGCGAGCTCGCGATCCTGATGGCGACTTACGCGCCCCGTTCCGGCGCGACCCAATATGTTCCGCCGCCGCGTGTGATCGTCGATCGCGTGCGGGCTCGCACCGCCGCCTGGTATGAATTTTTCCCGCGCTCCGCCGAAGGCTCCGCGGAGCGCGGCTCGACCTTCCGCGATTGCCTCGGACGGGTCGATGACGCGAAAGCGATGGGCTTCGACGTGATCTACTTTCCGCCGATCCATCCGATCGGCGTGACGAATCGCAAAGGCCGCAATAACTCCGTCACGAGCGAACCGGGCGAACCGGGCGTGCCGTATGCGATCGGCAATCGCCACCTCAAGCTGCCGAACGGCGGCGGCCACAAGGACGTCGAGCCATCGTTAGGCACGCTCAAGGATTTCGCCTGGCTGGAGAAGCAAATCAAGGCGCGCGGGATGGAGATCGCTCTCGATTTCGCGATCAACTGTTCTCCCGATCATCCCTACGTCGAGGAGCATCCGGAGTGGTTCTATAAACGTCCGGACGGCACGATCAAATACGCCGAGAACCCGCCGAAAAAGTACGAGGACATCTACCCGCTTAATTTCCGCTGCGAAAACTGGCAGGCGCTTTGGGACGAGATGAAAAGCATCATCCTCTTCTGGGCAGAGCGCGGGGTGCGCATCATTCGGGTCGATAATCCGCACACTAAGCCGGTCGCCTTTTGGGAATACCTGATCACCGGCGTGCGCGAGAAATTCCCCGACGTGATCTTCCTCTCGGAGGCGTTCACGAAGCCAAAAATGATGAAGGCGCTCGCGAAAGCTGGGTTTACCCAGAGTTACACTTATTTCACCTGGCGGACGGAAAAGGCTGAGCTCGTGGAATATTTCACCGAACTGACGCAGACGGAGATGAAGGAGTATTTCCGCGGCAATCTCTTCACGAATACGCCCGATATTCTGCCGCTTCACTTGCAGACCGGCGGACGCCCCATGTTCATGATTCGCGCCGTGCTCGCCGCGACTTTATCGAGCGTTTACGGCATCTACAGCGGATTCGAGCTCTGTGAAAACGAAGCGCTTCCCGGCCGCGAAGAATATCTCGACTCCGAAAAATATCAGCTCAAGGAGCGCGACTGGAATGCGCCCGGCAACATCAAGGAGCTGATCACGAAACTGAACCGAATCCGGCGCGAGAACCGCGCGCTTCATCTTTACGACAACCTGCGTTTTCACTTTGCAGAAAACGACCAGATCCTTTTCTACAGCAAGATGACTCCTGCCCGCGACAGCATCATCCTCGTCGCGGTGAATCTCGACCCGCTCCACACGCAGACGGCTTTTGTTCATGCGCCGGTCGAGGATTTCGGAGAAATCGGCGGGGACAGCTATGAAGTGGAAGACCTCCTGACCGGCGATCGTTACGTCTGGCACGGCCGCCGCAACTACGTCGCGCTGCATCCCGGCGTGCAACCCGCGCACATTCTTCGCGTGCGGCGGGTCTGACTCCTACTCGTAATCGTGCTCGTGCTCGTGATCGATCCGCAGTCAGACGAGCAGGAGCACGAGTAGGATTGCGAGCACGAGCAGGAATAGATGTCGGGAGTTCGAGCGGCGGTCGTCCCGCGAATCCCCGTCCTACCGGACCACCGTCAGTGTGAGATCGTTGCCGTCGCCGCCTTCGTAGCTGGCTTGGAGATTGTTGCCGCCCACACTGATGACTGCGCCGTCGGGCAAGTTATTAAAGGTGCCGTTGATGGGGCTGGCGCTTGTGTTGCTGATCAAGGTCAGGGCCAGGCCGCGTCTCAGGCGGCCCTCGGCCTGACCGATCAGGTTCAAGGCGGCGCCGTTGATGGTGACTCCATTCGCGATCACTTCGTCGGTGCGGGCTTTGTTGGCCTTGGCTTGGAAGGTGCAGGTGTAGGTCGCGTCGGAGTTGCAGGTCAGCGCGCTCTGGATCGTGAGCGTTGCCTGCT
>JAICMR010000148.1 GCA_025929155.1 Chthoniobacterales bacterium | reverse complement strand
TCATTGGCGGCGGGCTGCTAGTCGCGCCATTGGTTACTAACCAGGCCGGGGAAGCGTGGTTCAATTTCCCAGTCGGATCATCATCGCACTTGGTCTGATCCGGCAGGCCAACATAATTATCGAGGGCATTCTCGAACTTCGCGAGCGCGTCCGAAGGGATGTTGCCGGGATTGTTCCAATCGCAAAAATTGGTGGGTCCGGAAAGGCTGACGACGGCTTTGATATGTGCTCTCGCTGGCTCATCCCACTGGGGGACGTTGCCGGGCGCAGGATCCAGCGCGCACCAAAGAACCAGAGTGCCACCCGCAGAGCCTCCTACCAGATAGATGCTGCCATTGCACTGATGGTCGGCGAGCGCGCCCAGAATGTGGCGCTTGAGATCATCGGTTTGAAAGGGGGCCCGGCCGTCCGTAGCCTGGCCGGGAAGCGTGTTTGGAGGCGCCAGGCGATGATCGACCTGAAAGACCAGGTAGCCGGCATCCTGTAGATCTTTGGTGGCCCAGCGCTCGCTCATGTTGCCGTGGTCGCCGTATTCCACGGTAAAGACGTCGGGCGGAAGCATCAGCACCGTCGGGTACTGGCCTGGACCATACACCGCTGGGTCTGGCGCGAAGCGATAGCGGTGCAAAATGCCCGGGTCATTGGGCGGAGGCGGTTGATAGAGCTGATCGAGTGTCTCTTCGTTGGCAGGCATTGACGCCTGTGTGTCGGGAGGACAGGCCTCCAGGAAGCAAGACGCGCTGCTCAGAAGCAGCGTGACCGAAGAAACGCACACTGCCAGAAGCGAGTGTGTGTGTGTGGAGGATGGAGGATTTCATTGCGTCGAGCATGGGGACAAGCGGCCCGCTTTGTAAACGAGAAAAATTGCATCACGGAGAAATCCCGGTCTCCGGATTCGCACTGAGGACGGGATCCCCGATCCCCACCGCGGTGAACCGCCGAGTCTAAGTTTCGGACTCTCTGGAGATGCGCCTCGCGCTGGGCCTTCAAAGGGTTTTCGGCGAGGTGCCGAAACCCTGACGCGAGGCGCATGCGCTCCCCGGATCCTGCCGTCGCTCTCCCCGTCGCGTTCCCGCCGTGTCGCCGAAAATTCTTTAGCGACTCTTCTTTTTCACACTAATCTCCTCGCATGAAGCCTCTTTACCTCGGGCTTTTCCTCGCGACCGGCGCATTCGCCGCAGGGGTTTTGCTTGATCGTTATGCGTTGCCTCCGCGGCGAGTCGCGACCCATCCGAACGACTCCGCCGCTCCCTCCGACCGTTTTTTTTCGCCGCCGCCTAACGTTCTGACCGATATCTCCACCCATCGCTCCGGCGACAGCCCATCGGCGAGCGCGACGCCCGCCTCGATCGATTCCGTCGTCGCCGCGATCAAGAACGCGCTCGCGATCTCTTCCAATCGCCACGGCTTCACCGAGCTCAGCAAGTTGATCGATAACCTCGATCCGAAAGACGTCCGGCCCGTTCTCGACGCCGTGCAAGCGCTGCCGAATCAGCGGCGCAAAATGATGCTCATCTCGATGCTCTTCGGGAAATGGGCGGAAGCCGATCCGCAAACGGCGCTCGGATTTGCGCAGACGACCGGGAACGCCTCGGAGCGCTCGATGATGATCATGGCGGCCGTGCGTTCGTGGGCGGAGAAAGATGGGAACGCGGCCAAAGCCTGGGTGCTGCAACTCGCGCCCGGCCAAGAACGCGAGCGCGCCCTGCAGGCAGTCGTCTCCGCGCTTTCAGAGAAGGATCCGCAAAGCGCGCTCGCCTTGCTTCAATCGCTGCCGGCGACCAGCTCCGGGCGTAGTCTTTATTGGCCGATCTTTTCCAGTTGGGCGAACAGCGATCCGGTCGCCGCCGCTGCCCGCGCCGCGCAAATCCCGGCGGGCGCCGCGCACGATCAAGCCGTGCAGGTCGTGGCCGCGACATGGGCCAACCAGAATGCCGAAGCCGCTTTCGCCTGGGCGAGCGGTCTGCCTGCCGGCCAGGGTCGCAACGCCGCCATGCAAAACATTTTGTCGAACTGGGCGAACAGCGACCCGCAACGCGCCTCCGGAGTCATCGCCCAACTTCCACCTGGCACCGCGCGTGATCAGGCCGCGGAAAACATCGCGCGCCGCTGGGCCCAGAACGATCCGCAAGCCGCGCTCGCCTGGACGCAGACGCTCCCGGCTGGCGACGGCCAAAAGCGCGCTTCGCAAAGCGCGCTCAATAGCTGGGCCGAATCCGATCCGACGGCCGCCGCCGATTACGTCGCAACTTTACCAGCGGGCGCCCAACAGGCGGATGCGGCGAAAGCCATCGCGCAACAACTGGCCAATGCCGACGTGACCGCAGCCGTGAGCTGGGCCCAGAAACTTCCCGAGGGAGCGACACGGGAGGCAGCGCTTGGCCCGATCATCTCGCGCTGGAGCGAGAACGATCCGAAAGCCGCCGCCGATTTTGCTCTGAATCACGTGAGCAGTGACACGCAGCAGAACTTGCTCGAGACGATCGCGCGCCAGTGGGCTCAGAGCGATTCCCAAGCCGCGCTCGCCTGGGCCCAGAATTTGGGTGGGGCAATGGGCGACGCGGTCCTGCCGGGAATCATCTCGACTGTCGCCGAAAATGATCCGCGCGCCGCTGCCCAGATGGTGAACCGTCTTTCCGGTGACGCGCAGGCAAACGCCGCCAGCGCGATTGTCTCGCAATGGGCCGGGAACGATCCCCAAGCCGCCAGCGCCTGGGCGGCCTCTTTCCCGGAAGGCGCCGCCCGCGCCCAGGTGCTGCAGAGTCTGATCAATCGTTGGGCGAGTAGCGACGCAACTGCGGCGGCGGATTGGCTCGGTCATTTGCCTGATAGCCCGTCGCGCGACCAGGCCGTAGGCACGTTCGCGGATCACATTAAAAGCTCGGATCCGCAAGCCGCGGTGCAATGGGCCGCGACGATCGGGGATGAGGGCCTGCGTGAAAGCCAGACGGAATCGGCTGTGCGTTCCTGGCTGAGGAGCGACCCACGGAGCGCGTCGGCCTGGATCGCGCACTCGAGCTTGCCTAACGACGCCAAGACACGGCTGCTCGCGCCGAGCGGTTAGACGCTGGGTCGTGTGGCCATGCTCGAGCCAGCGTGGCGACTCGGGAGACAACAACAGGCATGGCCGCCGCGGGTCTTTGACGACTTCGCCAATTGTTAGGCGTAACTTCGCGTTTCTCCCTCGCTCCTGACTCAATTCCGACACATAATGTTCTATTGAACATGTTCGCGCTTCGCTTATTTTCCCGCCGTGCACGACGAACGCGGCGCTCAAATTTCCCGGCTCCTCGCCATTTTTCACAAGTGGGGCATCCACACCCTCGGCGATCTTGCCGCCCTCGCGCCCGATCAACTTGGCCTTCGTCTCGGCCCGGCCGCGGTCCGGCTTTGGGAACAGGCCGCGGGCAAATCGACCCGGCTTTTGCGACTCGTTAGGCCACCGGAGATTTTCGAAGAACAGCTCGAGTTCGAGCACGAAATCGAAACCGCCGAGCCGCTCTTCTTTGTTCTGCGGCGTTTCCTCGAGCAACTCAGCCAGCGGCTCGACGCGCTTTATCTCGTCGCAGCGCAGCTTACCCTCCGCCTCACCTTCGCGGATAAAACCACTTACGAACATTGTTTCCAGATTCCCGATCCGACGCATTCGGTTGAGATTTTGTTCCGGCTCCTCCAGGCGCATCTCGAGGATTTTCGTGCCGAACATCCGATCCTCGCAGTCGCGCTCGTCGCTCTTCCGGCGCGGCCGGCCCGGCAGCAATTCGACCTTTTCGAGACGCCGCTGCGCGATCCGGCCCGGCTGCACGAAACGCTCACCCGGCTCACGGGATTGTTAGGCGCGGCGCGCGTCGGCAGGCCGGTGATGGAGGATTCGCACCGGCCCGATGCGTTTCATCTCGAGCCTTTTTCCTGGCAACGGCCGAGCCCGCCTAACGAATCTGAAGCTCCGATCCTCGGGCCTGCGCTGCGTCGTTTTCGTTTGCCATTGCCCTGCCCTCGGGGAGGCAAAAGGGTGATCGCGACAGAGGGGCCGTATCGAGCCTCGGGCGATTGGTGGGACCAGCAAAACTGGACGCGCACGGAGTGGGATGTGCAGTTGGAGAACGGCGCACTTTGCAGAGTGCGGGAAGAAGGACGCGGCTGGGAAATAGAAGGCACGTATGATTAATCCGGCCGGCTTTATCCCTGCACTTTCACCTGCACCAGCGGTGGGAAAGTGTAAGGCAAGTGCAGAACGCGCTTAACCGGTCATGCGTATGACTAAGCCAGAGCGCGCTTGTCATCCCGCGCGCAGCGCAGGGGAACCAAGAAATCCCGACGAATTTCCGGGAAGATCACCATTTCAAATCGTGGACCGCAGCTTTACGGAAACTCCACGGGATCCGTTCGGCTCCGCTGCGTTCGCTCCGCTCTCCGCGCTTCGCTCTCTGTACTTCGCTGCAAATTTCACGGGATCCCTCGACTCCGCTGCGCTCCGCTCGGGATGAGTTACGTCGAACTTAACGTCTCGAGCGCCTTCAGCTTTCTTCGCGGCGCGAGTTTTCCCGAACAACTGGCGGAGCGCGCCGCGGAGCTGGAATTGCCAGCGGTCGCGCTGCTCGATCGCAACGGCGTTTACGGGGCCCAACGTTTCTCCGTCGCCTGCCGCGAGCAGGGCGTGCGCGCGATCATCGGCGCGTGCCTAACGATGGAGGATGGCAGCGAGCTGCCTCTCTTGGTGGAAAACAAAACCGGCTATAAAAATCTCTGCGGGCTCCTGACCGAAGCGCATCTCCGCAGCGAGAAAGGAACCTGCGAGGTGCGCTGGGAAGAAGTTGCAGAATTCCGCGAAGGGCTGATCGCGCTGCTTTGCCCCGTCGGATTCGCACAGCTTCCGGGGAGCGCACCCATCCCGGGTGCTGGCGACGGTGGCCCACCGGCACGAGCTTTTCGAAAAGGTTGGACGACAAGGAAGGTTCGCCGCGGCGAGGACGCCGCAACCAGCACCCGAGACGAGTGCGCTCTCCAAAGACTTGCGCACCACGCGCAAAGGTTGCTCGACCTCTTCGGACGCGATCGCGTCTATGTGGAACTCCAGCGCCACTTCGTTAGGGGCGAAGAGCGCATCAATCGCGCGCTGATCGATCTCGCGGCGCAGCACCGTCTCCCGCTCCTCGCGACCAATGGCGTGCAGCACGCCACCCCCGCCGGCCGCGAAGCGCTCGATGTTTTCACCTGCATTCGCGAACACACCCACCTCGACGCCGCCGGCACGCGCCTGACGAGAAACGCCGAACGTCACCTGAAGAGCGCGCGCGAAATGCAGCAGCTCTTCCGCGACCAGCCCGCTGCCCTAACCAACACGCTTCGCCTTGCCGAGCGCCTCGATTTCTCTCTCGAGAACATCGGCTACGATTTCCCCGATTACCCCGTGCCGGAGGGCCACAACATGGCTTCGTTCCTCCGCACAATTGTCCTTTTCGGCGCGCAACAGCGTTACGCCGCGATCTCGCGGAAGGTAAAAGAGCAACTCGAGTTCGAACTTGATCTCATCATCCGGCTCGGGTTTTCGGGCTACTTCCTGATCGTTTGGGACATCGTCAATTTCTGCCGCGAGAACGACATCATGGTCCAGGGCCGCGGAAGCGCGGCGAACAGCGCGGTCTGTTATTGCCTCGGGATCACGCCGGTCGATCCAGTGAGCAGCAACCTCGTTTTCGAGCGGTTCCTGAGCGAAGGGCGCAAAGGCTGGCCCGATATCGATCTCGACTTGCCCAGCGGCGACCGGCGCGAGCGGGTCATCCAGGAAGTCTACCGGCGCTATGGCAAACACGGCGCCGCCATGACCGCGAACGTCATTACCTATCGCGGACGGAGCGCGGCCCGCGAGATCGGCAAGGCGCTCCATTTCGCGCCGAACATTCTCGACCGTTTCTCGCACCTCTTCGCCAATGGGGATTTCCCGCACACGCTCGATCTCCGGGCGCAGATCGAGCAGGCCGGTTTGCCTAACGAGCACCCGCGCATGCCGGCATTCGTTAGGCTGTATCGGGCGATTTACGGGTTGCCGCGCCACCTCGGGCAGCACTCCGGCGGGATGATCATTTGCCAGGGAAAACTCAGCTCGGTCGTGCCGCTGGAGAACGCCTCCATGCCCGGTCGCGTCGTCGCGCAATGGGACAAGGAGGATTGCGAAGATCTCGGAATCGTGAAGGTGGACTTGTTAGGCCTCGGCATGATGGCGGTGATGCAGGACACGTTCACCCTTTGTCGTGAACGCGGCCGGCCGCTCGATCTCGCGCACCTGCCAAAAGATGACGCGCCGACTTACGAGATGATGCAAGCGGCCGACACGATCGGCGTTTTCCAAATCGAGAGCCGGGCGCAGATGGCGACGTTGCCGCGGATGAAACCGAAATGTTTTTACGACGTCGTGATCGAAGTGGCGATCATCCGGCCGGGGCCGATCCAGGGTGACATGGTCCATCCTTATCTCGCGCGACGGGCGGGCAAGGAACCGGTGACTTATTTCGACGACCGGCTGAAGCCAGTGCTCGAACGCACCTTAGGCGTGCCGCTTTTCCAGGAGCAAATGCTGAAGATCGCGATGATCATGGCTGATTTTTCCGGGGCGGAAGCGGAGGAATTGCGGCGCGCGATCAGCTTCCATCGTTCGCCCGAGCGGATGGAAAAAGTGAGCGTGAAATTGCGCGCTGGGATGGAGAAGAACGGTGTCGCGCCGGAGGTGATTGTGAAGATCATTCAATCGATCAGCTCGTTT
>JAICMR010000177.1 GCA_025929155.1 Chthoniobacterales bacterium | reverse complement strand
GGCGACTTTGCGCTCGAGATTACGGCGATTGAACCGGCCGCGCCGGTCGTGGACCCGCTCGTGGTCTATCTGCCGGTGCGCATTCCCCTAACGAGTAAACAACTGGAGAAAATGATCCAGCCTCACCGGACCACGATCGTGGACGTGACGCTGCTCCGGTTATCGTCGCCGGACATTTATCAATTGGTGAAATCGTGAGCGGGTCTGACAATCCCTCATCCCGAGGGAGAGCGTCGCGGACGCGCGGCGGCATTAGGAGTCCCTCGACGCCAACGGGAATCGTGCGCGCGAAGCGTTCCGGCGGATCGAGCGGAGTCCTCGGCTTCGCTCGGAATGACGGACGAACCTATGCTTTCCGTCGAGCGTTGGCTGCGCCGCGATTTGACTCTTTCGCGTGAACGTCTCTTTTGCCTCAGCATTTTTATTATGAACCTGTCTTCACCACTCTCGCCCACTGTGCGCGCTGCCGTTGTTACCGCGATTTCCAGCACCTTTGCCCTCTCGTCCACGCTTTTCGCAGCGGATGAAAAACCCATGTTTCCCGACTCGAGCCAGCATGCCACGATCACCCAACGAGTCGGTCTCACGGATGTCTCCGTCGAATATTCGCGACCGGATAAGCGGGGACGGGAAATATTTGGCGGACTCGTTCCTTTCGGCGAGGTTTGGCGCACCGGCGCAAATTCGCCGACCAAGATCACCTTCAGCGAGCCGGTGAAGATCGAAGGCAAAGAAGTGCCAGCGGGCGCATACGCCCTCTACACGATCCCGAACGCGGATGAGTGGACAGTCATCCTTTCGAAAAACCTGAAACTCTGGGGTGCGTATGGTTATAAGCCGGACGCCGACGAGCTTCGTGTGCAGGTGAAATCGGTTCCGCTGGCTGACGCGGTTGAGACTTTCGCGATCGGATTCGATGACTTAAAGGATGATCGCGCGACGCTCTCGCTCGCTTGGGATAAAACCCGGGTGCCAGTCACACTCACGACCGACACGATGGCGCAGGTGAGCACGAACATCGCAACCGCCATGAAGGATCCGGAGTCGGTGAAGCCGGGATTCTATTATCAGGCCGCCGGATTCTACTATGAGCACGATAAGGACCTTGAGCAGGCGTCGAAGTGGATCGACCAGGCGATCGCGAAGCAGGATCCACCGCGTTATTTTATGTATTACAAGAAGGCCCAGATCGAAGCGAAGCTTGGTCTTAAGGCAGAGGCGAAAGCCGCGGCTGAAAAATCGATCGAGCTGATCAAGGCTGGGGAGAATCCGGACCCGAGTGCGATCCGGAACAGCCAGTTGCTGATCGACGGTCTTCGCTAAAACAGTGGACGCAGGAAGGCGTCGGCGAAGCAGCATGTCTCGATTCACCTCGACCGTCGTGGCGGCGTCACTTATGTTCGTTAGTCTGGCTGCGGCCCAGGGGCCGCCCGAGATGAATTCCGCGGAAATCCGGCTGGCGCTGGAGAAGCTCGATGTGCTCGGTCGCGTTCTCTATGTTGCGGCGCATCCCGACGATGAGAACACGAGCCTGATCGCTTACTGGGCGAACGGCGCACTCTACGACACCGGTTACCTTGCTCTCACTCGCGGCGACGGCGGCCAGAACCTGATCGGGCCGGAATTGCGGGAGCAGCTCGGCGTCATTCGCACCCAGGAATTGCTCGCTGCGCGGAAGATCGATCACGGACGGCAGTTTTTCACGAGGGCGAACGATTTCGGTTTTTCCAAGTCGGCTGAGGAAGCGCTGCGTATCTGGGATCGGGACAAGATTCTGGCCGATGTCGTCTGGGTGATGCGTGAATTCCGGCCCGACGTCGTGGTCACGCGGTTCCCGACCGAGGCGAGTGAAACGCACGGCCACCACACCGCTTCCGCCCGCCTAACGAGTGAAGCTTTTCGCGCCGCGGGCGATCCGAACCGGTTTCCGGAACAGTTAGAATATGTCAAGCCCTGGCAACCGGCGCGGCTCTTTTGGAATTCCTGGCAAAATTTTCGCCCCGAGAAGTTTGACCCGACCGGTTTCATTGCGCTTGAGGCCGGCGGTTATCAACCACTCCTCGGCAAATCGTATGCGGAGATCGCGGCGGCAAGCCGGAGCATGCATAAGAGCCAGGGCTTCGGAGCAGAAGTCCATCGCGGCGAACGGAAGGAATATTTCAAGTTCCTCGATGGGAAACCGCCCGGAGAAGGCGGAATCTTCGCCGGGATCGACACCACCTGGTCCCGCGCGCCGAATGGCTCGGAAGTGAGCGGGAAAATTCGCGACCTTCTTCAGCGCTTCGATGCGACGCAACCGTCCGCGTCGATTCCCGCGTTGCTTGACCTGCGGAAGGTGTTACGCGGGCTGGGGGACGACCCGTGGATCGCGCAGAAACGGACGGAACTGGACGGGATTATCGGAGCGTGTCTCGGCTTGCACCTTGCAGCGATCACTGAGAAGCCAACGGCTCAGCCGGGCGAAAATCTGACGGTTGAAGTCGAGGCCATTAACCGTTCGCCGGTCGAGGTTCAACTCAAGACGCCGATGGCAAAAGCGCTTCCGCCTAACGAACTCGTAACCGAAAAAATCACCGTCCCGTTATCGAAGGATCTCCGGTTTACTGAACCCTATTGGCTGCGTCAGCCGGGCACTGTCGGCACTTACACCGTCACTGACCAAACCCTTATCGGCCGTCCCGAGAATCCGCCGGCTCTTGGCGTCGACGTGACTGTGCAGGTCGGCGGCGAGCAAATTGTTTACTCGCTGGAGCCGCGATTTCGGACAGTTGATCGCGTGGCGGGGGAGATCAGTGAGCCGGTTGTGATCGCGCCGGCTGCTTTTGTAGAAATGCCACAACCGGTTTTCGTTTTCGGCAGCGCGGCAGCAAAAGCGGTCACCGTGCGCGTGGTTGCGGCATCCGACCGGTTCGGCGCCGAGGTCGCTTTGGAAGCGCCGGCCGGGTGGAAAGTCGAGCCGGCCAGTATGCCGGTAAAACTCGAGGGCGACACCAGTGAAGCAAGCTGCAGCTTCCAGGTCACGCCACCGGCTAATCCCGGCGCAGATATCCTTCGGGCGGTCTTTGTTTCCGCTGCGGGACAACGTTCTCCGGCCTTCAGTCGAGAACGCATTGCCTATCCGCATATCGAGCCACAGACGCTGATCTCTCCGGCGCAGGCTGAACTCGTTAGGGCTAATATTGAAAATCTCGCCCGCAAGGTGGGTTACATCCCGGGAGCGGGCGACGCGATCCCAGAAAGCCTGCGCCAGATCGGTTCCGAGGTAAAAATTCTCGGCGACGCGGAGGTCAAGGCAGACAATCTGAAGCAGTTTGATGCGGTCGTCCTCGGAGTCCGCGCCTACAACGTGCATCCGAATCAAGTTGGAGCGTGGTATCGCGAGCTCCTGACCTACGCAGAGGGTGGCGGCGTCGTGCTCGTGCAATACAACACCACGCCTGGACCGAAGCCGGACCAGCTTCCGCATCCGCTCCACGTTTCGCGCGACCGCGTGACGGATGAAAACGCGGAGGTCCGGATCCTGGCGCCAGATCATCGGGTGATGAATTTTCCGAACAAAATCAGCGGGCAAGATTTTGCCGGTTGGGTGCAGGAACGCGGGCTTTATTTTCCCGATCGATGGGATCCTGGTTGGACGCCGATCCTCTCGAGCAACGATCCCGGTGAGAAACCGCTCGATGGCGGCCTGCTTGTGACGCGGTGTGGAAAAGGGTGGTTCATCTACACCGGCTACTCCTGGTTTCGCGAGTTGCCGGCCGGCGTTCCGGGCGCTTATCGGATTTTTGCAAACCTAATCTCGTTAGGTCAGGCTCAGGGCGAAGGCGAATGAAGCTCGATCCAAAGGAACCTAACGACGCCGTTCCGCTCTTCGGCACCTGGCGCCGCGCCTATCTCGCGGTGACCGTTTTCTTCGTCGTCGAAGTCGCGTTTTTCTATCTGGTCGATCACTTCTTCGCGTGAGCGGGCTCGATTACGCCGTGCTCTTCGGCACGCTCCTCGCGATTGCAGTTTACGGATGGTGGAAGACGCGCGCCGACCACGAGCTCGACCATTATCTGCGCGGCGACTCGAGCATTCGCTGGGGCACGATTGGTCTCTCCGTCATGGCGACGCAGGCGAGTGCCGTCACCTTTCTTTCCACGCCGGGGCAGGCTTACGAAAGCGGGATGGATTTCCTCCAGAACTACTTCGGGCTGCCCTTCGCGCTCATCGTCGTCTGCGCGATCTTCATTCCGATTTATCACCGGCTCAAGGTCGTGACCGCCTATGAGTACCTCGGCCAGCGTTTCGACGAGAAGACGCGATTGTTAGGCGCGTTTCTGTTCCTGCTCCAGCGCGGGCTGGCCGCCGGCATCACGATCTACGCGCCCGCCATCATCCTCTCCACACTGCTCGGCTGGAACCTGCGCCTAACGATCATTCTCTC
>JAICMR010000022.1 GCA_025929155.1 Chthoniobacterales bacterium | reverse complement strand
TCCGGATAAGCGCAGCCGAAATTGCGTTTCACGTTTTCCTTTGTGTCGCGGCCTTTCTGCTGGCTCACGATGACGCAGGGTTGGGAGCCGAGCTTGGCGATCCCACAAGGCATGGCACGGTCGTCGCCGAACACCCGATCGCCATGCAGCTCGACCCATTCGGTGAAGCATCGGCCGATGTAATCGAGGGCAAAGGGACGCTGCGTGTGGCGCGCGATCTGAACCCGCTGCCAGGCGGTCAACTTTTCGTAAATCTCCCGCCGGGTCTCGAGAATTTTCAGCTCCATCGATTCCACTTCGGAGTCGAAATCGATCGCGTGTTTGGCAGAATGCGATTTGAGCTCTTGCAGGCGCCGCTGGAGTTCCAGAATCGGCTTTTCGAAATCGAGCGGGTGGGAATCCATGCGCGCTAGTTGGTAATGGTGACAGTCGTTTTCGTGTTTACAAGGCTGCTCAACTCTTCCACGTCGGTGGCGCTCAGGCCGATGCCTTGTTCGGGCGGCGGAACGTCGAGGATGGGATGGGAATCATCCGGTTCGGAAAAGAGGACATAGCCAGGTGTGCCGAGGCGGATCCAGCGCGTGCTGTTCAGGAAATCGCGGCTGCCAATCCCGATGCGTTTTCCATCTTTCCAAGCCATAATCTCGGCGACGCGGGTTTCGATTTTGGGCGGAGGACGGGCGGGTAATTTCTCCTTCAGAATGTGGTAGCGCTTAAAGAAACGATCGTGATCGAGGAGGTAAATCAGTTTCTTCTCGCGCTGGATCAGCATCGAGAAAAGCG
This sequence comes from Chthoniobacterales bacterium, assembly GCA_025929155.1. GTDB lineage: Bacteria > Verrucomicrobiota > Verrucomicrobiia > Chthoniobacterales > UBA10450 > Palsa-1392. The sequence goes on along the minus strand of JAICMR010000022.1, from coordinate 32,186 downwards.
GATGAGAAACGAGCAGTTTGTCGCCAACCCGGAGCATCGTGCCGCTCAGGTTGTTCGTGCGCATGATCAGCTCCGGCGTCGATTTTAACCTGGCCGCGATCCGCGCCAGGACATCGCCGCTCCGCACGATGTATTCCTCCTTTTCCGGCGAGGGATAATCCGAAAGGAGGATGCTGGCGTTGACTTCGCCGAGCAGATCCTGCGCTTCGCCGACGTGCGCCCCGCTCGGATATTTCTGAATGAACGCCGTCAGCGCGGCGCGCGCCTCGGTCAGCTTGCCCTCTTCCTTGAGTTTCGCGGCTGCTTTAAACTCCGGCAGGCTTAAATCCGGAAGCGGGCGCGGAGTCGTGCCAGCGATCTTTTCGGCGCGCATGACCATCTCGGGGCGCACGATAATCTTGTAGCCGAAGTAGGCCGCGCCGCCAAAAACCAGGAGGGCAAAGAGGAAAGCGATGAGCCATTTCATGTGGTGACGCACGAGCCGCAGCCGCGAAGTTCCCGGGACCGGCACATTCTTGCGCCGTCCTTGCGCCTTTGCCTAACGACCGGGCTCAGGTCGCGAAAAAAATCGGTTCCAGAAACGGTAGCGCGGCCGCTCGACATCATCCGCCCAGGTAAATTGGCAATCCTGGCAGTAATACTCTTTCGGGAAAACCTTGAGCGCGAAAAGCACCCCCGCGAGTGCCGGTGTGATGAACTTGCGGCTCATCTGCGGATACTGGATCCGGGTTGAATTGCATTGCGGGCAATGAAGCGCGCAAATGTCGGGGTCGGCGGCTTCCCATTCCACCAGGAGAGCCTGCGCCCGCTCGAAATCTTCCTCATGCACCATGACCTGTGCGTTCGCCTTGGCTTTCGACATGAAAGCGTAATTCTGGAGGTTCGCCTCGTTATGCAGGTCGGCCTTCACGCCCGCGGCGCGGAATTTTTCTTTCAATTGTTTAGCCTTCGCCGGCTCGTTATAGGTCGCGATCGTCACCATAATTTTCCGCGGTCGTGGAGTGTGCTTGATCAAACATCAACTACTGCCCGAGCGCAACAGTGCCGGGCGGGAACCATTGGTAAAGGATCAAATAGACAAGCACGCCGGTGACAGAAACATACAGCCAGATCGGCATGGTCCAGCGTGCGATCCGGCGATGCCGGTCCCAGCGGCGACGGAAAACCGGGATGAGCGTGAGGATGACGAGCGGGAGTGTGACGAAAGCAAGCAGGATGTGAGAGATCAAGAGAGGGAAATAAAACCAGGCGATGAGACCATGGTAACCGGACGATTTCTCGCCCGCGTAGGCGTGATAAGTGAGGTAGCCGGCGAGAAAAAATGAAGACGCAACCAGCGCCGTGATCATGCAGGCGATATGCCGACGCCAATGTCCCCGGCGAATGAACCACCAGCCTAGCGAGATGAAAATCGCGCTGAAACAATTGAGCGAGGCGTTGATTGCCGGCAGGTCGGAAATGGCCATGACGAGACGCGCACCTTAACCGGAAGCGGAGCGCAATCACGCGAAGTCTGGCGCGCGCCGCGACGCTCTCTTTCGGTTTTTCCGCCGGATTTTTCGGATTCGTTAGGCGAGATTCCTGAAACTCGTTAGGCAGAGAGTGAAACGGGCCGGAAAGGTTGACGGCGCGCCGCGGCCACGACACAAATTGTTTCGTGCGCGTTCAAAAAATTATTTTGCCAACGAAAAACCCATTCATAGAATGGCCGCACTTCTCCGCCACTTCTCCTTTCACTCAATCCGGTTTCCACGTTCTGAATTCGACCCTTCCACTTTATTTCACTCCCGCGTTGATCGGGTGGCGGACGGTTTCCGATCGTTTGAGTCACCGCTGATCGTATGGCGAATTTCTTCCCAAAGTGGACAAACTGGTTGCCGATCAAGATCACGATCTGCGGTACGATTGTGGTTTGTGCGTTGGTCGGAGCGACCTGGTATTACGCCACCCCGAAATACACACGGGTCGGTTATGAACCGATCCAGCCGGTGCCTTTCCCGCACGATCTGCACGTCTCGCAGCTCGGGATGGATTGCCGCTATTGCCACAACGCGGTCGAGATCTCGGCGCACTCGAACATTCCCGACACCCAGGTTTGCATGAACTGCCACACCCAGGTCCAAAAGGAGAATCCCAAATTGCAGCCGGTCCGCGACAGCTGGACGACCGGCCAGCCAGTGCCATGGGTGCAGATTCATCGCGTTCCGGATTATGCTTATTACAACCACGCCGCCCACGTGAATCGCGGGATCAGTTGCTATAGCTGCCACGGCCAGATCAATCACATGGCGGTTGTTCGCGACGTGCAGCCGTTGAGCATGAAATGGTGCCTCGACTGCCATCGCGCGCCGGAAAATTTCCTGCGGCCAATGGATCAGATCACGAATCTGGATTGGAAACCGGCCGACGTGAATCCGGCGGCTTTCGTTGCGAAATACGGGAAGCCGGCGGGTGTGAAGGAAGATTGGTCGAAGAAGAAACATCTCACGCAGCAGGAGATCGGGCTGACGTTGAAACAGCGGTGGGACATCAAACCCCCGACGAATTGCCAGGGGTGCCACCGATGAGCACGCGAAATCAGACCTGCACTTGCACGTTCACTTACACCTGCCCCCGTGGTGTGCCGGAGAGTGGAAGTGTTAGAGAAAGTTCAAATGCAGGTAAGGAAGGAGCTCGCTCATGAAGCGCGTCCTGCAACATCCCGCGCCTGATCTGACCGGGAAGCAATATTGGCGCAGTATTGGTGAGCTGAGCGACACTCCGGAATTTCGCGGTTGGCTGGAGCGCGAATTTCCCGCCGGGGCCGCGGAGTTAGAAGGCGATGAAGTTTCGCGTCGAAGCTTCCTTAAGCTGATGGGCGCCTCGATGGCACTCGCGGGATTTGGCCTGAACAGTTGCCGCAAACCAGAGGCGCATCTCGTTCCGTTCACCAAGAGCGCGGAGTGGGTCATTCCCGGAAAGTTCCTTTATTACACGAGCGCGATGCCACGGCGGGCCGGTGCGATGCCGCTAGTCGTGACCACGATCGACGGCCGTCCGATCAAGGTCGAGGGCAACCCGAACCACCCCGAGAGTAACGGCGCGACCGACGCCTTCGCTCAGGCTTCGGTGCTCGATCTTTACGATCCGTCGAGATCCCAACGCTTCGTTAGGCAAAAGAAACTTTCAGATCGCGCGAGTTTTGAAAAATACCTCACTGAGCTGCGGCCGAAGATGGCAGCCAACGGGGGCGCTGGTCTCGCGTTTCTCGTCCAGGAAACCTGGTCGCCGACGCGTGACCGGCTGCGCGCGGAGCTCGCGAAGCAGTTCCCGAAAATGCGCTGGTGCGTTTACGATCCGCTCCTTAGTGAAGCGCAACATTTCTCGACGGAGATGAGCTTCGGCGCGAACGCAAGGGTCGTGCCGCAATTCGATAAGGCGGACGTCATCTTCGCGCTCGACAGCGATTTTCTAGATTGCGGCGAAGGAAATCTTTCCTCGGTTCGCGGATTCACTTCGCGACGCCGGGTGCGCGAGGCCAAGGATTCGATGAATCGGCTTTATGTTGTCGAGAATCGCTTCACGCTGACCGGCGCGATGGCCGATCATCGGCTGCGTTTCCCGGCGAGTCAGATTCCCGGGATCACGCACGCGCTTGCGCTCAAAATCGCAGCGGCCACGCGCGACCCGGGTTTGTCCTCGGTCCTCATCACTTTAAAGAAACCGGAGAAAGCAGAGAAATTCGACGAGCGCTGGCTGGACGAAGCGGCCGCAGACCTGATGAGCAAGCCGGGCGCGAGCCTGATTGTGGCCGGACCGCAACAGCCGGTTGTCGTCCAGATGATGGTCTACGCGATGAACGTCGCGCTGAAGAACGTTGGCACGACGCTGCTCGTCCGCGAGATGCCCAAAGCCGGCCGGAACAGCAGCATCCTCCAACTGGCGAGCGAAATCGAAGCCGGCCGCATTCAGCAGCTCTTTATTTTTGGGGGCGATCCGGTTTACGACGCCCCGCGCTCGATCACACAGGATCATCAAACGCGGTTGCCGCTCGATTGGGCGGACCTGCAGAAGCGCGTGCCTGATGTCGTCAGGCTCGGGTATTACGAAGATGCGACTTCCGCCCTAAGTAGCTGGCACATCCCGGCTGCGCATTATCTGGAAACCTGGGGCGACGGACTGACGCCGGGCGGGAACTACGTCGCGATGCAGCCGATGATTCTGCCGCTGTTCGGCGGCCTGTCCGAACTCGACATGCTGCAATTGATCGGCGGGGTGCCGGCGGCGACCGGGCCGGAACTGATCCAGGAAACATTTCGCACCACCAATCCGCCAGGAGATTTTGCCACGACCTGGTCGCGTTTTCTGCACGACGGCATCGTGGCGCACATCACGCCGCAGGATCGCGCGGCCACCTTCAACGGGAACACAGCCGGCGGCATCGCGCACACGCTTTGGAACAATCCGCCGACGCCGACGCGGGATAACCCCGAGATCGTGCTCGTCGGCAGCTACGCGATGGACGACGGCCGTTACATTAACAACGGCTGGCTCCAGGAAATGCCGGACCCGATCACGAAGTTGACCTGGGACAACGCGGCCATGATGAGCCCCACCTTTGCGCATCACATTGGCGTCGATGATGGCGATCTGGTCGAGGTCACTGTGACCGATACGGCGAAGGACAAGAGCGGGAAATCAATTCAGCGCCAGCTGGTGATCGCAGCTCTGGTTCTGCCCGGGCACGCAGATAATTCGGTTACGATTCCGTTAGGCTACGGACGCAAACATACGGGGCCGGTCGGTGAAGAAGCCGGCTTCAACGCTTACCTGCTCCGCACGAGCTCAAATCCGCATTTCATCGTCGCCGATGGTCGCGGAGTGGCGAGCGTGAAGGTGAAAAAGGTCGGCGAAAAATATCCGCTTTCGATCACGCAGGAACATTACTCGATCGAGGGCCGCGGCCTCGTGCGCGAGGCGACGCTCGAGCATTACCGAAACGATCCAAAATTCGTGACCAAGATCTCCGGGGACAACGAATTGCCTGCGCCGCCGCCGACGCTTTACACTCATCCGCCGCTCGACGCGCCGCAGCAGTGGGGCATGACGGTCGATCTCAACACCTGTACCGGTTGCAGTGCGTGCGTCATCGCCTGCCAGTCGGAGAACAACATCCCGATCGTCGGCAAGTTACAGGTCAGTCACGGCCGCGCGATGCACTGGATCCGGATCGACCGCTATTATGCGAGCGCGAAGCCTTATAACCAGGACCACCGCCAATGGCCGGAGAATCCTGAGATGGTTCACGAGCCGATGATGTGCCAGCATTGCGAGAACGCGCCCTGCGAAACGGTTTGCCCCGTGAATGCGACCGTGCACAGCGAGGAGGGTTTGAACGTGATGGTTTACAACCGTTGCATTGGCACCCGGTATTGCGCGAACAACTGCCCGTTCAAGGTGCGCCGGTTTAACTTTTTCGATTACACCCAGCGCCCGATCGGCAAGGGAAAATTCGCCGGCTTTTCGGTTTATAAGGAATACCTCGGACCGCTTACGGAAAAGGCCGCTGCGGAGACGATCAAGCTCCGCGCAAATCCGAACGTAACGGTCCGTATGCGCGGCGTCATGGAGAAGTGCACCTATTGCATTCAGCGAATCGAAGAAGCGAAAATCGCGGCGCTGGTGCGCGCTGGAGCTTCGCCCAATAAGCTGGTCCCGCGCGATTCGTTCACGACGGCCTGCGCGCAGGTCTGTCCGGCGGAAGCAATCGTGTTTGGCGATATCGCCGATCCGGAAACGCGGGTCTCGAAGATCAAAGCAGAAAACCGAAACTACCGGCTGCTCGAATACTTGAACGTGAAGACGCGCACGAGTTACCTCGCGCGGATTCGCAATCCCAATCCGAAGATGCCGGATGCGAAGTTTATCGGCGTAGCCAGCCCTGGGGAGGAGGAAGCGTGATGAAGTTTCAGTTCGTGAACGTGCCATCTCGAGCCCAGCGCAGCGCAGTGGAGGGATCCCTCCGGATTTCCCACAGAAGCTTCACGGCAATCTCGCGGGATCCTTCGGCTTCGCTCAGGGCCACAACTTTTGGAGGTCAATCCTAAATGGACGGCGCACCGACAACGGCCGCGCAGGTGATCGCCGGGGAAGCTTCTCCTGCCGTCGAGCGGCCGCTCGCTCGCGTGCCGCTCGTTCTGAACCGGCGCAATTTGGATTGGGTGACGAACCGGATCTCCGGTGCGGTCGAAGGCGGCACGCCGCGCTGGTGGTGGGTCGCATTCGCGATCACCGTCATCACGGCGGGAATCGGTTTCTTCTGCCTCGGCTATCTGATCTCGACGGGCGTTGGGACTTGGGGCGTGAACATGCCGGTCGCGTGGGCCTGGGGCATCACCAACTTCGTTTTCTGGATCGGTATCGGTCATGCCGGTACGCTGATCTCGGCAATCTTGTTCTTGCTCCGCCAGAAATGGCGCACCTCGATCAATCGTTCGGCCGAGGCGATGACGCTTTTCGCGGTCATTTGCGCCGGTATTTTCCCGGCCGTCCACATCGGCCGCGTCTGGATGGCGTGGTTCCTCGCGCCCGTTCCAATGCAATACGGCGTCTGGCCAAATTTCCGCAGCCCGTTGCTCTGGGACGTGTTTGCGGTCTCAACCTATTTCACCGTCTCGGTTCTCTTCTGGTACACTGGCTTGATCCCGGACTTGGGAACACTGCGCGATCGCGCGACGACGAAGGCGAAAAAATTCTTTTACGGCCTTTTTGCGCTTGGCTGGCGCGGCTCGAATCGCAACTGGCGCCATTACGAAATGGCCTATTTGCTTTTGGCGGGTCTCGCGACTCCCCTGGTTCTTTCGGTGCACAGTGTGGTTTCATTCGACTTCGCCACCTCCGTCCTCCCGACCTGGCACACGACGATTTTCCCGCCCTATTTCGTGGCCGGCGCGATCTTTGGCGGGTTCGCAATGGTGTTAACTCTGATGATCCCGGCGCGCGCCATCTACAAGTTGCAGGACATCATCACGCCGCAGCACATCGACAAGATGGCGAAGATCATTTTGCTGACGGGCTCGATCGTGGGCTACGCCTACATCATGGAATTTTTCATCGCCTGGTACAGCGGGGACCACTATGAAAGATACGCCTTCTACAACCGAATTTTCGGTCCCTATTGGTGGTACTGGTGGGTCGGAATGCTCTTCTGCAACATGCTCTCGCCGCAACTCTTTTGGTTCCGGTGGTGCCGACGCAATATCTTTGTCGTTTACTTCGTCTGCATGTGCGTCAACGCCGGCATGTGGTTCGAGCGTTTCATCATTATCGTCGGTGGTTTGCACCGCGATTTCCTGCCTTCTTCCTGGGGATTCTTTACTCCGAGCTGGGTCGATATCTGGACCTTTGTCGGCACGTTCGGGATCTTCCTCTCGCTCTTCCTGCTTTTCATTCGCTTCCTCCCCATGATCGCGATGTCGGAAGTGAAGATTGTGCTGCCCGAAGCCGATCCGCACCACGCTTCGCCTGAAGAACATCACACCGTCGCTGCGGGAGGAATGGAGAGAAATTGATCACGCCGAGTGGAAATCGAGTTTACGGGATCGCGGCGGAATATCCGAGCGCGTCCGCGCTCTACGAAGCGGCCAAGCAGGTTCGCGATGCCGGTTTCAAGCGCTGGGATGTCTATTCGCCTTTCCCGATTCACGGGATGGATGATGCGATGGGCATCGGAAAGTCGTGGCTCAGCGCGGTCGTTCTCGCCGGCGGAATCACCGGGCTGCTCACCGCGGTGGTCCTCGAATTTGGGCCCTCCTCGTTCATCTACCCGCTGATTGTGCATGGGAAGCCGACGAACTTTTGGACCGTGCCGGCTTTTTTCCCGATCATGTTCGAGCTCACGATTTTATTCTCAGCCTTCGCCGCTTTCTTCGCCTTTCTGGCGATGAATTTCCTCCCGCGCTGGAACCATCCCATGTTTAACTGGGACCGATTCAAGCGGGTCACGAACGACGGATTTTTCCTCGCTCTGGAAGCGCGCGACCCGCGCTTTAACGAAAACGACGCGGTGCAGTTGCTGGAGAAAACCGGAGGCCGGCACATCACCGTGGTGCACGAGGAATAGCTTATGTTGCGCGCTTTTTTCCTCATCTCTCTTCTCCTGGCGATCGCTTGGTTTGCCGTCTTCGGCTTCCGCGGTCAAAAGAGCACGCGACCCGAAATTGAGATTTTTCCCGACATGGTGAGGCAGCCAAAAGTGCGTGCGCAGGCGGAGAGCAAGTTCTTCGCCGATCAACGCGGTGGTCGCCAGCCGATCGCAGGCACGGTGCCCATTGGTTACGACATGCCGATGCCGCACGACGAGGGCAGCGCGGTTGATGCGAAGGGCGAGGGTGCGATGCACGCTCATCTCGGTTTCACGGAAGGGACGGATTACTACAACACCGGCAAAATGGGCGCGAACTGGGGCACGGGCATTCCAATGAACGTAACCCCGCAATTGCTCGAACGCGGCCGGCAGCGGTTCGACATCAACTGCATGCCCTGTCATGGCGAGCTCGGGAATGGCGACGGAATCGTGAAACAGTTCGGCTTGGCGACGGTGGTGTCACTGCAGGATGACCGGATTAGGAAGATGCCGGACGGCGAGATTTTCGAAACGATCACGAATGGGAAAAACACCATGATGCCGTATGGACCGCGAGTCGTTGTGCCAGACCGCTGGGCCATCATTTGTTACCTACGAACTTTGCAGCGGAGTCAACATGCGTCGGCGGCCGATGTGCCGGCGGACCATCAGGCAGACCTTGAGAAGCAACCGGAGCCGGCCACGAAATGAGCGATCGCACCCACGTTCAGCCGGCGCCGGAAGGCGAGTTTTTTGAGACGAGCCGCTTCAGTGGCCTTTCGCTTGTCCTTGGAGCGATCGGTCTGGTTTTTCTAATTCTCAGTTTTATCGGCGCTTTCATTTCGCCGGTCCAATTCAGCTATTCCTGGCTTTTCGCGTTCTTCTTTTACTTCACGCTCTGCATCGGTTGTCTCTTCTGGACGATCGTGCACCACGTGGTCGACGCGGAATGGTCGGTCGTCGTGCGGCGGCAGTTGGAAAACCTCGCCATGTTGATGCCGGTGCTGGTGGTGCTGTTTTTGCCGGTTCTCTTTTGGCGGAAATATTTATATCGCTGGATGAATCTTGCGCCCGGCGTTGATCCGGTCTTGGACGCCAAGCACGGTTATCTCAACTGGGGGTTTTTCCTTGGGCGTGTGATCTTTTTCTTCCTCATCCTGATCGTTGTCGCCTGGTTTTTGCGCCGATACTCAGTCAATCAGGATCGTGACGGCAATCCGCGCTTCACAATCTCGATGCGGAAATGGGCTTTTGCCGGCCTGCCGATCTTTGGGTTTGTCCTCACCTTTGCCGCTTTCGATTGGGTCATGAGTCTGAACTGGCACTGGTTCTCGACCATGTGGGGTCCGTATATTTTCGCCGGCGTGGCGGGCGCGGGCATGGCGTTGATCATTCTGGTGACGGCGGCGCTGCAGCGGGCGGGATACCTGCGCGATGTCGTCACGGTCGAGCACTATCACATCATGGGGAAATGGCTCCTCGCTTTCACGGTTTTCTGGGCCTACATCGGCTTCAGCCAATACATGCTGTATTGGTATGCCAACATCCCTGAGGAAACCCAATACTTCATCGTCCGGAACACCGAGGGCTGGAATGTCCTTTCCTGGATTTTGGTGATCGGACGGTTCTTTGTGCCCTTCGCGCTGCTCCTGCCGCGCTACACGAAAAAGAACCTGCCCTGGCTGCTCTCCATCGCCGGCTGGATCATCCTCATGCAACTGCTCGACGTTTACATTATCGTCCTGCCAGCTCTCCACGGCACCGGCGTCCATCTGAGCATTCTGGATTTTCTGCCGCTGATTGGCATGGGTGGCATCCTCGCTTTCTGCTACCTCCGCATCATCGGCAAATCGTCTCTTTTCCCGGTGCGCGATCCACGTCTGCTCGAGTCGCTTCGCCTAACGAACTAAGCCGTGCCTAACGACGAGACACTCATTCATCCCGATCAGCCGCGCTTCCTGCTTTCTGCCTGGATGTGGGCGGTTGCGCTCTGCATTTTCTTTGGGTTGATCGTGGCAATCGTGTTTGCGGCGATGCCTCGCACCTCAACCTATGAAGAGGAACGCGCCAGTGCGCGGGCGGACAAATTCAAAACCGCTCACGAAGAGTGGCAGAAAACTTCCAACAGCTACGGCTGGATCGATAAGGCGAAAGGCGTCGCGCACATTCCGATCGCACGCGCGATGGAGTTGGAATTAAAGGATCTGCAGAGCCGGCAACCCGCGGCCGCTGGACCGATCGCGACGCCCGCCCCGGCTGCTGTGCCGGCGAGTGAGACAGGTGCCGCGCAACCGGCTAATCCTCCAGCGACGGCGCCGGCCGAAACGTCGCCCACACCAAAGCCGGCTTCGGTTGAAGGCGTGAAGTCCGAGATCCGCGGCCAACCCGCCGCGGGCGCGAACCCGCCAAACGTCCCCGCCGGGACACAGCCAGGCGCCAGCGCGACGCCCGCCACCAGCCCGGGCTCGCAGACTGAAGTTGCGCCGGTCACGCCGAGCGCGACTCCAGTGCAGCATCCTGTCGGTACGCCTTTGCCGATCCGAGGAAACGGGCAGGTGCCGCCGCCTTCTCCCAAACCTACGCCATGAGTTTCACTGATTTTTTCGCCGATCTTCGGCGCGAGGAAAAAAACGCTGCGGTCATCTTCGACGGAGCGGAGCCAATCGGTCAGCCAACGGATCTGGTGATGCCTTACCGTCCTTTTCTCGATCGTTTCAGGACAAAGAAGAAGTCCAAAGTGGCTGCGGCTTCGACGCCTAACGAATCATGAGCATGAACGTCGAAATCATCCAGGACACAACCGCCGCCGTCGCGCCCGAGGTTTCGGTGACCGATGTTGATCGCGTCGAGCGGGCCCTGATCGACGCGTCCACCCGCTTGCCGGTGATGGTCTTTTACACCTCGGCGATGGCCTGGCTGATTGTCTCGACTGTGCTCGCGATCGTGACGGCTTTTAAGCTCCACGCGCCGGACACGCTTGCGGATATTGCCTTTCTGACTTGGGGACGACTGAGTCCCGCGCAGTTTGACGTCTTGATTTACGGCTGGGCTTCGATGGCCGGAATGGGCACGGCGATCTGGCTAATGGCCCGTCTCTGCCGCACGACCTTGCGGCATCCGCTGCTCTTGATTAGTGGCGCGGCCTTTTGGAACCTCGGGGTACTCATGGGTGTGATCGGCATTCTCGCCGGCGGCAGCACCGGTCACGAATGGCTGGAGTTTCCTGCCTACACCGCGATCACGCTTTTCTGCGCCTACCTGCTGATCATGACCTGGGCATTGATCATGTTCCGCTTCCGGCGAAGCGGACACGTTTACATTACGCAGTGGTATTTGTTAGGCGCGTTTCTGTGGTTCCCCTGGCTCTACGCCGCCGCGCAGATGATGCTTTTTGTTTTTCCGGTGCAGGGCGTGATGCAGGCGGCGGTGACCTGGTGGTTTGCTAACAATCTGCTTTTCCTTTGGTTCGGCTCGATCGGACTCGGCACCGCCTATTACATGATTCCGAAAGTAATTGGGCGGCCGGTGCACAGTTACTACCTTGCGACGCTCGGTTTCTGGACGTTTGCCTTATTTTCGAGCTGGACCGGATTTCAGCGTCTGATTGATGGCCCATTCCCGGCATGGATGATCACCGCGAGCATCGCCGCCACAATCCTGACACTGATCCCGGTCGCGACCGTGGGCATGAATCACCATATGACGATGCGCGGCTATTTCCCCCTGATGCGCTACAGTCCAACGCTCCGCTTCACTGTGTTCGGCGCGATTGCCTACACAGTGTTTAGCGTTGTCGGCGTGATCATGTCGCTCCGGTCGGTTGCGCGGATCACCCACTTCACCGAGGTGAGCATTGGTTATACTTATCTCGGGCTTTATGCATTTTTCACGATGGTGATGTTCGGATCGATGTATTACATCGTGCCGCGCCTGGTGGGCCGGGAATGGCGTTATGCGTCCCTCATTAAGCTGCACTTTTGGTCGGCTGCCTACGGAATCGGACTCATGATCTTCCTCCTGCTCGTTGGCGGTTTTGTGCAGGGCCTGAGTATGAATGATCCCAAACTGCCATTCACTGAGAGTATCGATTCACTCTCGCCCTACCAGCGCGGCCGGATCCTTTCGGGTCTGTTGTTGACCGTCTCGCATTGCGTCTTCGCATTCCATTTTGGCCTCATGCTCCTTGGCTTCGGTCGCACCGCGAGCGTCCCGACATTTTTGAATCCTCTCGAACGTGAAGGAGGAGCGCACTGATGAGAGGATTCCAACCGCTCTTCCTCGGTATCTTTGCCATCTTCGCCTTTTCATGGCTTGGCATGACCGTGGTGCCCAACCTGCAGATCGGAAGTCTAAACCCACAGACCGACGAAGATGGCGCCGACATTTATCCGATGCCGGATTCCGGCATGGCGACGCGTGGCGCACAGGTTTATGCGGCGAATGGCTGCATCTATTGTCACACCCAACAGGTGCGTCCCGATTACGGCGGCTCCGATCTCGAACGCAAGTGGGGCGAACGCCGCAGCGCTCCGCGGGATTACATTTTTCAGCCAATCGCATTCTTGGGGAAAGTGCGGAGAGGCCCTGATCTGGCGAACGTGGGGCATCGACAAGCGTTGACGGAGAAAGGAGCGGCCGCCGCTCCCTCGCCCGCTGCGGGAGCAGCTCCCGCTCCCGGACAAAGTCCAGCTGCGCCAGGAAGTCCAGCCGCCGCGGGAACTCCTGCTGCCGGCACGAACGCGGCTGCCGCGACGGTGGCCGCCTCGCCCGCAGCTTTGCCGCCCGCGGGAACGGAACCGGCCGCGAATGTTCAAACTTCCGCCCCGGCAATGGTCGGCAACGCGGCTGCGCTCACGGCCGACGGAAAACCGCTCCCGTACACGGCAGCCTGGCACCATCGGCATCTCTACAATCCGCGCAGTGTAAACGGAGACTCGGACATGCCGGCCTACCATTTTCTTTACGAGAAGCGGCGCATTTCGGGCGAAGTTTCACCCGACGCCATCAACTTCGCCGGCGATGTCGATGCCGGTCCTGGCGCCGGCTGGGAGATCATTCCGAGCTACGATGCGAAATGCCTCGTCGCATATCTCATGTCGCGTGATCAATCCCATCCGCTCAAAGAAGCCAAGTCGCCCGTGATCGCTGCGGCGCCCGCGGCACCCGCTACGGAGGCGAAGAAATGAACGAGCCGCCTCAAAAAAACACGCCGCAGCAGGGGATGGATTACGGCGAAACGCAAAACCTGCACGAGACGCACGCCGCCGTCGTCAGAGAAAAAATTGATCCGCGGGTTGGGCGCGAACCGCTGCCGCTTTGGTTGATTGCAGTCTATGGCCTCGCCGTCTTTTTTGGCGGCGCTTATCTTGGGCGCTACGCCGGCAACTGGAGTGGCGAAGGCCTTGATTATCTCGGTAACGCTCCGCGCGTCGCCACCCATGCCGGAGCCGGCGGTGCGGAGCAGCAGGCAACGGAACTGACGCCAGCCGAGAAAGGCGCGAAAATCTACTCAGCCAACTGCGCCACCTGTCATCAAGCCAACGGCCTCGGCATCGCGGGACAATATCCACCGCTGGTTGACACCGATATCGTGAACGGCGGATCACGACGCCACGTCATGATCGTGCTGAAGGGACTACAAGGACCAGTCACGGTGAAGGGGCAGCATTTCGGGTCGGCGGTCATGCAGCCGTGGGAGAAAACGCTGACCGATGAGAAGATCGCTGATGTTGTAACCTACGAACGTTCTTCGTGGGGTAACAAGGGATCAGCCGTCACAGCCGAGGGCGTCGCGGCTCTTCGAAAGGAACTTGCGGGCCGCACCGAGTCCTACACCGAGCCCGACATTCTTGCCGTTCCAGCGGACGCCAATGTCCCCGGTGGCGCTGCGCCGCCTGCTCCGGAAGCCGGTGCAAGCCCCGCCGCCTCGCCGCCAAAGACATAGCTGCCTAACGAGCCGGCTTTTTCCGCTGACTTTTCAGAATTGTCTCGAAGCCATCGCGAGCCGCAGCCTTTTCGGAGCTTGCCCGCCGCTAGGGGAATTTTACGATTGCTTAACGATCTCTGGGAAGAATCAATCCCGCTGCGTAAGCGCTTCTGCCAGCAACTCGGCCATATGTTTCGGACGGGCTGGTGTCAGATCGTCGATCTGATGGCGGCAACTCGTGCCCGACGCAACAATCACGGCATCGCCCGGTTGATGGTTCACCATCTCGACGAGCGGCGCTGCCACCTTGAGTGAGAGATCGTATTTCGCTGCCAGCATGCCGAAGGCGCCGGCCATTCCGCAGCAGCCGGTATCGAGCACGGTTGCCTGCCGCCCCGGCAAGCGTTCTGCGAGGCGCTTCATGAAACCGGAATGCAGCAACGACTTCGCGTGGCAATGCGCATGGATCGCGACGTGCATGGCGCGTCGTTCAAAGTGCAGCGCGTCCGGCTCACGCTCGAGCAGGTCGTTGACGAATTTTTCGAAAAGATAAGAGCGCGCAGCGACCCGCTCGGTCTCCGGCAATTTCAGTTCCCGATAATCTTCCACGAACATCGCGTAGCACGATGGCTCCAGAAAGAGAATCGGCGTCGAGGCGTTGTCACGATTCAGGAGCTGGAGATTGTGCCGGCCATACCTCGTAGCCAGGGCGAGATTTCCCTGGCTGAAAGCGGGGCGTCCGCAGCACCTGCGATCTGTCGGCAGGATGACCTCGAACCCGAGCGTTTCGAGAACTGCGACCGCCGCGCGACCAATGTGCGGTTCGTGATAACGGACGAACGTGTCGTCCCAGAGCATGATTTTACCGCGCGTTGCGCTCCTCCCGTTGCGCTGCCGCCTAACGAACCACTGGTCGAAACGCTCGTCCGCATAATGCGGCAGGGTGCGACGCGCGGAAAGGCCGAGAACCTTCTCCATCAGGAAACGAAGCGGTGGAAAGTCGAGTGCTGCATTGGCCAGTGCCGGCATTGAGCAACCCAGTCGGCCTAACGAATCTACATCGCTCATCATCCGCACGCGCAGCGGCAATCCGTCGCGCGCGTAACGCGCATGGATTAGTTCGGCTTTGAGCAGTGCGAGGTTGACGTTCGAAGGACACTCCGTGGTGCAGGCTTTGCAGGACAGGCAGTTACTCAGAGCGTCCTCCAATTCCTGAGCCCGGAGCGGATCGTTTCCCGTCGCCCGAAGATCGAGCGCCGCGCGGATCGCATTCGCGCGCCCGCGCGTGGACATGTATTCCTCGCCGGTCGCGAGAAAAGTCGGGCACATCGTTGGCGCGTCCTTGCGGCAACCGCCGCAGCCGTTGCATTGCTCCAGATTGCCGACAAAAGAGTGATCCTTCGCGGCGAACGCCAGCACCGGCTGAAAGGGCAACTCGATCTTATAGCCCGCGCCCCAGCGCAAATCGCGATCGAGTTTAAACCGGCCGTCGCTGACGATTTTTCCCGGATTAAACAGATCCCTGGGATCGAAGACTCGCTTGATCTGGCGCATCACTTCGAGCAGTTCCTCGCCCACTTGCTCCGACATGTATTCAGTGCGCGCGATGCCGACGCCGTGCTCGGCCGCGAAAGAGCCTTCAAACTGCCTAACGAGCGCCGAAACTTCGCCAGTCACCTGCCGAAAAGTTGCGATGTCGGTCGCCGAATGCAGATCGAGCACTGGTCGGACATGCAGCAATCCCGTGGCGGCGTGACCGTAGTAACAAACCTCGAGACCAAGGGGCCGCATGATCGATTCCAGACCGCTCACGTAGGCCGGCAGGTATTCCGGGAGCACCGCGACGTCCTCAATACCCGTGACTGGCTTGGCCGGACCCGCGCGACCGGTCAGAAGGGTCAGCCCGGCTTTCCGCATCGACCAGACGAGTGCCATCTCCGTCGCGTTGCGACAAATCGTGGTGCGCAATCCGAGCCCCCGTTTGCCTAACGACGCCAGCCGTTCCTCGGCGTCCTCCTGGAACTCAACCAGCAAGATCGATTCGCACGGCTTCGTCTCGAGCTCGAGCAGGCGGCGCGCTGCTTCGAACTCGAGCTGGCCTTTCGTCTGGTCGAAAAGAATCCGATCGATGTGCTCGATTGCGCTCGGCTGGAGATCGAGCAGCTCGACCGTCGCCTGCATCGCTTCCGGGACCGAGGCGAAGAAGATCAGTCCCAGTCCCTTCTCGCGGGGGAGCGGCACGATGTTGAGTTCCGCGGAGAAGATCGCGGCAAGCGTGCCTTCGCTGGCGCTGAGAATTTCGGTGAGATTATTCGAAGCCCGCAAGAAGCGTTCGAGCCCGTAGCCGCTCCAACGTTTCAACATCCCTGGCGGCATCTGTTCCGCGATCGCGGCGGCGTGCGCCTTCACAAGCTCGGCGATTTCCACGCATTCCTTGCCTAACGATGATCGCTCCGGCCCAATCGTCTCGATCCGGCCGTCCGCGAGCACAATTTCCAGTGCACGGACGTGGTCGGCAGTCGTGCCGTAAACCGGCACGCGTGCCCCCGAAGAATTATTCGCGATCATCCCGCCTAAAGTTGCCCGCGAGCTCGTTGCGACATCGGGGCCGAAGCAGTAGCCGTGCGGCCGGAGGTAGGTATTGAGCTGATCGAGCACGACACCGGCGCCGACGCGGACGCTCCGGCGTTCCAGATCAAGCTCGCTGATCTGGCGATTATGCCGCGAGAAATCAATAATCAATCCGTCGCCGATCGCGCCACCGGCGAGGCCGCTCCCGGCCCCGCGTGGCGTGACGGAAAGGTTCGCGTCGGCGGCGCCGAGAATCGCGGCGCGCGCTTGCATGGCGCTGCGTGGGAAAGCCACCCCAGCCGGAACGATCTGGTAAATCGATGCGTCCGTGGCGTAGAGCTGCCGCGTGCGATTATCAAACGCGACGTCGCAATCGATTTTCGGGAACTTCACCTCACTGGCCCGGGACGTAGGGCTGAGTGGCTTCATCAGGTTCATCGAGCGGATTTCGCGGAAGCGGTGTCCCGGAAAGCATCGCGGGCCGATCGAGTTGTTGTTCGTCGCCCGACGGCAGTTCTGGTGCGAAGGGCGCACAGCTGGCGAGCAGCAGGAAGATTCCGATCTCGATCGGCCGCGACAGAATTCTCATGGCGAAAACTAACCGCGGGCCAGCGATGGCGGCAAATGCGTGGCGCGATCCTGCCTAACGATCGGCTATTTCGGCGGCGCGTCCATCAGGGCGAGAATGCGCTGCTTTTTCGCGTCGTAATCAAGCGACCGGAATTGCCGGATCTCCTCAAGACGACGGAAACCGTTGATCGTGTCGAGAAAATGGGTGTAGCTGGCGGCCAGCGCAGTCGTTTCAAGGTACCGCCCTCGTAGGTTCTCATCCCGAAACGCACCCGGATTCTGCGCTTCGAAAAGATGAAAACGCAACCAGCGCCGGTCGGCGCGCGAGACGCGCTGCGTTTTTCGAAAGAAAGCGACGAAAAGAAGCAAGACGAGGTAAGTATCGACCCGCGCCTGGAGCTCGAGCTCGCGCGCAAACTCCTCGCTCTCGATCCGACGCACCCCGCTGCGAAACTGAAGTGCCGCATGGAGCGCGTGATTGATTTCCTCCACGAACGCAATCAGCGAACGAATGTTGTGATTCGTTAGGCCGGCGCGCGGGTCGTGTTGTTCGAGCTGGTCAATCAGCCAGCGCGAATAATAAATTCCCACGTAAAGCTGATCGTCGGCGGTCCGCAGAAAGGTGCGCGCCAGCTCGCTCAGCTCGCGCGCGGAGGCACCCGCGAGTTTCGTGAGCTGTTTGCAGCGGCGTTGATCGATCAGGCAATCTTCGAGGTTGATCCCGACCTGTGCGTAGGTGCGCTCGAAGAGGCGCTGGATCTGACTGAAGAGCGTTTCGTTCACAAGAGGAGCGAGCCGCTGCCGTCGTCATCGAGGTTCAGGAGCTCGTCGGAAAGATGATTGAGCGCGAGGCGAACGTCGTGGAAGCGATCGGCCAGTTCTTCGAAAACGTCGTTGAGGGCGCAGCGCCGTGCCGTGGAATGAGAAGCGACCAGCTGGAAATTTGTTCGCCCGACAGTTTCATAGAATTCGAGATCAGGCGCGCCGCGTCGGCTGCGGCGCTGGGTGTTCTCGTGGAAAATGCCGCTGACGAAGAGCGAATAATTTCCCACGTGGGCGCGAAGCAGAAAACTCTCGGCCGCGCTCGCGCGGGTGAGAGCGATGAGCATGTCGCAAAGATATTGGCGCCCGCTTTCCTCGCCCGTATGCGGTCCGCGCAAGCCATTGGCTCGCGAGAAAGTCTCGAGAAGTGAGGCGACGTAGTCGCACAATTTGCGATCGTTGATTCCGCCACGGCACAAAACGTGGCGCGCGAGAACGTAGAAGTAGAAGGCGGGGGAAATCGCAAGCTGGCCGCCCTGATTCAGGATCGCCTCGACGAGTCGCGGCTGATCGAGAACGGTGTCGCGCGTTTCTTCGTCGCCCAGCAGATCAACGAGGCTGACCGACTCGTTAGGCGAACGGCCAAGCGTGCGCACAATGAACTGGAAATCCGCCGCCGTGAACCGTGCCCGACAATTCGCCGTGATCATCGGAAGCCGATTATGAGCATCAGCGATGCCAGTCGGCAAGAAACAAATCCATGTGCCGCGCGTGAAGAGGCCTTTCCCGATCATCCGAGCGGAACCGAGGGCCCCGGAGAGCGGCATTACAGAGTCGACTCCACTTAGGATCACTGGCGCTCTTTTGAATCCGTTAGGCGCGCGCCCGGTCGGCTGCGACCTGGTCGAAAAACTCGGGTAGCGTTTTGTCGCTCCAGTCTTTCCCGCAGATCGAATCGATCGCGTGCATCCCGAGCAGCCGGTAGCTCTCGAGCTGCGATTCGCTGAACCATTGATCGGTTGTCGGCTCGTGCGGAAACTCCGGGTGACCCGCTGCGTAATTAGCGACGTCGGGCGGTTCATCGCCGCAGATGACCGGCTTCACGTAGATCAGGCGGCCGGGCGCTGCGCCGTCGTCGATCGCCCCGTAAATGATCGTGCCGACCGCGCAGTGACTGATGGTATTCCCGGCTTTCTTCGGTGAGACAACTTTGATGTCGATCGGAATGCCGAAGTCGATGCGGATTTTGCGAATCGCGTTGCCGAGATCCTCGAAGACGTAATCAAAATCCTGGCCGGCATCGACGACGAAAATCAGCTTGCAGCGCCGCAGCACCATCTCGTAAAGCCCGAGGTTTTCGAAGTGCCCGCCGTCGGAGAGGTTGATGTAGGGATAGTTGTCGTTGGTGTTGCCGACCGCCTCGGAAAAGAGCGGCCGGACGGAATAACGCGGCCCGGAAAGCTTCCAGGTGTGTCGGCCGGGTATGCCGGAATTTCCGAGCCACCAGCCGAGGCGCACGTTGAAGAGCGTCATAAGGAATCCGACGATTGCCGATGAGTGATAACCCATATTCGGATTCGCGGCTGCGCCAGAGATCGTGAGCGCCGTGCCTAACGACACCGCCGCTCCGTATTCCGCCGAGGGTCGGTAACCGAGATGCCACGAGCCGCAGTGCAGCCGGCTCATGGTGAACGATTCAGCTCGCCGCTCCTGCCACGCGAGTTCGCTCCCTTTGACGAGGTTGAGCGCGCTGTTGATGACGTGAAATGGTTTATCGGTTTTCAGATCCTTCAGGTTGATGTTGTCCTCGGGATCGAACCCGGTGAACAGGTGCGGATGGCGCTCCTCGTTCGTGCGAGAAGCGGCAAGAAACGCCCGGATCAGCCGGTTTCGATAAGTCGCGTGGAGGGAAAATTTGTTCACGTTGATGAAGAAACCCATCGCCATTCCGACGAGGAGATTAGCGGCAGTGAGAAGGAAAACGACAAAGAGCTGGTTTTGATATTTGTCGTTGCTGCCGAGCAGCCAGGTAGTGGCGTTTTCGGTCCACTTTTGCGCGCCGATGAATAGCAACAGCCACGAAATCACGATCGAGAGCAGCACGAAAAAGAGGATCGCGATCGCGATCAAGACGCCCTGGCCGCTGCCGTTGTTGCCCAGCTTTTTGCTAATCTTTGAGCGAAATGAAAGGATCAACGCCACGAGACCGGTGACGCCGCCGAACGTTGCGAGAAGGGTTTTCGCGACCGGATTTGCCTGCACGTCGCCGAGGAAGACCGCGAGGCGATTCGTCGTCTGCGTGTTGATTAGCTGCGCGCCCCAAAGGACCACGACGTTCACCACGATCCAGCCGCAGATCGTGATCAAAATCCATGCCGCGGAACGCGCCCACCATTCGCGGTCCTCATCTTCTGAGACCCAACTGGCGAGACCGGTGAAGAGGAAATTTACGAGTAGCAGGGCCGCGAAAATAAAAGGTGGAGCGAAGCAGACGTAATTGATCGCGCTTTTCGCGGGATCGGAAAACAACTGGGTCGCGACTGCCCACAAACAGAGTCCGCCAAAGGCCGTCGTGGCGAGGATCGCGCCGAGACGAAAGAGAGAAGCGCCGAGATGGGACTTTCCTTTTTGCTGTCTGGAAAACCGCAGGAACAGCCCCGCCAAAATCCCGCCGGCGAGATAGGTAGCGACCGCAAAGCCGACGAATTGAAGCAGGCCGGTGCCGGAACGAAAACCCGCGCTACTATGAATGTTACTGTAAAGCGCCCACCATTCCGTGAGCGCCAGCGACGCGACGAGGAGCGGGAGCTGGCGGCAAAGGAGAAAGCGGTTTTGCGACCAACGGCGATCGCCGGTCGAAGGCACATCGATGATAGCGTAGGCCATCGCAACTGCGACGAGGACAAACGCAAGCGCAAGCAGGCAGGTTAGTGCGACGTTGTACTCGGCCAGATGTTCCAAATAAAGCGGCGACTCGGTCCAGCGCGCGGGCGGGAGCAAGATGGCGGCGAGGAAAAGGCGCGGCACCATCATCGCAGCCGCGAGCCACGAGATGAGCACGAACCAATTCAGCAGCATGTTGCGCAGGTAAGTCGCGATCAGCGTCCAGGAATCGACGGAGGTCAATCCGGTCCGAGGCGTAAGATAGTTGCTGAACGCGCGCAGGTGGCGGATCGGCTGCGGCTCCGGATTCAGCGGCGAATCCGGCCGCCGCCGCAACTCCTCAGCCACACCGGCTGCGCCCTCTGGATGATGTGCGATCCATGCCGTCAGCCAGCCGCCGACATAGCCGCCGCCCGAAACCGTCGAGAGATAATCAAAGGCGCAGAGTAGCCTGTGCTTCGCCAAACCCTGCAAAATCCCCAGCCCAAAAATGGCGCTCCGGATGCCGCCACCCGAGAGACAGAGGGCGGAGCGTTCCGGCTGCTCCGCGTGGATGCGTGCGTAGATGGCCTCGAGCTGCGCCTGCTTCTCGAGCGTGGGCAAATCCTGGTGACCCCGGGACGCGACCGTCTGGTCGAGTTCATCCGCGAGGATGTCCGCGAGCGATTTTGGTTCGGGCGTGCCAGGATCAGCCCTCATCCTTTATTCGTTAGGCCGGGATTCCTAGTAAGCGGGCGACAGATACTGGAAGGCGATCACTTTTCCGCGTTGAAATGAAACCGTCTTCACCGGCTGCGTGATCGTCTCTGCAAACGGATAATAAAAGGGGTCGTAGAACGGATCGTAAATCGCACCGTAAAAGCGCCGGCCGCCGTGGCGCCCGTAATATCCGACCGGCCCATAAAAGCCGCCGTAAAAACCTCCGCCGCCATAATAAGTCGGGACGGTCCGTGCGATCAGGTAAACCCACGTTTCCGTTGGAACGCCGTGGACCTCGCCGACGGCTTTCTGCTGCGGCCGCCCCCAGGCGAAATAGACGGCCTGCTGCGACATGCCGCCGCGGATCTTTCCCTGCTGCACGAGCGCCTGATCGTTCGGCGAAAGCTGCTCGAACTCCGCGCGATTTTCCTCGATGCGCGAGCTGATCGTGGAGCAACCCGACAGGACCAACGCACTCCCGGCCAGACACGCCAGGAGAACCGACGAAAAAGCAGGCCGAGATTTCATGAAAGAAAGTCGGTTAGGTAAAAACTTCGTCAACTTCGTGAACCGCCCCTCATCCCGGTCATCCTGAGCGCAGCGGAGTCGAAGGATCCCGTCAACTTCGGCAGCCCTCCTCCAAAAATCGGGCGAGGGGTTCTAATTCTAAAGAGTCCATCCGGCAAAATGCTCACGAGATGCCTCATAGCCCGGTCCGGATCCTTAGGCTTCTCCCGCGTCGGTGGGATCGGCTCAGGATGAGCAGCAGGGAGCTTTGTTGATTCGCGAAATCTCCCGACGTAGCCTCGCACATGGAGGATCGCTTCGGACATCGCATCTCTTATTTGCGCGTGTCCTTGACGGACCGTTGCAACGAGCGCTGCACCTATTGCATGCCGCAGGAACTTCAGGAATGGCTCCCGCGCGCCGGCGTCCTGACCTTCGAAGAGACACTCCGGCTCATCCGCATTGCGTGCGACCTCGGTGTTACAAAAGTGCGCCTGACCGGTGGCGAACCGCTCACGCGCCGGAACGTGGTCCAGCTTTTCCGGCAGCTTCCCAGCCTAACGAGATTACGCGATATCGGGCTCTCGACCAACGGCACCTTGCTGACGCGCGAAGTTGAGCCTGGCTTGACCATGGCCCAGGCGGTCCGCGCCTGCGGCTTTCGCTCTGTAAACATTTCGCTCGATACGCTCGACCGTGCCGAATACGCGAAGATCACCGGGCGCGATCTGCTGCCCGCCGCCCTCGCTGGGATTGACGCCGCGTGCGCGGCGGGATTTCCGCAGGTTAAAATCAACTGTGTTCTGATGCGCGGACGCAACCAGGACGGCCTAACGAGTCTGGTCGATTTCGCGGCGAAAAAAAACCTGCTCCTGCGGTTCATCGAGCTCATGCCGGTGAGCACGACCGAGGTCCTGAGCGAAACCAACTTCCTTTCCGTCAATGAAGCAAGGCGCGCGCTCGAAGCGCGTTTCGGCGGGTTGATTCCACAGCCGGAATTCAAGACGAACGGGCCGGCGACTTACTACCAAGTCCCGGGCCGTGACCAGCGTGTTGGCTTCATCGGCGCGCTGACGAATCTCCATTTCTGCGAGAGCTGCAACAAACTCCGGCTTACTTGCGATGGAAAGTTGCGCCCCTGCCTCGGAAGTTATCTCGAGTTCGACATCATGAAACCGCTCCGCGCCGGCGCAAGCGACGACGATCTTAGGCAATTCTTCCTAGACGTGGTCGAACGCAAACCGGAGCAGCACGATTTCCGCACTACCTATCAACCCGACCGTAAGATGGTGGCGATCGGCGGCTGAGGAACGATCCGCAGATGTCGCAGATTCCTACGAATCCCAGTCAGCTTCCCCTTCATCTGCGCTTATCTGCGGAAGGAATCGGCTGTCTCCGGCCTAACGAATGGCGCAACTAACGCATATCGCAGCCGACGGCAGCGCCCGGATGGTAGATGTCTCGGCCAAACCGGTCAGCCAGCGCGAAGCGCTTGCAAGCGGACGGATCGATTTGCAGCCCGCAACGATCGAGCTGATCGCGAGCGAACGGATCGCGAAAGGCAATGTCTTCGCGACGGCGCGAATCGCCGGCATCCAGGCCGCGAAGCAGACGGCGCAGTTGATCCCGCTCTGTCACACACTGGGCTTAAGCCATGTGGAAGTGAACCTAACGAGTGACGAAACCGGCGTCGCGGTGGAATGCAGGGCGCGCACGACCGCGCAGACGGGCGTCGAAATGGAAGCGCTGACCGGCGTTTCCGTCGCGCTCCTCACCATCTACGACATGTGCAAAGCCGTCGATAAGACGATGCGCATCGGTGAAATTAAGTTGATGAAGAAAACAAAAACCGCGATTCCGGCAAATGCGGCGGAGCAATCAGGCTCATCCTGAGCGGAGTGCAGCGAAGCGGAACGCAGTCGAAGGATCCCGTGGAGCAACGATGAAGCCGCGGCGGAGCCTGTTTTCCCAGCAACTCCACGAGGTCCGGGAATGCGCGGCTCTTTGCTCAGAATGACGAAGATTCCAGCCTAACGAATGCAAATCACCGTCGGCATCATCACTATTTCTGATCGCGCGAGCGAAGGCGCCTACGCCGATCTCGGCGGGCCGGCTTTGCGGGAAGCGGCCGTCAAGAACGGCTGGAACGTTCTCAGCGAAGCCGTCGTCCCGGACGAGATGATTCGCATCCAGGAAACGATTCACGCCTTCTCTGCGCAAGGTTGCGGCCTCATCCTCACCACCGGCGGCACCGGCATCGCGACACGCGATGTGACACCGGAAGCAATCCGAGGTCTG
Source organism: Chthoniobacterales bacterium (assembly GCA_025929155.1). GTDB lineage: Bacteria > Verrucomicrobiota > Verrucomicrobiia > Chthoniobacterales > UBA10450 > Palsa-1392. Next base: position 7,866 of record JAICMR010000022.1, on the reverse strand, counting down.
ATGCGCGTTGAACTGCCCGGTTTCGGCGAAGTGATGCGCGCCGAGTCGATGAAAATCACACCGAACGCGATTCTCTCGCGCAACCTGGCCGCCGTTGTCGGGCAAGCGCTGGTGATCGCGCTCCCGGGCAAACCGAGCGGGGCGGTCGAATGCCTCAGCTTTGTCACGGGTGCGATTCCGCACGGCGTTGCCCTCGCGCAACGCGTGCCGACTTCTTGTTAGGCAAGAATTTCTGAATCCAAAAGTCCGGCTGCCGCATCCCAATCGAGAACCACATGATGAAAACGAAACTTCTTTTCCCGGCACTCACGCTTGTTCTTTTCTGCACCGCCGGCTGCGGCGACTGGCATCGCCTGCGCGGCAACGGGGATGTGAAAACGGAATCGCGTCCGGTTGCGAGTTTCACCCGGCTTGACGCCGGTGGATTTTACCAAATCGAGTGGCACCCAGGCGCGCCCTCGTTCAACCTAACGACGGATGAAAACCTGCTCTCGCACATCCGGTCGAGCGTCTCCGAGGGCAGGCTGAAGATCGATCTCGACGACGCCGTTGCGCCCACGGACGGAATCAAGATTGTCGTGACCAGTCCGAGCTTAACGACCGCGGAGCTGAGCGGCGCGCTCGAATTTACCGCCAGTCCGCTGACGGGCGACAAGTTCGTGATTCAGACGAGCGGCGCGGCGAAGGTGACGCTGAGCGGCCAAGTCAATCGGCTGCTCGCTGACCTCACCGGCGCGAGCAAACTTGATGCTGCCGGTTTGTCGGCCAAGGACGTCGAACTTTCCGTCACGGGCGCGGGCAAAGCCAACGTGACAGCTTCGAATTCTCTGCGCGCAGCCATTACCGGTGCTGGTAAAGTGACCTACGGCGGGAACCCGCCAAGGATTGAGAAGAACATCACCGGCGCGGGCAAAATCGAGCCTCAAGAATAACTCCCGATCTTGACGAGCCAGCGGGTGGCCGGAATAGATGGCGCGCTTTTTGCGCCATGAATTCCGGACCGGTCTTTCAGCTTTTCGGCCCGGCGCATCTTGTCGTTATCCTCCTCACGATCGCGCTTCCGCTGGGGCTCGGGCTGGCAGTGCGCCTAACGAACTCGCGCGGATTCGATCGCGCCGTTGCGGTCTGTTTGTCGCTCCTGCTCGTTGCGAATTACCTCGGCTACGCCGCTTATTTGCTGCAACACCGTCAGCTCGTCTGGCAACAGGCGCTTCCGTTTCAACTCTGCGATTGGGCGATGGTGACGGTGATCATCGCGCTCCTGACGGCGCGGCGAGGCTGGAGCGAGGTCTCCTATTTCTGGGGGATCGCCGGAACGTTCCAAGCGATCCTGACGCCGAATCTCTCGGTCGGCTTCCCGAGCATCCGCTTTTTTAGCTTCTTCGTCGGTCACTGCGGGATCGTGGTGGGCGTGATCTATCTGATCGTGGGACGGCGGTTTCGGCCGTCGTTAGGCTCCGTCGGGCGCACGCTCGCCTGGTCCGAACTTTATCTGGTCGCAACTCTGGTGGTCGATTACCTGACGAACGTGAACTACGGCTTTCTCCTCCATAAACCGGAGGCCGCTTCGATACTCGATTACCTGTCTCGCACGCACTGGCTTTACCTCCTGGAACTGAATGCGCTCGCGCTGATTTTTTTCGCCCTGCTTTACCTGCCCTTCGCGGTCGGGGATCTGCTCCAGCGTTCACGCCAATAAGGCGGTCTGGTGCGCCGGATCCAATGCGGCGAAAAGCGTCGCTGCCATGGTGTTGATGTGCATGAGCGTGTGCTCGAGAATCGCAGGTTCTCGCGGATCGGAGGCGGGAAAAACGTGATCCTTTGAGTTTGGGAAAACGATGTAACGAATGATCGGCCGCTCCGTTCCGCCACGTCGAGGATTCGAAGCGGCTTCGCCAAGCAACGCACGCGCAACAGCAATCGAGGCTTCGCCGATTTTGTTTTTCGGTCCGGCGTCTGCCGCGATGGCGTGCACAATTTTCCCGGTCTCGGTGTTTACCACCATCGCGTAATCGCCTAACGACGCCCGATCGAGGTGACCGCCGGGCAGGACGATGTAGGGCACGGATTCAGAATCCACATAACGAAGGGGATCCGTCACGGCGCGTGTCTGATCTTCCAGTGAGGTAGTGGAAATCAGGTAACCCGGCGCGGGATGCTGCGCCTGCTGCGGGATGGGTCGGCCCGCGCCGTCGGTCACGACACCAATCCAGTGTCCGGATGGCGCGCACGGATCCTTTCCATTGTCGTCGTAGTCGAGGCCGAGATTGCGGATTTTATACGCCCGATAGGCGCCGTCCGCGTCGATGTTCATGCCCGTCTTGCAGTAAACGGCGCGGCCATCGCGGGTTTTGAAAACAGTAATGTTGGGTCGGAAAAATCCCGCGATGTCGTCTTCCGCGTTCACGCCTCCATGGACTTCAAGGCCGGTAGCTGGCGCCGCGAAACCGAGCGGCGCGGCTGCCTCACGGGTGCTGCCTCCGACCACGCCGTCGGGCGCGAGGTGATGTTGCTTTTGGAATTCGATCGTCGCGAGCCGCGTCGCGCCGCCGAAAAACCCGTCAACCCGCCCCGGAACAAACCCGTGATCGACCAGAAACTGCTGCCACTGCGCGACGTCATCTCCTTTGCGCCCCAGCTTAAGCAAACGCATCGCGGCCACAGACGGGACCGGCGCGGGGGCGATCTCGATCGGCTCGATCGGGATCACAACCGGAATAGCGCGCAGGATGCGGATTCGTTTTTTTCTTGCTTTGGCAGGTTTGGCGGCCGGCTTTTTCCGGCTGGTTTTGCGCGGGGCAGACTTGGTCTTTTTCATTGGGCTTCTCCAGTTTCGTCGGTGGTCGAGATGCGATCCGCAGCCGCGCCGGGATGCGGAACGACTTTTGGATCTTTGGGCTTTTCTTCCGGAGCTTTTCCGGCACTGCGGATATTGGTGAAACGGTTCAGTAGATCGAACCAAAAGGGCGCGCCTAACGTGGCCGCAAAAGCGGTCAATACCCAGCCGAGGAGGTGACGCTGGAGGGCGTCGAAGATTCCGCCAAAGAAGCCGAGCTGGGCGAACGCCGGCGTGAGATCAGCGCCCGGGCCGGACCAGCCGACCGGTAGCCGGAGTTGATCGAGCTGCGAAATGGTGGCAGCGAGTGCGTCCCGCTGCGGCGCAGTCTCGCTGGGCGCAGTCGGCGGCGGCGGAATTTTGGCGGCCGCTTCGGCGTTCGCGACGAGCGCGGCTCGAAGTGCGGAATCGTGCGACAACCGATTCGCAAGTACGATCGTGTCAACGTTGAGCGCAATCGCCAAAAGCAGGCCGAGGCCGAAGAGAACATATTGCACGCGCCGTTTATAGACGCCGCTGACGCGGTCCATGGCGTCGTTGTACCAGCGCTCGATCGCGACCTCGAAATTCCCGGCATCATCCAGCGATTCATCAAGCAGGAGGTGAAGCGGCCGGCGCAACTTGTCCGGCAACAGATTAATACGCGTCCGTAGTTGCCTCCCTCTCGCGATGCGACCGGCGCCGCCACTGACCACGTCGAGGAGCGCGAGCGCGAAGGTGCGCGAGGGAATGTAGGATGGGCGGTTGTTTTTCGAGAGGCCGCCGATCAGCGGATGCTCGTAAACCAGCCGCGCGTAATCTTGTTTTTCGCCTGCGGGCAACATGTTGGCGATTCCCTCCCAGAGAACGCGTCCGCGCGTTTTGAAAAGGGCGGCAATCAGTTCATTTGCCGCGCTCACGATCAGGCTGACGAGCAGGTAAACAAAAACGATGCCGATCGCGACGTCGAGAATGCCGGAGTTGAACATCGTTAGGCGAGACGCGGATGAAGAGTTGAGGAACGCCCGGTTCTACCGAATCAGGCCGGACTGGCCAACACAAAAGCGCTTGCCGGGACGGTAGAGGGAGGTCTTGAATCGGACGATGCGGCGGTGCGTTTTGATTTTTCTCTGCGCGTTCGTGCTGGCGCCAATTGGCCGCGCGCAGATAAAACCCGCAGCGCCCGCGCCCGCGCTGGCAGCGAAGCCGCAGCAGCCGGTGGACGCGCTGATTCCGTGGCTGCTCGAGGAGACTTCACAGCTTCGGGGGATTCCTTTCGACGAGGTGATTTTCGACACCACCGGCCGGAAAGTGTTTGCGACCGATCCAGAAAGCGCGACCGACCGGCGTGTGATCAGGCAAATTTCCGCTGTACTCGACGCCGTCGTTAGGCAACTAAACGGACCAGATAGCGTGATCCAGGGCATCCCTCGGATTAACGAGGTGAGCAGCCACTTCGAAGATAAGATGCGCGATCTGCTCGACGCGGCGCCGGGATTGAGTTGCGACTTTCCACGGACTGCGGACGGCAAAGTGCAGCGTTCCGGTTATCCTGATTTGCGGCTGGTCGACCGGGAATCCCAGCGGGTTTTTTATCTCGACCCGAAGCTTTATGCGGCGGGTGGACGCGAGAGCAGCTTTCGCACGTTTTATTTCGAGCCGAAAAGATCCACCAACAAGGTGCGGGACGATGCCGTGCATTTCATCGTCGGCTTCGAGCATAAGCCGCGAGAGGAGGGGAAGTGGGAATTCACGCGCTGGGATCTTGTCGATCTGGCGCATTTCCGGGTAAAACTGAAGGCGGAATTCCAAGGGAGCAATCGGGACATGTATCGTCCCGAAGCGATCGTGGCGACGAGCGCAGAGCGGTAGCCGCTGGCGCAGTTGTAGAGTCGGCGTCGCCCGCAAAACGAAGGCATGTTCCCTAAAGACGCGGGGAGATGTGTCCTCGTAACGGAGAGCCCACGTTTTCGGACAAACTCTTTGCGGCCGGCACGGCCGCCCCTACACCGGCTATGACGGATAGCCGCCGCTAATGTAATTGTTCAACTGATCAAGCGTGGCGCTCTGGGTGGAGATCACCTGTTTGACGAGGTCGCCGATCGAGATGACGCCGCGCAGCTCACCATCGGCCACGACCGGCAGGTGCCGAATGTGATTGTCCGTCATAAAGTGGAGACATTCCTGCACCGTCTCCCGCGGGTTCGCGGTCACGAGCTCGGTTGTCATGATCTCGCGCACGTAGCTGTTCCGCGAAGTCTTCCCTTTCAGCATGACTTTGCGCGAGTAATCGCGTTCCGAAACAATCCCGACGAGTTTTTCGTTCTCCATCACGAGGAGCGCACCGACGTTCTTCTCCGCCATCAGCGCGATTGCGTCATAGACGGTAGCATCGGGATTGACGGACCAGATCTCGCGACTTTTTTGGCCGAGGATCGATTCGATCGTTCCGCTCACGTCCATGTTTCAAACATGTAACAGCGCGGCCCTTCGTGGCAATCCTATTTCCGCCGGTCGCGCGCAAATTTCTGCGCGATCAGTTCGTCCAGCCTAACGACGAGCGCCGGCTCGGGAATCCGATCGAGCACTTCGTGGAGAAAGCCGCCGACGAGCAACTGTGCGGCGATATTCTGCGGAAGACCGCGCGCGAGCAGGTAGAACATCTGGTCTTCGTCGAGCTGCCCGGAGGTCGCGCCGTGACTGCACTTCACATTGTCCGCGAGGATCTCGAGTCCGGGCATGGAATTGGCCTCGGCGTCGTCGCTCATCAGGAGGTTCCGCACTTTCTGATAGGAATCGGTGAAATGCGCGTGCGGCTCGACTCGGATCAAACCACCAAAAGTCGCGCGGGCGTGACCGTTCAGCGCGTTTTTGAAAAGGAGATCGCTATAGCTGTGCGGCGATGCGTGATCCTGCAAAGTCCGCGCGTCGAATTCCTGCGAGTCGTCGCCGACTGAAATCGCGAGCATGTCACTGCGGCTGCCTTCGCCAAGCAGGCGGCTCCGACTTTCGAGCCGGGAAAACTGCGCGCCGAGATTAAGGAAGAGATTCAGGGCGGAGGCGTCGCGCTCGACGGTCGTGGCATTGATCTGTAAAGCGAGGACTCGATCGCTCCAGTTCTGCGTGCAGATGTAGTTCACTTTGGCACCGGGACCAACGACGAGATCGTTCACGCCGCAGGAAAAGCCAGCGCGGCTCGAATCGGCGGAACGGAAATGCTCAACGAGTGTGACCTTCGAATTCTCCTCCGCGACGAGAAGGGTGTGTGGAAAAATTGCGGCATTTTCGCCCCGCAACCAATGGAAAGTCTCGAGCGGCAACTCAATTTCCACCCCGCGCGGGACGTAGAGAAATGTGCCCGATCGAACGAGCGCCTGATGGAATGCCGCAAATTTGGCCGAGCCGAGCGTGGCCGGCTGGTTCATGAAATGACGTCGGAACAAATCCTCGTGCTCGATCATCGCGCGCTCGAGCGGTTGAAAAATGACGCCCGCGGCGCGCAGCTTCTCAAAAGGTGCATCGCGTTCAAGCAGACGATCGTCTACGAAAACCAGCCGGCCGGCGGTTTCGCTGAGCTCGGTGGAACGATCGAGCAAGTGGCGGGCATCCGCATCGGAGATCGCGGCGGAGGGCAGGTGGTAAGGATCGAGGTCGAGCGCCTTGATATTTGAGAAGCGCCAGGCCTGATCTTTCACCGCCGGCATCGGCAGATTCTGAAATTCCGTCCACGCAGCCTGTTGTTGCTCCCGGAACCACCCAGGCAGATCGGCATTGCGGCTGGATGCACCGTCAAGGATGCGTTCAACGCTCGGTGGAGCGACTTCTTCGAGGAGAGCGGACGTGTTACTCATGGCCGGGTCGAGACGCGAACGGCGGTCCGAGAACCGCCGTCCCACTTGCTCGCTCTGGTGGCGAAATTTAGCCGACGGAACCTTCCATCTCAAGTTCGATCAACCGTTTCAGCTCAACCGAGTACTCCATCGGAAATTGCCTGACGAGGTCGTTAACGAATCCGTTCACGCTCAGGCTCATCGCCTGCGCTTCAGTCAGCCCGCGCTGTTGCATGTAGAAAATCTGCTCAGCCGACACTTGGCTGACGCTGGCTTCGTGCTGCACGGCATTGCCGGTGCCGCGAACCGTGATCGCGGGATAGGTGTCCGTGCGGCTGTTGGCGTTGATTAGAAGGGCGTCGCACTCGGTATTGTTCTTGCAGTTCTTGAGGTGTTTCGGCACGTGGACAAGGCCCCGATATGTCGCGCGACCGGTCCCGATGCTGATCGATTTGGAGATGATGTTGCTCGTCGTCTCGTCAGCGGCGTGAACCATCTTCGCGCCCGTGTCCTGATGTTGACCTTCACCAGCGAGCGCAATGGAGATGACTTCACCGCGGGCTTTGCGGCCTTTCATGACGACGCCCGGATATTTCATCGTGAGGCGCGAGCCAATGTTGCAGTCGATCCATTTCACCTCGGCGTTTTCGTGTGCCAGGCCCCGTTTTGTCACCAGGTTGAAGACGTTGTTCGACCAGTTTTGCACAGTGATGTACTGGATCTTTGCGCTTGGGAGGGCGATCAGCTCGACGACCGCGCTGTGCAAAGTGGCAGTGTTGAACTTCGGCGCGGTGCAGCCTTCCATGTAGGTCAGCTCGGCGCCTTCATCCGCAATGATGAGGGTGCGCTCGAACTGACCGAAGTTTTCGGCGTTAATCCGGAAATAAGCCTGCAACGGGTGTTTCACTTTCACGCCCGGCGGGACGTAAATGAACGAGCCGCCGCTGAACACGGCACTGTTCAGTGCGCTGAATTTGTTGTCGCCGGTGGGGATGACTTTGCCAAACCACTTGCGGAAGATCTCTGGATGCTCGCGGAGCGCTTCGGTGGAGTTGCAGAAGATGACGCCTTGTTTGGCGATTTCTGGCTTAAACTCAATGATAGGGTCGATGATTATGAGCGCAGAGCCGAGGCATTTCTCACGCTTGCGTCTTCCGGTGGTTTGATCTTCTTGGCGACGGTCTTGGGGGGATCAGAGCATAAGTCCCTTGGCTGGCTGGC
>JAICMR010000037.1 GCA_025929155.1 Chthoniobacterales bacterium | reverse complement strand
GTTAGTCATATCTGTCGGATTCTTCTAATTTTCGAGCGTTAGGTGATTCGGTATGGCACTGCGCCATGACTTCTGGCCACCGGACACAAGGATAGCCTGCCCGGTGGTCCAGGGGAATCTTCGGAAGCAAGGAAGACCGCCGGCTTCCTGGAGAAGCGTTGGGCGGAGGGCTGCTCGGCGGCGGCTCTTTTAAGGAGAACCAGGCGCCGCGGCGAGATTCTTTAGACCTTCAGGAGTGAATTCCGTGTCAGGGTAAGTCACTCCACGCTGGATGCGCGAACCGGTGATCTCGGTGACGCTGCCGCGCGGTCCGTAGATCTTGAGATCAGCAGGGAGAGACTCATTTCCCTCGAGAAGAACGCGCGTGATGTTGATCCGACGCAGGACTTTGCCCGAGCTGTCGTATTTTTCGATTCGCAGTGGAACGAGCCGACGAGGATCCACCCAGGTTTTCACGCTGGAGTACGCGGTGCTGTGATCTTTCCCCGCCTTCGATTCGAGGATCTGGCACTGAAAGTTATCGACTGCTTCCGTTCCGACGATCGCCTGTTGAGGCCAGCGGAAGGGATTGTCGATGATATCTTCGTAGGAAAGGTCGCTACCGAAAAGCGGCTGATTCATCTGTTCCGAGGCGATTGGCTTAACGGTATTTGGAGGAGTGAACGTTGTTCCGCTGAATTTTTCTCCCGAGCGATGAAGCAAAACGGCTTCGCCTTTCCGTTCTTTCGGAAACAGAACCTGATAGACGATATCGCTCGCCGCGTTCGAGATCCTGGATTTGATTTGAAGTTGGAAGATTTGGTTTTCCCCGCTGCCGATTTTCATTCGCACCCGGACAAAGGTGGAACCCTGTTCTTTGGCGCAGAGAGCCGCTGCGAGATCAGACGCCGGATCTGCCGCGGCGGCAAAAGAAGGCAGTGTCAGAAGAATCAAGCTAAGGGCCCCGAAACAACGGTGATTGAAGTGAAGCGTCATGATTAGTTCAATGAATGATTGGCGCATCGTTCATCCGTGCAAAGCCAGGCTGGGCGCCACTCGTGAGCTTCGCCACGCCGGATAAAGTCCGCTCAGAATACCAACGCACATTGCGATGACCACAGCTTCGATCATGAGGTTAATCCCCAGATACGGCTCGAGCATGCCTCGAATCGCCGGCGCCATTTTCAGGAATTGAACACCGACAATACCTAAGAGCACACCAATGACGCCGCCGAAGAATCCGAGCAAAGCCGATTCCAACAAAATCATGCGGATGATCCGGCTCCGCCTCCATCCCAAGGCAAGCAATACAGCGATCTCCTGCTGTCGTTCGAAAACACTCATCAACATCGTGTTCGTCACGCCGAGCACACCGACGAGCACCGCAAGCAGGGACGTGCCCCAGCTCATGGCGTTGATGACACGGAACCCTTCGCCGGTGGCTACATTCTCACTGGCGGGATCGGCGCGCCCTTCCGGAATCAGGCGGTTCATCTCCGCGCAAAGCTTCTGGATGTCGGTGCCAGGAGTCACTCGCACATCAATCGCGCTGATTTGATTCTGGTTTCCCGTGATTTGCTGCAGCAGAGGCAGTGAAAGAATGAGCGAGCTATTTTCAACAAAAGCGCCGCCGTTCACGATACCTACGATTGGAAGTTCCTCCGTCTCGATCTGAACGGTGTCGCCGACTTTCTTTTTCAAGGTCTCCGCGGCCGTAGTTCCAAGAAGTGCGGCCCGCTCGTTTTGATCCTTCGGCATTCGCCCGGAAACGAGCTTGAGGTTGTCCCAGGAAAAGCAGCCCCATTCGCGTCCCGACACAATCATCAACTCGGCCGTCTCGATGCTCATGAAATCAACCAGAATCGAGCACGTCGCGGCCACGCCCGGGACATGTGCGATGCGATCCCGAGTAGAGGCAGGAAACGGCTTGGGAGTGAGAGAGCCGTGCATGTTGCTGACGACGATATCGGTCCCGCGCGACTTCATCCCGCTCGACCAACTTGTGACCAAGCCACGCGACAACCCGATCAAGGCTACGACTGCGCCGATGCCGACGGCGATGCCTAACAAAGTCAGTCCGGTACGAACGGGCCGGCGCATGAGGCTGCGCGTAACGATCTCGAAGAAAGTCATGCCGGTCTTGGCGCAGAGAGATTTGCCGGATCGCCATCAAACACAATGTGTCCGTCGATCATCTGGAGAACCCGGGAAGCGCGTCCGGCCACCGTCATGTCGTGAGTCACCAGAATCAGCGTCATGCGCCGGTCACGATGCAGCGAGGAGAGGAGATCAAGGATGTGCCTGGCGCTGACGCTGTCCAGATTACCCGTCGGTTCGTCGGCCAGAAGGACCGAAGGAGAATTCGCCAGACTTCGGGCAATAGCCACACGCTGGCGTTCGCCGCCGGAAAGCTTCGCCGGGAAATGATCCACGCGCTGTTCGAGCCCGACTGACTTGAGCAGCTCAAGGGCACGGGTTTTTCGCTCCCGGCGCGATTTGTGGTTTTCAAACATCGGGATCTGAACGTTCTCAACCGCGGTAAAAGTCGACAGGAGATGAAAAGCCTGGAAAACAAAGCCGATCTCGTGAGATCGGTAGGCAGCTGGGTCTGGCAAATCGAGCAGAGACTGGCCCCGATATTTCAGCGTTCCGGCGCTGGGTCGATCGAGAGTTCCCAGCATTTGCAGCAAGGTGGTTTTCCCGCTTCCGCTCGGCCCCACAATTGCGACAAATTCGCCCTCGACGATCTTGAAATCCGCGCTGCGCAATGCCTGCACCTGACCGTCATCAAACTCCTTTTGCAGCCCAACCGCTTCAAAAACCGGGACCAAGCCTGTTTCCCTTGCGGCGATTGAATCTGAGTTCAATTGCGCCATTGCGCTCCGACTCGCGGATTCGCAAGGCTCCGAATCAGATCCGGCAGCGCCTGCCGATAACTAATAAACGGGGCCACATCGTCGGGGGTTTTCGGAGCGAGCACCGCCGTGAACTGCGGCAGTGCTCGGTGCGGCAGTCCGGCATTTTGATGGTGAACTCCATGGTAAGGCTCGTGCAGCAAAGTGTGGGCAAAGACACGTCCAAACCAACTCTTCGGCACAATGCTGCGAGTGGAACTGTTCACGGTGTTCCCAGTCAGGCCGACGTGCTCGATGTATTTGCGCCAGCTCTGCAGATTCCCCGCGATGATCGCCGGCGCCAAATACATCCAGAGAAAGTATTTCCACACACCGAAATAGGCGATCGCTGCAATCAGGAGAGTCCAGAAGACAGCGGTGATAAACAACTCCGTCCAAATTCGGCGTCTGACCTTGCGGCTCCTAACTATCGGAGTGCGGCCCAGAAAAGTCCGCAGAAAGAGGAAGGGCGAGTAAAAGAAGCCGAGCGTGAGTTCTAGCAGCGCTGCACCGCAGCGTGTCCAACGCGGAACTTTCGGCAGAACAAACGGCCAAAGCTCCGTGTCGCGTTCCTTGGCAAGATGGATGTGATGCATCTGATGCACCGCACGATAAAGACTGAAAGGAAGAAAGCTGAACACGCCGATCAGCACGCCATCGAATTCGTTTAGCCGGCGACTTTTCCGAAGCAGGCCGTGCGAAGCCTCGTGAAAACCAATCAAGATCCCGTGCATGAAATGTGCGCTGACCACGACAAGCGGAAGGGCGAGCCAGATCCAGCCGAACGAGACCGCAACGCAAAGCGCAACCTCGCTGAGCACCATGGAGAAGACGAGAGTTTGGAACGCGACGCTGCTGACCTCGTGCTCGTCGCGCACGTGCGGAACCGCTGCGGCAGTTGTTGCGATATTCACAATTTTATCTCGTTAGGGCGGCTGTCCGCCTCTCCGGCAGACCGCTGCAGTTTTCCGCGACAGATCCGAACAGGCGACCCAGCTCTTCGATTTCAGGCGTGGAAAAAAGAGTCTCCCGGAATAACCAGACGACCTCAAGCGTGTCGCCGCGTTCGGTGATTTCACATCCAAGATCGAATCGCGGAGTACCGGTCGAGCGCATCCGGAGCTTCAGCGACAGTCCGCGAATTTCCACATCGGGCACAGGGTGATTTTGCAAGGCAAAGCGTAATTGGAAGACCGGGTTCCGCGTCGGTGATGCCTCTTCACCAATCGCGCGCACAAGTTCCGCGAACGGCATGGCGTTGGCAAAACAATCGACCGCATTTTGGTGGACGATCCGGAGATGCTCGGAAAACGAGCGATCCCGCGCCACCTGGGTGCGCAGCGGCACGATGCCGGAAAAATATCCCATTGTCTCCCGAACATCCGGCCGAGTTCGATTAGCCACCGGCGTTCCAACAACGATGTCGTTTTCTCCCGTCCACCGCGAAAGCGTGATCTGAAAGAGCGCGAGCAACGTACTAAACAGGGTCGCCCCGTTCTGCCGCGCGAGTTCGCGAACCGCCGTTGCCGTTTCAGCGGGCAACTCCGAGATCAGCCGTTGTGGGACAAAGAGAACATCGGGATCGTCGGGAACGCTCCAGAGCCGGCGGATTCCCGTCAGTCGCGATTTCCAGAAAGCGATTCGCGGTTCTAACGCGGCGGGTTGCCAGGTGGCGCGCTCCGCCGCGCCCCATGCGGAAAATGAAGTGGCTACCGCAGGTAATCCGCCGGTTGCGCCGGTCCGCTGCCGAATGTAAGCGGCCGACAAGTCATGGACAAAAACCCCTAGCGACCAACCATCCGCGATGGCGTGATGGATCGCGAAAACAATGACCTGGTCGTCCGGCGCGCGCCGGATAAACTCCACCCGATAAAGAGGTCCCTGAACCAAATCGAACGGCTGATAAAAGGTTTCCAGAGCCAGCTCCTCAATCTCTTCGGGCGACGTGTTCAGAGGAACGTCACGACAACGCACCACCGCCTCGCTCCGACGACGAACCAGTTGAACGGGCCCAGGTTTGCCAGGTAGAAACGACAACCGGAGCACTTCCTGCCGGTCAACGACCTGCTGGATCGAGGCGACGCAATCGTCGAAAGACATCAGGCCGCGAACGTTGATCAGACAACAGATGTGGTTCGAAACGTCTGCTGGCGGGGCCGGGGAGGTTTCCCACAATTCACGCTGCGAAAAGGTGAGCGGGTAGAGCCGCGCGTCGCCGCTCTCCAACCACTTCTTCAGGCGGTCGCGGTTATCGTTAGGCATGGGACGTCGCTTCCGGCGCGGGTTTCTCGTCGCCGAGCAGCCGATCGATCTCTTCACCCGAAAGCGCATCGAAGTCGACCTCCGGTTGCGATTCAAGCGGGGCTACCGGTGAAAGCGGTGAAGCGACAGGTGCAGTTGCCGCCGGCGCCGCGCCGCCAACGTGACCAGCGATCAAACTCGCGATTTGTCCAATGGTGCGCGCACGCATCAGACTGGTAGGCGGAAGAGCGACACCGATCGTCGCCTCGAGAGAGTTCTCAATTTCCACGCCCATGAGGGAGTCGAGACCAAGATCGGTTAGCGGCTGATCGTTGCGCAAAGTATCCGGCTTGACTCGCAGAACCGCGCCCACAACTTCGCGCACCGCCTGCGCAATAACCGATTCCTTTTCTGCCGGTGCGGTGGCTTCGATCCGGTTGCGCCAATCATTAGAAGGACCACTGCTTTCCTGACCTTCACCAAGAGTGAAGATGCGTTCGAGCAGCGGGTTGCCCTGCATGCCGCGAAAGAATGTTTTCCATTTCGTCCAATCCACCCGGATCGCCGCGACCTGTGCGTTCCCGGCGCGCAGCGACGACTCAACGATCGAGACGACTTCGCCCGGCGAAATGGCTGAGATCCCCTGCTTCGCCAGAAACTCGGCCACGCGCTCGTTGCGCGCGACATAACCTTCGCCGCCCAGCACACCCCAGTTGATCGTTAGGGCAGGAAGACCGAGCGCGTGACGATGATGAGCGAGGGAATCGAGAAATGCGTTCGCCGCCGCGTAATTGCCCTGCGCCGGATTGCCGAAAATCGACGACACCGACGAGAACATGACGAAACAATCGACGCGCATGTCGCGACTTGCCTGGTGAAGCAGCCAGGCACCGCGCGCTTTCGGGCCGATGACGCTTGCCATTCGCTCGGGATCAAGGGAAACGAGCGGCGCGTCGTCGATGACCATGGCAAGGTGAAATAAACCGCGGAGCGGTTGACCAGATTTTCGGATTTCGCCGAAAAGCCGGGCGACATCGTCGGCCGAACCGGCGTCTCCCTTCACGATCTGAACGGTAACTCCTCCATCGCGCAGACTAGCGACGAACTGCTCCGCTTCCGGCGTCAGCGCGCCGTTCCGGCTGGAGAGCACCAGATGACGCGCTCCCGACTGGGCCAACCAGTTCGCCAGCACTTTACCAAGGCCTCCGAACGCTCCGGTGATCAGGTAACATCCATCCGATTTGATTTCGAAGGGCGGCACAATCGGCTCACCGCGCCTCCGCACGAAGGGCTCCGAGAACGACACGATGACTTTGCCGATGTGTTTCCCAGCCGCCATCAGCCGAAAGGCCGCATCGACATTGTCAGCCGGAAAAGCCCGGAAAGGCAGCGGGCGCAAAGCTCTCTCTTCAACCAGCCGCGCAATCTTAGCGAGCATCTCGCGGGTACGAGACTCGTCACCTGCAAACACAGCGTCCATTGCGACCACGTGGAAGGAGGCGTTGTTTCGCAGCGGCCGAAGCGGAATTCGCGAATTTTGGTAGATGTCGCGTTTACCGATTTCGACGAAGCGGCCGAACTCGGCGAGACAGGAAAGTCCCATTGGAATGGCTTCTGCGGCGAGCGCGTTGAGCACGACATCGACGCCACGTCCCTCCGTGAGGCTCATGACCTCTTCGGCAAAGTCGCCACGTCGCGAGTCGATGACCTGTTTTACTCCGAGCGTTTGGAGCAGAGCGCGCTTGGCTGAGCTGCCGGCGCTGGCGATGACTTCCGCGCCTAGATGGTGCGCGATTTGAATCGCCGCCATCCCGACGCCGCCGGCGCCCGCGTGAATGAGCACGCGTTCGCCTTTGCGCAGTCGAGCAACATTGTTCAGTGAGTGCCAGGCAGTCAGGAATACAACCGGGATTGTCGCCGCTTCCTCGAATGAAAGGCCATCAGGAATCCGGCGCACGTCGCTGCCGCGCGCGACCGTCTGCGTTGCCAGGCCGAAGACCGCCAGGCCAAAGACCCGGTCGCCCGGTTTCACGTGCGCAACTCCCGCGCCGATCGCAGAAATGATTCCGCCGACTTCATCTCCAAACACGCGAGCATCGGGCGCTTCACCGGGATAAAGCGCTAGGGCTTTAAGCACGTCGCGGAAATTCAGACCCGCAGCTTTCACGTCGATCACGACTTCGCCCGGACCGCAGATTGGGTTCGCGAACGGGCCGAATGCCAGAGTTTCGAGGTGGCCACGTTCACGCGATTCGAGTCGCAACGGCACTTCGGAACCAAGGGCCTGGTCGATTTGCGGTCGTCCGCGATCGAATCGCTGGACATAACGAGCCTCCCCCCGAAATGCGACTTCGCGCTCAGGATCGGAGCGCAGAAGTTCAGTCCAAAGCAGATTCAGGTCAGCGTCAGATGGAGTTCGCGGAAGATCGATTCCGCGACAAACCAGATTTGAATATTCGTTGAGAATCACCCGCGCCAACCCGAGGGCCGGCGCCTGTTCGACGGTGGTCGGTTTCGCGTCCCGCCCGACGGGCTGAGCACCACGCGTGATCAAGTCGATGCGGATTCGCGCGTTCGGTCGCGCGGATTCCAATGCATGCGCGAGATGGAGCATCGCATCAGTTCCCATCGCGGGGTCGTCAATCTTCGTGTCCAGATTCCACAAATAAACGATCCGCTCGGGCGGAGCGTCGTCGGCGCAGGCAGCGAAAAGCTCACACCATTGATCCGGCGTATCGGGCCGCAGGGAAAGGGCATCGCCCTCCGTCACAGAAAACGCAGTCCCGCGGCGGGCAATTCGGCAACGAGCACCGGATTCTCGCAGTCGATCGCCTAACGACGCTCCGATACCGCCTTCATCGGCGAAAACGAGCCACGATTTTTCCGCCGGAGTCTCCATCACGGCAGTCGGCACTTCGGCCGACTGGGACGACTTGCGCCCGAGGATGGCAATCTGCCCTTCCCCATGCAGCCCCATCAAACCGGGCAACGAAGACGTTTCGCTAAAGCCCGCTTCCCGCAGCAACGCCTCCCATTGCAAACGGCCGAGCAATGGGTGCACCGATCGAAGATCGCGATCGGTAAAACGCCACCAGCCGCTCGTCAGGCCAAAAACGGTTTCGGTCCAGAGTTGCGGCGTCGCAACGTCCATGAAAACCAGCGAACCTCCGGGCGCGAGCAGATCGTGCAGGTTGCGCAGGGCGGAACGCACATCGGCCACGGCATGCAGCACGTTGGTGCCAATCACGAAATCAAACGAGCCCGGACGAAAACCCTGATCGGCTGCGGGCTTTTCGAGATCGAAGATTCTTGTTTCGACTTCCGGAAACCCGGCAAGTTTTTGCGCAGCTGCGGCGAAGAAGCCGGCCGAAACGTCGGTGAAGGTGTAGGAATGGAGGCCGCGCTGGAGCGCCGGAAGGACCTGAGCGGCGAGACCGCCCGTCCCGGCTCCGACTTCGAGAATGTTCAGGCCGCGTCCTTCCGGAAGAGTCCGTTCCCCTTCGCACACCGCAGCCGTAATGGCAGCGAGCCAGTGACTCGTCAGAAGCCCGTCGCCATAGAACTGTTCGAGTAACTCCGCGCCTGCGCCGGCGAAAAGGACCTGCACCGCGTCTTTCTCGCCGCGCAAGATCGGACCAATCTCGGCACAGTTTGCCGCGACGAGTTGGGCCTCCGGAAGATGCCCCGGATTCTCTTCGATAAAGGATCGCAGCGCGCCGCGCGCGGAATCAGCCACGGCAACAAACGCTGCCGTTAGCCGGTACGCGTCTGCGCTTCGTTTTAACAAACCGCGCTTCTCCAGCTTCAACATCAACTGCTCGAAAACCGGCCGCATCGATTCCGTCACGCCTAACGAGTCGGCAGAAAAATCGGCGCCGCTCGTTAGGTCGATCTGACGCAGCCCATCGCACAGCAACGCCGCGGCCAGATCGTCCTCGGCAGCAATCGCGTTTTCGAGCCGATTCCGGCCTCGTGTCTCGATTACCTCATTCAGCGCGCGTTCGGCGGCTTCGCGAAGACGCGGTAACGGCACCGGCTCCAAAGTCTCCGGGAGCGAGTCCGTCGGGGTCCGCTGCCAATCCAAATGATAGAGAACATCGCGCGTCCCGCCGGTCGCACTGCGGCGCGCCACGGCCAGGCTGACGGCCCGAAAACCGTCCACCAAGACACAGGGTTTCCCGGCTTCGTCGTAAAGAGCGATGCGGCCTTCGACAAACTCATCCGTGCATTCGAGCACACAGGCGCGGACCCGAGCGGACGCTCCCGGGGAGCGCAGGAACAGAATCCGGCCGAACCGCACCGGTAGTTTCAGTTGCGAGCCATGCGCTTCAACGGTGGAGCGTCCGGCAGAAAAGATGTGCAAAGCGCCGTCGAGAAGCACGGGATGCAACGGATATTCCCCGGCGCGTGGTCGAGTGGCGTCCGACAAAGTCACGCGGCCAGCCGATTCGCCGTCGGCCGCGGCCAGTTGGCGGACAGAACGAAATTCCTCGCCATAACACAATCCGAGATCGCTCATGTAGCGATAAAACGCGCTTGCATCCACCGGCTTGAGCCTGAGGAGATCACGATCGTCCTCTGCATCCAAAGCCGACGCGGCGAAGTTCGACTCAGTGCGTTCTCCGCGCATCGAGCCCACAACATTCAACGACCAGGATGATCCTTGCTCAAAGCGACTTTGAATCGCGAACGTGCGATTGTTAGGCTCGTAGGAAATCTCGAGGTGAACTCCGACTGCGGGTTCCGGCAGGATCAGCGGTTTCCGAATTTCGAAATCCTCAACCACAAAAGGTCGGCCCTCAAAAAGTTGCGTCCCCGCTTCCAGCACCAGATCGACAAATCCGGCTGCCGGAAAAATGACGTGGTTTCCAACCTTATGGTCTTTTAGAAAAGCCACGTGGCGGCTATCGATGCGGGCTGTCCATGTTGGTGTCGCGGACGGCAAACGCATATCGAGCAGGCCTCGACCTCCTGGCGCGAGGCGGCCTTCGCGCCATGCCGGTGCCTCATTCCACCAGCGACTTCGATCCCACGCGTACGCTGGCAGCGAGAGTAACCGCCGGGACGGCGTCATCGATTTGAAATCGAGCGCTGCGCCAGCGCGATGCAGGTCCATGGCTGCTTCCAGTAATGACTCGTGCTCTCGTTCGCGACGAACCGAAGAAATCACGATCGGCTTTGAACCATCGCGGCTGGCGAGGCATTCCTCGATGGAATGGACAAGCGCCGGATGCGCACCGAGCTCGAGCCAAATGTCGACACCAAAATCAGCGATCGCGTTGATGGCCGGCGCAAATTGGACCGGTTGCCGGACGCCGCGACCCCAATGCTCCGCGCTGCCCGCTTCGCCGGCGAGACGATCGCCAGTCACCGTGCTGAAGAATGGGATGGTTTCGGATTGCGGCGCGAGATCGGCCAGCGCATTTTCGAGCGCTTCCGACGCTGGTTGCATCATGGCATGATGAAACGGGTGATCGACGCGCACCAGGCGCGCAAAAACGTCCTGCGCCTCGAGTTCTGCAAAAATCGCTTCGATCGAGTGACGCGGACCGGCCAGCGTGAGTGAACGCGGGCCATTGAAGGCCGCGATCGAAACCGTGCGATCATGTTTATCGATCAAGGCCTGCGCTTCTTCTTCGCCAAGGCCGACTGCTAGCATTTTTCCCTCGCCGCGCGCACAACCTTCCATGAACTGCGCGCGCAGGGCTGTGATGCGTGCGCCTTGTTCCAGTGAGAACAAGCCGGCGACGCAGGCGGCGGCAATTTCGCTGACACTGTGACCGGCGACCGCGGCCGGATGTACGCCCCACGATTTCCAAAGCTCCGCCAGCGCCATCTGCATAGCAAAGATGGCAGGCTGCGCGATTTCGGTGCGGTGCATCTGCGAGGTTTCTTCGGAGCGGCTGAGTTCTTCGAGCAAAGAGAAGTTGGTGATGCCGCGCAGCGCCGCGCCGCACTGTTCAATCACTCTCCGAAATACCGGCTCGTGCTCCATCAGCTCCCGGCCCATGCCCCACCACTGCGGTCCCTGGCCGCTCATCACAAAAGCGATCCGGGGCGCGGATTCCGGACGCGGGGTGAACGATGTCCGAACTTTTACGCTGTCCTCTTTGACGGCGAACGCGTCGAGCTCCTGAATTAATTCGGGTATTGAACGCGCAACAGTCGTGAGGCGATGCGCGTGGTGATTGCGGCGCGCCCCTAACGAGTAGACGAGGTCGGGCAGAACCGGCGAATCGCCGTTGAGATTCACGCGCTCGCTAAGCCACGCGGCCAGGCTCAAGGCACAGCCGCGCAACGCGTCTTCAGATCGAGCTGAAAGAGTAATTGGCCACGGACGCTCCGGCCCGGGCGTTGCATGATCAGCGTGCGCGGGCGGTGGCGGCTCCGCCACAATGACGTGAGCATTGGCGCCCCCGAACCCAAATGAGTTCACGCCCACCAGGCGTTCGCCATCCGTCTTGGGAAACGGTTCAACCGAAATCGGGACCCGAAGCTTAAGCTTCTCGAAATCGATGTGAGGATTGGGCGTTTTGAAATGCAGACTGGCCGGAATTTGGCGGTGTTGAAGAACGAGCATGGCCTTGAGCAGACCCGCCACGCCCGCCGCGGTCTCAAGATGGCCAACGTTTGTCTTTACCGAACCGATTGGTAACGGGACGGAACGATCTTCGCACAGGGCTTCCGCGAGAGCGTGAGCCTCGATCGGATCCCCAACCGCTGTTCCGGTGCCATGCGCTTCCACAAACCCGATTTCGGTTGGCAGGATTCCCGCATCCCGGCAGGCATCCTGGACGAGGCGAGCTTGCGCCGCCGCGCTGGGCAGTGAAATGCCATTGGTGTGGCCGTCCTGATTAATGGCTGTGCCAACGATCACGCCTTGGATGGGATCGCCGTCTTCGATCGCGCGCGAGAGTCGCTTGAGAAGCACCATGCCCGCCCCTTCGCCACGCACGAACCCGTCGGCCGATGCATCAAATGCTGCGCATCGACCTGCGGGTGAAAGCATCGAAGCTTGCGAGAACCCGATGAAGCCACCCGGGGTAATCATCACCGTCACGCCCCCGGCGAGTGCAGCGTCGCCGCGTCCCGCCCAAATATGGTCGCACGCAACGTGCACCGCGGTTAACGCGGAAGAACATGCCGTGTCCATCGCGACGCTGGGACCGCGCAGGTTAAGGCAGTAAGAAATCCGATTCGCCGCAACCGAATGGGCGCTACCGGTGGCTGTATGCGCCGTGATGCCAGAGTGATCGAAGGCCGTGCTTTGAATTCCCTGATAATCGTTATGCGAGATGCCAACGAAAACGCCGATCTCGCTGCCCTCTTGAAAATCGAGCACCACTCCGGCGTTCTCAATTGCTTCCCACGCCGTCTCGAGAAGCAGGCGATGCTGCGGATCCACGTAAGGCGCTTCCCGGGGCGAAATCCCGAAGAATTGCGGGTCAAATTTGTCGATCTGGTCCAGGAATCCGCCTCGCTTCGCAAAACTTTTTCCGATAATCCCCGGTTCCGGATCGTAATAGCGTTCGGCATTCCACCGATCAGTCGGCACGTCGGTGACGGCATCCCTTCCTTCGGTTAAGAGCTTCCAGAAAGACTCGGCGTCATTGACTCCGCCGGGGAAGCGACAGCCAACTCCAATAATGGCGATACGGTCTTTGTGCATAAAGCGGACGCCGCCTAGGACGCTGCGGGGCGATTTTAAGGCAATCTCCCAGTATCGCAATCCGCTAAAATCGACGCGTCTGTAGTACGACCTATGTATTACCGTTGCGCCGCTGCCCCCGGTTTGGCTTCATCCATTAAACGGCGGGTCGGACAGATTATTCGAACTCAAATCCAGCGACGAGAGACCGAAAGACCCGTGATAAACAATTAATAGACCTTCGAGTTTCGAACTAAACCATAATCCATGTGTGGCATTGCAGGCATCATTGATCTTGTTGGGCAAAGACCCGTACCCGAGTCAACCATTCAGCGAATGGCTCGGGCGCTCATCCACCGGGGACCGGACGAAGAAGGGCTGCTCTTGCGTCCCGGGCTGGGTTTGGCTTCGCGCCGGCTAAGCATCGTCGGCCTGGCCGATGGCCAGCAACCGGTGACGAACGAGGATCGAAACGTCTTCGTGGTCTTCAATGGTGAATTGTTCGATTACGTCGAGCGCCGCGCAGATTTGAAGGGTCGCGGGCACCGGTTCGCTACCCACTGCGACACCGAAATTATTCCTCACATGTGGGAAGATCACCGCGACGGGATGTGGGAGCGATTGCGAGGCCAGTTTGCCATCGCGCTATGGGATGAACGCAGAGGCCAGCTCCAGCTGGGACGCGATCGCTTTGGAATAGCGCCGCTTTTTTGGAGCCGGCAGGGAGACTGGCTCCTTTTTGCATCTGAAATTAAAGGGTTGCTTGCTTCCGGAATGGTTCCGGCGCGGCCGGACCGGCGGGGGATTGATCATGTTTTCACATTTTCAGCGGTTCCCGGACCCAGGACTTGTTTTGAAAAAGTCCAGCTTCTGCCGCCGGGTCATTTTCTTAACATCATCCCAGCGCGTGGCAACGATGCGCAGCCCGTGGTGGAGGAACGCGCATTTTGGGAAATGGACTTTCCCGATCGCGGTGCGGAGGAACGGGGCGAAAACCCGAAGCAACTCGTCGACGATTTCGAGCGTCTGCTGTTGCAGGCTGTGGAAGAACGTTTGCGCGCTGATGTCCCGGTCGGGGCTTACTTATCCGGCGGTGTCGATTCCAGCATGATCGTCGCGTTGGCCTGCCATCTGAAAGGTCCCGATATCAATACTTATACGGTGCGGGTGCATGAACCCGAGTTGGACGAACTGGACGCCGCGACCCTTTCCGCCAGGCATATCGGAGCGAAGTTGCCGGTCGTTCAGGATTTCCGCGACGAAGACGCGCTCGCGACTTATCCGAAGTTAATCGCCGCCGCCGAAGCGCCCGTGATCGACACGGCCTGCGCGGCGCTGCTGCAGTTGTCTGCGCGCGTTCATAGTTGCGGCCAAAAGGTGGTGCTCACTGGCGAAGGCGCGGACGAATGGCTCGTAGGATATCCTTGGTACAAGGCGGCAAAACTGATCGGCTACCTCGATCTCGTGCCTGGGGTCGGCTTGAGTAACCTCGCCCGAAACGCCTATCTGCGGGCAAATAAGGTGCCGCACTTTCCCAATGCGTGGCGACGCGAGGTCGAAAATTCGGTTGGCGGACCCAATGCATGGATTGACGCCTATGGTCTTCTCGCGATTTCGAAGCTGCGTTTCTACAGCGAGTCGATGCGCGAAATGGCCGCACAAACAAATCCATGGACCGAGCTGAATTTTCCGATCGAGCGAGCGCAACGGTGGGATCCGCTCCATCGTGGCGTGTGGATTGCCGCGCGTGTACTTCTGGCCGGCCATCTTCTTCAGGCGAAGGGCGATCGCGTCGCCATGCATAACTCGGTCGAGGTTCGCTATCCGTTCCTCGATGAAGATGTCTTCGATTTTCTCTCAAAGCTTCATCCGCGCTGGCGACTGCGCGGATTTCGCGACAAACATCTCCTGCGTTTGCTGGCGGAACGCTGGATTCCGAAGTCCGTGGCGCGCCGGCACAAGGTGATTTTCCGCGCGCCATTGGACAGCTTTCACATGGATCCTGAACCGCGGTTCGTGAAAGAATTGTTGAGCGACGAATCCCTGCGCAAGACGGGCTATTTCGATCCTGCGGAGGTCAAGCGCTGGCGGAACGACTTTCGCAAGATGCGCGCCGGATCGCTCCCGCGTCTTTCCGTTGAGATGGGTCTGATGGCCGTGACGGCGACGCAACTCTGGCACCATCTTTTCATGGGAGAGAGTCTGGCCGATCTGCCGGCCTGGTCCTCAATTCCCACGCCGGCAGCTACAGAAGCCGCCGCTGCGGCCTAACGAACAAAGGGAACTGCGTGCGAAACGCCCGTCGGCTAAAGGCTGGCGAGCGTCTCTCTCCCGCGTTGCTTCGTCTCCGGATCACCCTTTTCGGTGTCCGGCATGGCGAGACCTTTATTGATGAACTGACGCGCTTCGTCTTTCTTTCCCATCTGCGCATAGATCCGGCCCAGCTCGATGTAATGCATCAGCCGACTCGGATTTAGCTGGATCGCTTTTTTCATGTCTCGCTCGGCTTCTTCAAGCGAACCCTGCGGCAGACCGCCGTAAAGGACGCCGGCAAGTGCCCGCTTCACCACGTTCACATCCGCCAGGACCCGATTCCATCGCCCGAGAATGTGCCAGGCCGTGTCGTTTTTTGGGTTAAGCTGAAGGGCTTTGTCGGCCGATTCCTTGATCCGGGGGGAAGCGGCGATTTGTTCTTTGGGAGGCAAATAAGGGAGCATCTCTCCCAACGTGATGGCGCTTGCGAGTTGGGCATCGCAGTCGCGCGGGCCGGCCGCAGCGGCCCGAACGGAGTAATCGAGTGCGATACGACCAAGCCGCAGCTTTTCATCTTTAGCGGTGGCATCGCTCATGAGATAACGATACTGCCGCGCGATGCGGACGAGGATGTGGCAGTTTTCTGGTTCCAGCTTTTCAGCCGCGAGATACAGAGGCAGGGCGTCCCGGGCATCAAATTTCTGTTCGAAAACCTTGCCTTGCGCGACCAAGTCATCGGCCGAATTGGCTGCGCCAACAGCATTCACCAAGAGGAATAACAGCGTCGGCGCGACGGCGAGAGCAAAGTGGCGGACGAGTCTCATTATGGTCACCCCTGTGGAGAACAGTTGGCCTACCTTCGACTCATCGCATCTGCTGATTGTTCGAAGACGGACAAACTCTTTTCGGCCTGGACGCGTCGAGTGGTCCCCTAACGAGGCTGCACTGCTTCTTCAATCAGCCGGCCTGCGCTCAAGAGGGCGGCTTCACTTCCGCCTGGCCCGATCAGTTGCAGACTCGCCGGAATCTTCTGGTGCGCAATTGGAACCGGCATTGCTAGCGCTGGCACGCCGGCGAGGTTAACCGCCTGAGTGTTTTGCAAAGCGAGCATCCGTACTTCGAAGGCCAACGTGCCACCGAAAAGTGGAACGTGCGGGGGCAATGACTTCAGGGTCGGGAGCGCGATGAAATCGACTTTTCGGAATGCCTTTCGCATTTCGGCTTTCCAAGCCTTGCCGCGGTGCAATGCAGGTTGGTAAGCGGTCTCGTAATTGAGGCCACCGAGCGCGATCACGGCTTTCGTTCGAATGCTCACTTCCGACTCGTCTTGAAACTTGCGGTCGGACAGCCACGCACCCACAGCCGCCACCGTGGCAGCATCCTTTTGGGCCTGATTCCATTTGTCGGCGAATTCGGGTCCGAGTTTAACAACTGTGAACCCTGCCTCAGCCAGAGCGTTGTCCACCGCCTGATCGATCCGCGGATTGGTCCCCTCAACGTAAAGGCGTCCCACTCGAATCTGTCGGGCGGGAGGTCTCTCAGCCACCGCCTGCCGATACCGGGCTGCGAAACCCGCTTCCAGCAAATCCATCCCCTCCACGGTCCGGGCAATGTCTTTTGCCATCGGTCCGACGGTATCGAGGCGGCTCGGGTCGATCGGATACACCCCATCGATCGGGACCAGACCGAAGGTTGTCTTCAGACCGACCACTCCGCAGCAGGCCGCCGGGATGCGGATCGAGCCGGCCGTATCCGTGCCCAAAGCCACGTCGGCTTCATCGTTAGCCACGGCCACTGCGGAACCACTCGACGAGCCACCCGGAATCAGGCGCCACCACGCTTTGGTAACCGGATTTCGCGGCGTGCCGTAGTAGGCATTCATGCCCGAGACTGCTACTGCGAGCTCCGATAAGTTGGTTTTTCCCACAAACTGCACCTGCCTCTGCCGCGCGATCGCGAGGCATTTTGCATCCTGTTTCGCCGGCGGACTGTGTTTCGCCAGGAATTCGGATCCGGCGGTCGTGACAACGCCTTTCATGTCGATCAGGTCCTTCACTGCGAGCCGCAACTTTTTGCTCTCAGGCGCAGGTGGCCAGTATTCGATAAACGCCCGATCCCGCGTTGCGCTTTGCGGCCGCGCATTTGGAATCGCGCAACCGCTCAGGTAGCCGGACAGAAAAAGGATGAGTGGAATGACTGCGGCGGCCTGGAAGCATTTACCCGGTCTGAACATGATTTCGCCACTAAACAAAGCCGCACTGGCGAGACAACGAAAAGAACCCACGGCGCAACGTGGAGTCTGGCAGCAAGGCCGAGCGACCCGCCAACTTTTACTTGTAATAGGCCGACGCGAATCTCACGGGATCGTAGGGAATCCGGCCATTCCTGGTCGGCGCGTAAACAAATCCATAGCGATCCTTTTTCACGTCCACTGGGTCGAGAAGAAGCTTTTTGTAATGGGCTTTGCCGGTGTACTCGAGGAGAACCCGAGCGGTTCCATTAAAGCCCCACATTTTGAATCCAGTCCCGAAAAGTCCGCCGTTGGGATAAAGCTCGTCGAGACCGGCCATGGCGTGAAAACAACTGATCGCAATCTTGTCCTTTCGATAGAGACGGTCATCTGCGCGATACTTGATTACTCCGCTGTCGAGTAACCGCTTCCGTCTCACCCCAAGATCGAATCCGGGTTTCGCGATCTCGTACGGGCCCCACATGGCGACGGCGCTCTTGTCATCGACGGCGAGCTTGATGGTCTGCTGAAGATTGAAGTTCTTGCCTGGCAAAACAGGACACTCGTTTCTTTCTGGAAAGAGACGGCTACCCACACCATCAAACACACATAAATGCGGATTCGTCATGAAGTCGGCCGGGAGCCAGCTGATCGTGAACGCTTCGAAATTCCACCCGCTGTATTTCCCCTGCGTGGGTAGGCCTTCCGTCAGCTTGGGCGTCGCGTTCGTTCCAAACACTCGAATAACGGAAATGAAGGAATGCGAAAATTCCGGATGGTTGCCTTTGTCCTCGTAGGCAAACGGGATCATGAAATAGCGGTCGTGCTTCAGAGGGCTCCTGCCAAGGCGAGGCGCGATCCTGGCTTTGATTCGATCGACGATCTGGCCGTAAAGCGGCGTGTCATATTTCGAGAAATCAACTTCCCGCTGAAGACATCCGGCCTCCGCAACGAGCTGCAGACACAGAATCAAGGCGAATATTCGGAAGAACATCACGGCAGCCCTTATATTGATATTCTACGCCGGCGCCAGCTCGCTCCGCGGTGAAATGCCGTGCAGCCGGTTAAGGTCGGTCGCGATGAGAAGTGAGAGGACGCCAAAGCGAAAGTCATTTCAACGGACCTGGCGCGACGCGATCCTCCACCTGGAAATGACGCGCCTCCAGTTCCTGCCGCAGACGCGGCGAAACAACCCCACTTAGAGCGACGTGATAGGACGCGTTTGGATTGTTCTGCGCTGCCTGGACCGATTCGACAAAACGTTCGGCAAGCGGCGTCCAGGCGGCATAATCCCATTGCAGCGCTACAACCACCGTACCGTTCTTCGCGATGCAGATCGGGAAGTCGCCGATCGGCGCGATTTTTGCGAGCGGCATCTCGCCCTGGTGCAGCTTGCTCATCAGCGCCGCGGTCTGAACCCAGAAGACCGCGTCCGCTTCGCTCGTGCTCGTCTGACCGGCGAGCTGGATGAAGGCGCCTCGGTTTTGCACCCCATCGAGCCCTTTGAGATTGAGAACAAATGCCGTTTGCGCGGTCGGAGAAAACGCATCATTCCCCAGGAAACGATCGGCTTGCTGTCCGGTTGCGCCCATCGCGACGAGCGCCTTGCGATTCATTGTCTTAAGCTCGGCAGGCGATTTTTCGCGTAACGTGGCTCCGAGCTTACTTTGCGCCCCCGTGACAGTGAGTGCGGTTCCTACCCCGCCGCCGATCGGCAGGGTGCCGAGAGAAAAGGTGGCGTTGCCTGCGAATGAGGCCCACGCGATTCCCTCCAATTCACGCTGAAGCAGAGCGTTACTACTGTAGGGATCGACGCCAAGATTGATGGCTACGTTCCTCTTGGTCTTGCTGAAGCCGATCATCTGCTGCAGCTGATTGCCCTGATATTCGTCCGAGTCCTGCTTCTTGCCGATCCCTTTGATGGTTTGACCCGCCCGATTCATGAATTTCATGACTCCTTTAGGTACGTTCGAAATCGTTCCTACAGGATCGGTCACAATTTGTTTCGCCGCGGTGACCGGACTCTTCGCAGCTTTAACCAGGGCTTGCTTGTATTGATCGGTGCGCGAGACTTCCTTCAACTTCGCGATGGCATTGATCTCGGCGATTCGCCTAACGAGCATTTCGTTCCCTTCCGCTTCGAAGGCGCCGAATTGCGAGTCGATCGAGTAGCGGTTTGCTCCCGAGTAAGGCGTCACCTCTTCGCGAACCTTGTGAAAGGGGCCGTTAAGGATGCTCGAGCGCAGGATCTCACTCGCTTTCAATTCGGGAAGCTCTTCATAATCGGTCCTTGCCGGCGTTGTCGTGACCTCCTCTGCCTGGACCAGGCTTAAACCGCTTAGGATGGCCGTAAGGAATGGCAGGGCTCGTCTCATTGCCCACCGCTTACACCCGTTTGCCGTTAGCGGGGATTAGACGTTGGTCTTATCCGATGGGTTTGGTCGAATAGGACGTGGCGCATACTGCACACCAGAAGCGCGACTAAGTTGTCGAAGATGAGCGCCACCTTTTCTCCCCTTGGAACTTCGCAATTCGCAGCTTTCCAAATCCTGTGCTGAGACATAACTTACGGATCTCTTGCAATCCAATGATAGTGCGGACGCGCGCCTTGCAGGTGCGCGAGGCGCGTCCGGTCTAGCTGCGGCATCGGGTGTTGCAGCGCTCTGGCAGTTCGCACTTCTGGCGGGTTTGCTGGCCGCTTTTGCGACGTCGTCCCTGGCAGCTAAGCCGAAGCGCGTTCTTATTGTTCACTCGTTTGGAACGGTAGCGCCGCCCTTCACTACTCACTCAACCGCGTTCGAAAGCGAACTGGTCAAAAAGATGGGAGGGCACGTGGATCTCGACGAAGTCTCTCTCGATATGGCGCGTTATGCCGATCCGCATCTCCAGGAAGCCCTGGTCGACTACCTGGAGAAGCGCCAGGCACAATGGCATCCCGACCTGGTCGTCCCAATCGGATCGCCCGCGGGTACCTTCGTGGCTGAATATCGGCAGCGGCTCTTTCCAGCCGTGCCCGTTGTTTATTGCGGGATGGATCAGCGGCGCCTGCCCGCGGGCGAACTCACGAAAAACGCCGCCTTTGTCGGTGAAGACTTCGACCTCCCGGGTTTCGTGAAGGACATTCTCGAAGTCGCGCCCAAGACGAAAAATATCGCAGTCGTTATCGGAGCGTCAGAAATCGAGAAATATTGGGCGCGCGCCTTCCGCAAGGCTTTCCAGCCTTTCACGAACCGGATCAATTTCATCTGGCTCGACAATACCCCGTTCGACCAAGTGCTGGAACGCATCAGTAGTTTGCCGCCCGATTCGGCCATTTTTCTCATCCTGCTGGTGCGCGATGCGGCCGGAGTGAGCCATAATGCGGATGAAGCGCTGGAAAAGATGCATCGAGTCGCGAACGCGCCGATCTACAGCATCTTCGAGCATCAGCTCGGTCTCGGGATTGTCGGCGGCCGACTCTACCAGGCCGGGACGGAAGGCGTCGAAGCGGCGCGCGTTGCTGCGCGTATTCTGAATGGCGAAGCTGCGTCCAATTTTCCGCCGCAGTTCGTCGGAAAGCTCCCGCCGCGCTACGATTGGCGGGAACTGCGGCGCTGGCACATTCCTGAGAAACAGCTCCCGCCGAACAGCACTATTCTATTTCGTTCCCCGACCCTCTGGGACAAATATGGCGATTGGCTCATCCTCGGCTTCTCATTGCTTGTCCTTCAGGCACTGCTGACGTTTGGGCTCCTCCTCAACCTGATTAGACGCCGCCGCGCCGAGCGGTCACTCAGCGAAAGCGAAGCGCGTTTTCGCACCGCCGCTGACGCCGCCCCCGTTTTAATGTGGATGTCGGGGTCGAACAGGCTTTGCACTTTTTTCAATAAGGCATGGATCGAATTCACCGGCCGTCCCCTGGAACAACAGATCGGCAAGTGTTGGGGCGAATGTGTGCATCCGGCGGATTTGGATGAGTCTTTTGGTACCTATTCTCGCGCCTTTGACGCGCGCGAGCCATTCACGATGCAGTACCGACTGCGGCGTCATGACGGCGAATATCGCTGCATTAATGACGAGGGGGTGCCGCGCTTCGATTCAAAGGGAGAATTCACCGGATACGTTGGCGCGTGCGTCGACGTGAGTGACCTGCTGCAGAAGGAACGGGAACTAAACGAGTCGGAAGAACGCGTGGCGCTCGCGGCGGAAGTAGCCCATCTCGGAGGCTGGGAATGGGACCTTGCGACAGATAAACTCTGGCTCTCCGACCCGGCTCGGAAGCTTTTCCAGTTTGAGCCAGAGTCGGAGATCACCTATTCGATTTGGAGCGCGCGGATCCATCCAGACGATCGGGCGATGCGGGAAGAAGCTTTCCGGCGTGCGATCGACACCCGGAGCGGCTACGAGCTGGAGTATCGCGTTCTGCTTCCGGATCAGACGGTGCGCTGGATCGCGGGTCGCGGACACTTTCTCGTTAACCCCGAAACGCAGAGTGGCAGGCTGCTCGGCGTTTCCATGGACGTGACGGAACGGAAGCAAACCGAGCAACTCTTCCAGCTCGCCTCGGAAGTGTCGCATCTGGGCGTGTGGGACTGGGATGAGACAACGGAGACGTTGTTATGTGACGGCGCCATGCGGGAGATTTTCGATATCCCGCGCGAAGGCGAAGTCAGCCTCGATAAATTTTACGGCGCAATTTATCGACCCGACCTCGATCGAGTAAAACAGACTTGGCGCCAGGCGGTCGCATCAGGGGCTTCTTACCATCTCGAGTATCGGGTCCGGAGATCGAACGGCGCAATTCGCTGGGTTCACGCTCGCGGCCGTGGTTACTATGATGATAGTGGCAGGCCCCTGCGCATGACCGGTATCGTTTTTGATATCACGGATCGAAAACAGGCAGAGGAGGAAGCACGCTACCAGCGCGAGCAGATCAGTCTCCTGAGCCGCGCAAGCCTGCTCGGAGAAATGACGGCCTCGATCGCACACGAAGTGAATCAGCCGCTTTCGAGCATCATGAGCAATGCGGGCGCCGGCCAACGCTTCATCGACCGCGGCCATGTTGACCTGACCATGCTGCGCGAAATCCTTTTGGACGTCGAAAGCGATGCACACCGCGCTTATGAGATTATTCGCAACATCCGGGAGACGATGAAGCAAGGGGCGACCGTCCGCCGGCCGGTCGATGCAAACGCAATCGTGATGAAAGTAACCCACATGCTCCAGCCTGACATTGCGGCACGTTCCGTCGAGTTGACGACCTCGCTGGCGAAGAACCTGCCGATGGTAACGGCCGATCCGATTCAGATCCAACAGGTGCTAATTAACTTGGTCGTCAACGCTCTCGATGCGATGCAGGAAACGCCTTTGGGCCAGCGCGAGATGCAGGTCGTCACCGCCCGCAACGGCGACAACACCCTCCGTCTTAGC
This sequence comes from Chthoniobacterales bacterium, assembly GCA_025929155.1. GTDB lineage: Bacteria > Verrucomicrobiota > Verrucomicrobiia > Chthoniobacterales > UBA10450 > Palsa-1392. The sequence continues at coordinate 6,177 of JAICMR010000037.1, read as the reverse complement.
GTGCGCGACCGGGGCGGTGGGATTGCGCCGACGATTCGGACGCAACTCTTCGACCAGTTTTTCACGACGAAAGAAAAGGGTCTTGGGATGGGTCTTTCTATCGTTCGGTCCATCGTGGAAGCGCATGGAGGCAAGATTGAGGCGGAGAATGATGGCGACGGAGCGCGCTTTTCCTTTACGTTGCCAATAGACTAGCGTTTCGCATGACTCGTTTAGGTTCAATGGTCTATGTCGTTGATGACGACTCGTCTGTGCGTAAATCGCTGGCTCGATTGTTACGCTCGGCGGATTACGAGATGGAGGCTTTTCCATCCGCGTCGGACTTTTTGGCGCATCCTTCACATCCCGGCCCCTCCTGCGTGATTATCGACGTTCAAATGCCCGGCCTGAATGGCATCGCCCTGCAGGAAGCACTGATTCAACGCCGGCGCCAGGAACAACTGGTCTTTATCACCGGCCACGGCAGTATCCCGCTTTGCGCGAAGGCGATGAAGGCTGGGGCAGTGGATTTTCTTCCCAAGCCGATCAAGTCGGCTGAACTATTGAAGTGCGTCGATCGAGCCCTGGAGCGTTCGGCCGAACAGCGCGAGCGCGCAGCAATAAAGGCTGAAGCGCGGCGTCTGCTGGATTTGTTAACGCCACGTGAATTCGAAGTCATGCAGACATTGCTTACGGGAATGCTAAATAAGCAGGTAGGCGCCGAACTGGGCATGGCCGAAAAAACCGTGAAGCTACATCGGGGCCGGATCATGCATAAGATTGGCGTCGTCTCCGTGGCTGAACTCGTTCGGGTGGCGACAAACGCCGGTATGACCCTTCCCCAAACTGTCAGTTCCCTCGCAGGGCAGTCGCAGGACTGACACGGTCGGAACTTTCTCAGTCGCTCAAAAGACCACCTGCCGTCATCGTTTGGCAGAAGAGCCGGGGCTACTCCGTTCGCAGCCTGATGGGACCAAGGTCTGATAGGCAAGAACGCGACTTGGACGTCAAGGTCCGATGGTGGGTGCCACAAAATCTCAACCAGTTCAAAACAATAGCGTTAACAGCGCCCCGCTCTATGTGGTTTCCCTGGTCGATGACGATGCTTCAGTTCGACGATCGGTCAGTCGCTTGCTCGAGTCCGATGGATTTTCCGTTCTTGCTTTTAGCGAGCCGAAGCAGTTTCTCGAACATCTCCAGAATTATGAGGTCGCCGTGGCGGTGCTTGATATCTGGATGGATCAGATGACGGGCATGGAGCTTCTGGCGCACCTTTGTGCAAAGTCGCCGAATACCCGAGTTATCTTCATTACTGGCCAGGAGGATCCCGCGGCTCGAGTCACTGTCCTCCAAGGGGGCGCGTTCGCCTTTTTCATGAAGCCATTTGACGACACCGCTTTTCTCAGCGCGGTTCGGCAAGCGTTCCTTACGCTTCCGGGATAGCGACGGCTGCGAAGACAGCGGCGCGAAGGTTGCTTCCAGCCGTTACGCGGCTCGACCGACTGAATAAAGCGGTAAAAAAAGCGACGAACCTTAAACTCTGGCAACGATTGAAAATAAGATGATCACGAACGGCGCGCCAAATTCAAACGGTTCGCCGATTTGTCTGCTCGATGATGATCCGTCGGTTTTGAAGAGCACGGGGCGCCTTCTGTTGTCAGCCGGATGGTCGGTCGAGCCTTTTCTCGATCCGCATAGCTTCTTGTCTTACGCGAAGGCGAACCAGCCGCGCCTGCTCGTGCTCGACATGTCGATGCCTCTCATGCATGGGCTCGAAGTCCAAAAGCGACTGCGGGAAGTTTCGCGTGGCACTCAGGTGATCATTCTAACCGCAAAGGATGATCCCGCACTACGGGAAAGCGCGACCAGCCTGGGCGCGGCTCGATACCTGATCAAGCCGGTCGCGGACGAGGAGTTCCTTTCAGGAATCGAAACGATTTTGCGGAATTCATAACAGCCGTTACGGCCGGATCGATCGATCTGACTTTTACTCCCGGCAGAGCGGTCTTCCAGCGCCCGCGCCTAATGATCTTCAGGTGACGCACCGATGGAAATCGCCTGCTTGTGGCTCCGAGGATTCTACCGGAAGTTGGCCGCGCGGAATGGATGAGACCTTCGAAGAGGATGGTTGGATGGCCGCCGCGACCCGGCGACTCCGTGGCTCTACCCAATCGGATTCCTTCGAGAACCCCGGTCGCCTGATCGGTACGGCTGTCCTCGTCTTTCTCGGCTACTTCTTTGGGGCGCAACTTGGGTTTGCGCTCACTTTCAAGCCGCACCCGGTTTCAGTCCTCTGGCCGCCAAACTCGATCCTTCTCGCGGCCCTGTTACTCACGCCGCCACGGGCCTGGTGGCTCATGTTGCTGGCAGCCTTTCCCGCCCACTGCCTGGTTGAGCTACAGAGCGGCGTTCCGCTCCGGATGATGTTCTGCTGGTTCATTAGTAACTCCTGTGAGGCTCTCGTGGGTGCCGCTTCCATTCGCTACTTTGCCGCCAGGCCGATCCGACTGGATCGCCTCCGTGATGTCGCAGTCTTCTGCTGTTGCGGGGTCTTCCTCGGCCCTTTTCTCTCCTCCTTCCTCGATGCCACCTTTGTAGCTCTGAACCGTTGGGGCGGGGACACCTATTGGGAGGTGTGGAGAATCCGATTTAGTTCAAACGCCCTGGCGGTTCTCATTATCACTTCGTTCATCCTGGCGTGGGTCGGACAGGCGAATGGGCTGCGACGAAAAATCTCGCGCGCCGCCCTGTTCGAGGCAGGTGTCCTGGGGATGTCTTTGCTGGGCCTCGGGTTCATCCTCTTTTACTGGCTTACACCAAATACGGACGTGGCATTACTCTATGCACCCCTGCCACTGTTACTTTGGGCCGCGATTCGCTTCGGAACACGGGGAGCGACGACCTCGATCGCCGCCATTGGGCTCCTGGCCATCTGGAGCGCGACCCACGGGCACGGTCCATTCGTCGAACACCCAGCGAGGGAAAGCGCTCTCTACGTCCAGATCTTCCTCGGCTTCATTTCGCTTCCCCTGCTCTTTCTCGCCGCGCTGACCGAGGAGCGAACGGAAACGGAGGCCACCTTGCGGGAGCGCAACGAACGGATCAGCCTCGCCGCCGAGACGGCGCATCTTGCGCTCTGGACGATTGATTTCGGGCGGGGCCGCTCGTGGATGAACGAAGTCGGGCGCGAGCTTTTTGGTTTTGCGCCTAACGAACAGCTTTCACGCGAGATTTTCCTTGAGTGTGTCCACCCGGAAGACCGGGAAAGAGTTTCCGACGCGATCGACCGGGCGCGGGACGCTTCGCAGCGCTTCGAGATCGAGTATCGCCTTCTGCGCGAGAACGGCGAAACACACTGGCTCATTTCCCGCGGATGTTATATCCGCAACCATCGCGGCCAGACCAGCGAACTGCTGGGGGTTGCATTGGATGTGACTCGGCAGGTCCGCGCAAACCTCGAGTTGAGTCAGCAGCAGCAGGAGCTCGCTCGCTTGAGCAGGGTCACAGTCATGGGAGAACTGACTGCTTCCCTCGCTCATGAACTCAATCAGCCGCTCGCCGCGATCGCAAGCAACGCGGCGGCGGGAAAGCGATTCCTGGCCGGTGCGGCGTCGGTCGATCCAACCACTTTCCGAGAAATCCTCGACGACATTTTCAGCGACGCTCGCCGCGCCGGTGCGGTCATCCACGGAATTCGGCAATTCATTCGCAAGGGCGAGGAAACCCGAAGCTCGGTCAGCCTGAATCGCGTAATCGCAGACGTGCTCCAACTTTTGCACTCCGACCTCGTCAACCGCGCGATCAGAATCGATAAGCAAATTTCTGCCAGTCTACCTCCAGTGCAGGCGGACCCGGTGCAGATGCAACAGGTCCTGATGAACTTGATCGTTAACTCGCTGGAGGCAATGCAGGAAGTGGCTCCCGCGCAGCGACGAATCATCATCTCGAGCGATCATTCGCATGGATCGGCGCGAGTGGCGGTGCGCGATTTCGGCGTCGGCCTTCCCAAAGACAACCCTGAGAAGATCTTTAGCCATTTCTTCTCCACCAAACCTAATGGGATGGGAATGGGGCTGGCTATCGCTCGCTCGATTGTGGAAGCGCACGGCGGTGAGTTAACAGCGGAAAGCCTCTCGGACGGTTCGCGTTTCTCACTCATCCTTCCTCATAAGACAGGCTTGGATTAATCGACCTCCGGTTGGTCCTGGAACCATGCCCCTCCAAGCTCGTTCGGTGCGGACATGAGACCAAGGTCCATTGGCGACCAAACAGCTTTCTGGTGGACGCTTGTTGCTGATGTCCGCCGAGATTCCCATTAGTGAATCCGTCTATGTCCTGGATGACGATCCATCGATCCGGAAAGCCATTGACCGCCTGCTTGCCACTCAGGGAATTAAGGTACGGGGCTTTGGTGATCCGGCCGACTTTCTCACTTTCGTCCAGACCCACCCGGTTCCGGTCGCTATCCTTGATGTCTGGATGAATTGGATGACGGGGCTTGAAGTGCAATTCAAACTCACGCGGATTTCGCCGCACACCCGGATCATCATGATGACGGGCAGGGACGATCCGGGCGTGAAGCAAACCGCCAAGGAAATGGGCGCCATCGCCTTCTTCCTCAAACCCTTCGATGACGAAGAATTCCTCTCTGCCATCCGCACCGCCCTGTCGACGAAGCGACCTGGAAAATCAGGTGCTTGGGACCAACGTCGGATCGCCAGCCCCGCCGCGGGCGGCGCGAATCCTGGACGCGTTGATTAACTGCACGCGCAAAGGCACCAGGTCGTGGGTCACGTGATCAGCCGGGCAGGATGCATCGATCATCCTGGCGTACGGCTAAAGTCCAATGTTTGATTGCCCACCTAACCTCCGATATCCTCTAAGCACCATGAATTTGTCGTCCGTCCAGTTGGCAGCAATCGAAGTACCAAAAACCGATTCGAAACTATTTGCCCATACGCGCTGGGACGCGATCCCGGTTTTCGCCGCCCTTCTGCACTGCGCTTATTTCTTCGGGATGTTTTATCTTTTTCCCCGAGTGCCCCTCTGGGTCATGCTCATTTTGGGCTTCGGCTATTCGGTCAGTATTTCCTGGAACATCAACGGCATCTCTCACAATTTCATTCACAATCCCTATTTCCGTTCGCCTCTACTCAATCGTCTCTTTAGTATCCTTGAATCGGTTACCGTCGGCTTTAGCCAGATCTTCTACGAATGCATTCACATGCAGCACCACAAGGGGAACGCCGATCGACCGGACGAGCACGGCGACACGATCGATTGGATTTCGATTTACAAACACGGTCACGACGGCGAAGCCGAACACCCTCTCACATATACCTTCTTGAGCTTTTTTCGGGAAGATCCCAAGACCGTTTTTAACGCCCTAAAGCGCAAGGATCCCCGTGAGGCATTCTGGGGAGTCTTTGAGCTGACGTCTTTCGTTACGACTTTTGTTATCCTTGGGGTTCTTAATTGGCGTTACATCTGTTTTCTTCTGCCGTTTTGGTACTTTGGCCACTGCCTCTCTTACTTAAACGGCTACTATCGCCACTACGGCGGAAACCCCGACGAGCCGATTGCGTGGGGTGTGAGCACTTACGAAAGACTCTATAATTGGACCTGGTTCTACAATGGTTACCACGCGGAGCATCATTTCCGTCCGAAGGTCCATTGGACACGAATGCAGGTTCTCCGCGACCAGATTGTCGAGCAACAGCGCGCGGCCGGAGTCCGCGTGATCAAGCCCCCGCACGCCCTCGGATTTCTCGATACTTCCTTTCGCCGGCGTAGCCGATCGGGTCCGCGCCAGATCGAATCAGAAGCAGCTTCTTAGTCCGCGCGATCCTGAAACGTAAGCGGGCTACTTGTTAACAATTCGTTTGTTATGAAGCTGCTCTTTCACGAAATCCGTCGCAACCCGCTGCTTTGGTTACTTGTGTTTGTCCCGATCGGGCTGGTCGCGGAGAAACTCAATCATGAGGCACACACATTACACTTCATCCTTTCGGTCCTGGCGATTTTGCCGCTCGCTGTTCTGCTAAGTCACGCCACGGAATCAGTCGCAGCCAAGACCGGTGATTCAGTAGGCGGTCTGCTTAACGCAACACTCGGAAACTTAACCGAGCTTGTGATCGCGATTGCTGCTTTGCAGGCGGGAGAATACACCCTGGTAAAGGCGTCGGTTGCCGGCGCGAT
>JAICMR010000153.1 GCA_025929155.1 Chthoniobacterales bacterium | reverse complement strand
TCCCGAAACGACGGACCCATTCCGGATGTTCTTTCGCAACGTGATTCGCCGGCAGCGCGTCGCCCGCGTGAATTGCGGCGCGGAAAGGATTGATCCAGGCATGGAGCTCGATCCCGCGTGCGTGCGCTTCCTTGATCGCGAAGGCCAGCGGATCGTAACCGGGCGACACGCCCGCTTTGCCGGTGAGGAATTCCGACCAAGGCTCTTTGCTGGAAGCGTAGAGCGCATCGCTAGCGGGCCGGACTTGGAGAAGAATCGCGTTGAGATGCAGCTCGGCGGCGCGATCGAGAATGGCAAGGAGCTGCGCTTGCTGAGTCGCGGCGGGAAGGCCGGGGCGCGAAGGCCAGTCGAGATTGTAAACCGTCGCAACCCAAGCTCCGCGAAATTCGCGTTCCGCGGCGACCGTCGTCGCCAGACCGCCTAACGAAAACAAAACGCAAAGAAGCAGGCGCGTGAGGAGCATGAGGCCAAACTTAGAGGCGTCTTCGCAGTCCACAAACATGGAGCTTCCGCGATGCCGCGGAGAACGCGGTCGAATCGCACTCGTCTCCCTCGCGACGCTGCGGTTGGCCCGAACTCATCCCCCACCCGCGAAACCTCGCGACATCAGTCCCGCGGGCTTCTCAGTCCAGTCCGATCCTCACGGCAATTTGATCGGTGCCAGCCCGTCTGCCTGCAGGCGCGTGTTCAATTTTCTGATCTCATCCGGGATCGTCTTCCATCGCTCCATGGCCGATTGCGCCGTTTGCTGCAAACTCGCGACGGCCGCTTCCTGCTGTGGCGTCGGGGCGAGATCGACCTGCTGCAAGTCGCCGAACAGTTTCGTGACCTTCCCAAGCACCTCAAGTTCCAGAGGCCGTCCGGCGCGCACCGCCGCGGGATCGGCCAAAGTCTCGAGGCTTTTCCGGAGCGTTCCGATCTCTTTTTGCGTTTCCTCTGTCCCGTCGTTGCCGGTCGCGCCTGCAAGCGCGGCGGCAAGGGATTCATAATCCTTGCCAATCGGCATCAGCTTTTCGCGCAGCTCATAGAGCGCTTGCGAGAGGGCGAATTGTTTCTGCAGATCCGGAGTCCGGACTTTGAGTCGCGGATCCATCTTCAGCTCGAGCGGCTGCGTGAAAGTTCGGCCGCCAGTCGTTAGTCTAACGGTATAATTTCCCGGCATCATCCAGGGCGCAGTCGGCTGGGGCGCGGTTTCGTGTTCGACCGCGGTCATTGGATACTGCGGCTCGGCGTTCGGCAAGGGCTGCCCATGCAGATCCCAGAAGAAGCGGTGAAGTCCGGGAGCGCCCGACAACACCTGTGGCGGTTTCACCCAGTAACGCGGAATTTTGAGCTGCTCGTCTTTCGGCGGCATGGGATCGGTGCTGGCATAACGTCTCACGATCTGGCCGCTCGCGTCCTCGATCTCGAGCGTAACCGATCCCGAAACCTCCGTGCCTAACGAATAGTCGATGATCGCACCCTGCGGCGGATTTTGGCCCGCCGGTTCGTCGGGCGGAAGCGGCGTGTCGGTGTTGGTATTCCAGCGGACGCGCCACGCCTGCTGCGGCTTGAAGAGCGCGGTCCTTTGTTCGTTAGGCTGGAGCTGCCGCAACGGCGTGATGTTGTCCAGAATCCAAAAACCGCGTCCGTGCGTTGCAATGCAAAGATCGTCGTCTTTCACGATGAGATCGCGCACCGAACTGGCCGGCAAATTAAGACGGAGCGATTCCCAACTGTCGCCGTCGTCGCAGGAAAAATAGACCCCCCGTTCCGTCCCGGCAAAAAGAAGGCCGCGCCGCTGCGGATCTTCCCGCACGACGTTGACGTTCTCGTCGTTAGGCAAACCGTTCACGATTTCCTGCCAGGTTTCGCCGTCGTCGTGCGTGCGGTAAATGTGCGGGCGCAGGTCGTCGAGCCGAATCGTGTTCACCGCCGCGTAAGTCGTTTTCGCGTCGAAGTGGCTGGCGTCGATCAGCGAAATTTTCCACCAGGGGCCGATCTGCGGCGGCGTCACGTCGCGCCAGTTCTTGCCGCCATCGGTCGTCAGGTGGATCAAGCCGTCGTCGGTTCCCGCCCAGATGCGTTTCTCGTCGAGCGGTGACGGCGCGACCGTGTAGATGACGCCGCGCTGTTTCGGTTCTGCGCTTGGTTCGGATTTAAATTTCCCCACGCTTGCCGGGACCTCGTAGGTTTTGCGGGAAAGATCGGGACTGATCTGCTGCCACTGCTGCCCGCCGTCGCGCGTCTGCCAAAGCGTGTTCGCAGCGAAGAAAAGCAGGTGCGGATCGACGGGCGAAAAAAGCACGGGCTGCGTCCGCACCACGCGGAAGTCATCTCCATGAAGCGGCTTTGGCGAAATCTCCTGGGTTTGCTGGGTGCGGCGATCATACCGCGAAAGTTTCCCGCCGTAGATGATATCGGGATCGAACGGATCGGCCGCGACGTAGCCGTATTCCTCCGCACCAACCGGATGCCAATCGCGAAATGTGATCTCGCCGTTTGGTCCGCGGCTCGCGATGCCGACCGAGCCGCTTTCCTGCTGGCCGCTGTAAAGGTGATACGGGAACTGATTGTCGGCGCTGACGTGGTAAAGCTGCGCGGTGGATTGGTTATACCACGAGCTCCAGGTCGCGCCGCCGTTTACCGTGATGATCGCGCCCTGGTCGCTCGCCAGCAGAACAACCTTCGAGTCGTTAGGCGAAATCCAGACGTTCTGGTAATCGTCGCCGCCGGGCGCGCCGCGCCAGCCCTCCCAGGTCTTGCCGCCGTCCGTCGATTTCCAGCAAACGATGCTCGCGGAATAAACGATCTCGGGATTCTCCGGATCGATCCGCAGAACCGGCAAATCGCCTCCACCGATCCGGCTGGCGGGACGTTTGTCGTCGGTCGCAGCCCTCCAGGTCACGCCGGCGTCTTCGCTTCGATAAAGTTTTACCGTTTTCGCCGTGGCGACTGCGGCCATCAAAATTTGCGGCGCGCTCGGAGCAATCGCGAGGTTGGCCTGCACGATCTCCTTAGGCAATCCTCCTCCATTTAGTTGCTGCCAGGTTTTGCCGCCGTCGGTCGATTTGAAAATGCCGCCGTTCTTTCCGCGCCACTGCGCATTTTCCCATGGACCTTCACGGGCTTCCCAGAGCGAGGCGTAAGCGGCCTCGGGATTTTGCGGATCGAACAAAACATCCCCGCCGCCAATGTTTTCGTCCTTGTAGAGAGTTTTCGTGAAGCTCTTCCCGCCGTCGGTCGAGAGGAAGATGCCGCGTTCTTCGTTAGGTCCGTAAGGGTGACCGGCAACCGCGACGAGGACATGATCCGGATTTTTCGGATCGACCGCGACCTGCGCGATCTGTTGACCATCGCGAAGGCCAAGATGCGTCCAGGTTTTGCCGGCGTCAGTTGATTTGTAGATGCCGTTGCCGACGGAAAGATCGGGCCGGTGCAGGCCTTCGCCGCTGCCGACATAGATGATGTTGGGATCGGAAACGGAAACTGCGAGCGAGCCGACCGAGGCCGTTGGTTGATCGTCGAAAATCGGGTTCCAGGTGCGTCCGTAATCTGTGCTCTTGAAAACACCGCCGTTGACCTGTGCGAAATAGAAAACGTTGGGCTGGGACGGCACGCCGGAAATCGCGCGGACGCGGCCGCCGCGATGCGGACCAATATTGCGCCAGTGGAGAAGGCTTGAAAGGTCCGGCGCGGCCGCCAACGCAGAGGCGCCTAACGAGAAGCTAAATAAGAAAGCGAAGAGAAAGCGCAGTTTCACGGTCGACATCATAAACGTCTCCGCGTCGCGAGCCACTCTCTGCGGGTAGCGCACTGGTCCCGAGTGCCGGCGAAGGCGTCCCGCCTTCGCGAACTTTCATAGAACGCTCAGCGACCCTGACGATCCAACCGGCGAACCGGTTCGCGACCTTGAGACACCGTCGCCAGCACTCGGGAGGAGCGCGCTACCCAATCGCGGGCGGCGCGGCCGCGGGCGCCGGTTTCTTCTTTGCGGCCGCAGCCGCGGCGAGCGCGGCATCGACCGCTTCCGCTTCGCGCGGGTGGATGCCGTGATAGTAGGCATTCGACTTCGCGAGCTCTTCCTTCCGCATGAGCAATGTATCGAAACGCTCGCGCCTGCTCAGCTCATAAACCTTGTCCATCTTGATCGCCTCGAAGGGACAGACTTCAACGCAGATCTGGCAGCTCATGCAGACCGAGATATCGATGTCGAACGTCGCCGGGTAGAACTGCGGTTTACCCATGTAGTCAGGCTTTTTGTCCGTGCTCTTGACGATGTAAATGCACTGCGGCGGGCATTCTTTTTCGCAGATCTTGCAGGCGACGCAGCGCAAGCCGGCGGCCGCATCGTCCGTGTCATAGACGAGAAAGGGGAAATTACGCGAATTCTCCGGGAGCACGTCACGCTCTTCCGGATATTGCACCGTCGTTAGGCGATCCCGCTCGAAGTAGCTGCCGGCGAAATTGCGCGCCGTTACCACCATGCCTTTGAGAATACCCAGCCCGATCATCGATCCACTTCTCCCATCACGATATCGATGCTGCCGAGGATGACCATCACGTCGGCAACGGTGTGGCCGAGGCACATGTCTTCCAAGGTCGTCAGGTTGATCAGACTCGGCGGGCGGACGCGATAACGGTAGGGGTTTCCCGTGCCGTCGCTGATCAGATAGAAACCCAACTCACCTTTTGGTCCTTCGATCCGGCCGTAGGCTTCGCCGACGGGCGGTTTGAAGGCGCGGATCTTTACTTTCGGATTCATGATCGGGCCTTCGGGAAGTTGCTCCATCGCCTGGTGCAGGATGGTCAGGCTTTCGCGCAATTCGAGGACACGCATCATGAGGCGATCGTAACAATCGCCGTGTTCGCCTAATGGAATCCGGAATTTGAAACGCGGATAAATGCCGTAGCCGTCGACTTTGCGGATGTCGTAGTTGACCCCGCTCGCGCGCAGACCGGGGCCAGTGATACCCGCGTTGATCGCCAGCTCGGCGGAAAGTTTTCCGACATCTTGTGTCCGGGCGATGACGATCTCGTTGTCCGTGATCAACTTTTCGAACTCATCGAGAAAAGGCGGAAAGCTGTCGATGATTTTGCGCGTGGCCTCCATCCAGCCAGGCGGAAGATCGATCCGGCAACCGCCGAAGCGCATGTAGTCGCACATCATGCGCGAGCCGCTGAGTGACTCGAAGAGATCGAGAATCCGTTCGCGTTCGCGGAACGCATACATGAGCGGCGTGCCCCACGCGCCCATGTCGCTGAGGAGGAAGCCTAACAATGAAACGTGGTTTATGAGCCGGGTCAGCTCCGCGAGGATGACGCGCAGGTATTCCGCGCGTTCCGGCACTTCGATGCCCGCTAATTTTTCAACACTGAGCGCGTAGGCCCAGTTGTTGGTCATCGAGCAAAAGTAATCGAGCCGATCGGTGTAAGGCATCGAGCCGAGATAACTGGTGTTCTCGCCGATCTTTTCGTGATTGCGATGGAGATAGCCGAAAACCGGCTTGAGCCTGCGCACGATCTCGCCCTCGAGCGCGACGTTCATGCGGAAAACGCCGTGGGTGGACGGATGCTGCGGCCCCATCGAAACCTCGAGCAGCTCGCCGTCGAAGCGCGAAGACATCGCGCGCGGGGGAGCTTGTTCGAGTTCCTGGAATCCGCTGGTCATTTACGTTGATTTTCGGACCGGCAGGCGCCGCGGAATTTCGCCGACGGTGAGAAATGGCTTCCCAGATATCCGCGTAAATCTGCCGCCGTTTTCATTCCGTTACGATTGCCTCCCCGCCGTCCATCTGCGGGCGAGCCGCATAATGTTCTTTGGCTCTCACCAACACTTCGTCGTGCGGCGTTGGTTCGTATTCGTAGTCGTCCGGCTCCACATAATCTTTCCGCATCGGGTGATCTGTAAATTCATCCCACATGAGGATGCGTCGGAGATCGGGATGGCCGTCGAACCGGATTCCGTAGAGATCGAAGATCTCGCGCTCCTGGAATTCCGCGCTCCGCCAGATCGGCGTGAGTGACGGGAGCTTTGCACCTGACGAGCGATCTCTCGTTCGTAGCCTAACGACCAGCGGCCCGTGCTTGAGCGCAATCGAGTAAAGGTGATAGACCGCTTCCAGATAACCGGGGAAAAATTCCTCCTGCGTTTCCTCAACTTCCTTTTCCTCGCCTTCGACCAGCTTCCTCACCTTCACCTT
>JAICMR010000010.1 GCA_025929155.1 Chthoniobacterales bacterium | reverse complement strand
GAATCGGATCTGGAGATCACGAGCAAAGTCGTCGTCGGACCGCTGGTCGAACAACTCGATGATTATGTCCGGGCGCGAGCGATTGATCTGATCGTCACTTCCACACACGGACGATCCGGATTGCGCCGTCCTTTCATCGGCAGCGCGGCTGAGCAAATCGTCCGGCATGCGCCCTGTTCCGTATCGTGGTGCCGAACCGGGCGGACGGAAAAAATCCGCGGAAGCCGCGCCCTGATGTATCGATGCGCCAATCTGAACACCCGTCGAGCACCGCGCTCCCGTTTCTAATTATATGAACACAAAACCGCAGACCCCGATTGGCGACCTTTCCGGCCGCGAAACTGAGCTCGGCGTCCCGACGCCTGAGATGGTGGACCAACGCGCGCGCGAGATCGCGCGGCTTGATGAACGAAATCCCGATCGGTTTACCGATGCGGACTGGGAACAGGCGCGCGCAGAATTGACCGGCACGGACCGGAGCGCGTCGCAGGATGACTCAACTTGGAGCGAGCGCGATTCGATTCCGGGCGAAAGCGGCGGAGAAATCCCGCGCGTCGAGCCGAAGGATGAAGCGCTCCTGGACGAACGCCTCGCCAGCCGCGGCGTCGAAGAAGCGGCGCACGACCAAATGGTGGAAGCAGCGAAAAGCGATCAGAAGCAGGAAGGCTAAAGAACATGAGCATTCAAGGGAAAATCGCGTTGGTGACGGGCGCGGGTCAGGGATCGGCCGCGGGATCGGCTTGCGCCTGGCAAACGACGGCGCGGACATTGCAGTTGTGGACTTAAACGAAGAAAAGATGAAAGCGATCGCCGACGAAGTGAAAGCGCTCGGGCGCAAGGCTACGACCTTCAAAGCCGACGTCTCGAAGCGGGAGGACGTTTACGCGCGATCGACCACGCGGAGAAGGAACTCGGCGGGTTCGACATCATGGTGAACAATGCCGGGATCGCACAGATCAAACCACTCGCGGAAGTGACGCCGGAGGACTTAGAGAAGATCATGCGCATAAATCTCGGCGGGGTTCTGTGGGGAATCCAAGCCGCCGCGAAAAAGTTCCAGAAGCGCAAACAGAAGGCAAAATCATCAGCGCCGCTTCGATCGCCGGACATGAGGGCTACCCGCTTCTCGGAGTTATTGCGCGACCAAGTTCGCAGTTCGCGCTTTGACTCAGGCCGCAGCGAAAGAGTTCGCGAGCAGCGGCATCACGGTGAACGCGTATTGCCCGGGCGTAGTCGGCACCGACATGTGGGTGGAGATCGACCGGCGAACGGCGGAAATTACCGGGGCTAAGATCGGGGAGAACTACGAAAAATTCGTCGGCGGCATTGCGCTGGGCCGCGCCGAAACGCCGGTGGATGTAGCCGCGTTCGTATCTTACCTCGCGGGTCCGGATTCAGATTACATGACCGGGCAAGCCCCGCTCATCGATGGCGGCATGGTGTATCGATGACGCGGCGAGAACCGGCCGCGCCGCCGAAACAACCTCGTCTGTCTCGGGGTCGATACTCCGCGAATATAGGGATCGGCTTCCGTAGTAACGTGGGGATTTGAGTAGCCACGGCCCCCGTCGCGACTCGTCCGCATCGTCGTCGCAAGGCCTTTCGATTGTGCCGCTCCGAACCTGTCGACCAGACCCGTCGCGGGCGGTAATCCGGCTCCGTCGCGCCAAGCCCGCTAGCAGAGATCGCCCACGGTCGCGTCCCGGAGGCATCTCATTTCGGGCTGATTCTCGCGGAGCGATCGTTGCAGCGTCTGCAAAGATCGGCAGCTGCTCGCGGCTAGTCTGAATACTTTATGCCGCAGCCGTACGCCCGCGAGGTCGGCGTCGCGACCGCTTTGCCAGCCATGGCTTCGTCGAGCGCCGCCTGCACGTAATTCGTCGCGCCCGGGATGTCGCCGACTTTGGCCGTCGGCCTGTTGTCGATCGCGCCGGTGTAGATGAGGTCGCCCTTCGGGTTAATCACAAACATGTGCGGCGTGTTCGTCGCGCCGTATTCGTGGCCGACTTTGCCCGTCGGATCGAGGAGCAACGCGGTCGAGTTCATCTTCCAATCGTTCATCTGCTGGTTCGCTTCCGCTGGCGACAGATGACCTTGTTCTCCCGGAGCAGAGGAGTCGATCGTTAACCAGGCCACCTCCTTGCCGGTGAATTCTTTCTGCAGCTTCTGCATGTTCTCGCTCTTGTAATGCTTCTGCACGAACGGGCAGCCCGGGTTGAACCATTCGAGCACCACGTATTTGCCCTTGTACTCGCCTAACGAATGCGTCCGGCCGTGCGAATCGGTCAGCGAGAAACCGGGCGCGGGCGCGCCAACTTTTGGACCTTCCGCGGCGAAGAGTGCTCCTCCGCAGAGCGCAGTAAGAGCGAACGTCGAGATGAGCAGCGATTTTGTTTTCATAGATTTGAAGGAGCGGCTGCGACTTTCGGCGTGGCCGACTGGAGATGATCGAGCACGAGAGATTGCGTGAGCAGCTCCGGCAACACGATCGGCTGATTTGGTTTTCCCGGTGGGTAGAGCACGTAAAGTGGGACACCGACGCGGCCGAATTGTTTCAAAGTTTTCGTGATAACCGGATCGGCATTGGTCCAGTCGGCTTTCATTTTCACCACGCCCGAGTGCTCGAATGCTTCGCGCACCGCAGCGGTCTCCAGAACCGACGCCTCGTTGAATTTGCAGGTGATGCACCAGGCCGCAGTGAAATCGAGGAAGACGCCACGACCCTGCGCAAGCTCGCTTTGCAGTCGCTCGGGAGTGAAAGGCACCCAGTGGCTTTTCGTTAGGCTCGGAGCCGTTTCGAGCGCGTTGAATTTTTTGCCGATAAAATACCAGCCGCTTCCGAACACAAGCAAAACCATGAGCATAAGCACGACCCCGCGCTGCCGCCCGGAGGCGAGCGGAGTCGAGAAAGAACCTTTCAGCCAGCAGGCCACGCTCAGCGCGAGCAGAAACGCCGAAGTCCAAACGATCGCTTCCGGACCACGTTGCGCGCCCAGGACCCAGAGGAGAAAGAGCAGTGTCGCGATCAGGAGAAACCCCATGAATTGCTTCACCCGCACCATCCATGCGCCGGGCCGCGGCAGGAAACGCATCCAGGCTGGTTGCGCGGTCAGGAGCAAATAGGGCGCGCTCATTCCGGCGGCGATTGCCGCGAACATGAGCAGGATGACGCCCGCCGACGCGGCGAAAGCGAACCCGAGAGCGCTCCCAAGAAAAGGAGCAGTGCAGGGCGTCGCGAGCACGGTCGCGAAGACACCTTGAAAAAACGAACCGGCATAGCCTTCCCGCGCGCTCCAGCCGAGCATTCCGCTCGTCGCCGCGGCCGGCAAGCTGATCTCGAACACCCCGAAAAGATTGAGCGCGAAAACGAGCACGACCGCGCTCATCACCACCACAAAAAGCGGGTTCGTGAATTGAAAGGCCCACGTGATCTGGTGACCGGCGGCTTTCAGCCCGATCAGGAGCAGCGCGAGGCCGAGAAACCACGCGAAGATGCCTAACGAAAAGGCAAGGCCGTTCCCGAAAATCTTTCCGCGCCGATCGCCCGCGTGCTGGATAAACCCAAAGATTTTCAGGGAGATCACCGGCAGCACGCACGGCATCAGATTCAAAATAAAGCCGCCGACGAAACCAAACAGGAGAAACTTCAAGAGGCCGCCGGCATCCTGCGGCGCCATCGGCGTCGCGGCCGCCGCCGGAGAAGCCGGCGCTGCTGTCCCACCCGCGTTCATCGCGCCTAACGACCAGGCTTGATGATCGAAAATAAGCAATCCATCCAGGGACTGCACTTTTGAATCCGCCGACTGGATGGGAATCCTAAAAGCCGCCAGGCCGTTCTCAGTCGCCTCGCGTTTCGGATGACCGATCACGGTCGTGCCTGTCGGCAGCGGGAAAAAGTCGAGCGAAGGATTCTGCGCCAGGCTTTTATCCGTGATCGTCAGGTGGAACGCCTGTGCATCGCGGCTCCAGCGCAACAACGTCCTCGCATCGTTTGGCAGAGCCCGCGGCAGTTGCGCGCGAGTTTTAGAAAACAATGCCTCATTCGCCGGTGCCGCCGTCTCGCCCACGGGAAGATCGAGCGCGACTTTGCCGCTGCCCGGGATGCAAACTTTTTCGCAGACCAACCAATCGACATCGCCGGCGAGATGGACCGATTTTTCGGCGATCGTCGCCGGCGGCGTGACCTGCATCATGAGCAGCACTTCGCCGTGGTAACCGTAGATCTCGATGCCGCCCGGCTCGCTCAATTTCTGCGGGATCGGCCACTGGATTGGACCGGTTTTCCAGCCGGCCTGCAGGTGCCAGTTGATCTCCGTGGGGATGCCCGCGTCGCCAGGATATTGCCAGTAAGTGTGCCAGCCCGGCACTGCCTTGAGCAATAGCCCCGCGGTAAAAGCTTTGCCCGGGACAATCGTCGTCGTGTCAGCGATCAGATTCGCCTGCACCAGTTCGCGTCCTTCGAATTTCTGGGCACGCGAAATTGCTGGCGAGAGCACGAGCCCGACCAGCAAAACCAGACACGCGATGCGACGCACGAACTGCATCGCCTTAGTTACCATCGCTGCCGAAACGCGGCAATTTTAGGCCGGTGCCCGAATCTGGAAGTTCAGCTCTAAAGTTTGACCCGGGCGGGTCGCCGCCCACTGAACAAGCAGGTCGTCCCGAAGCGAACGAACTCGCGTCAGATCTTCCTCCGGGATCCATCTCATTGATCCCAACGCCTTGCCGCCGGCGCGTCGGGCGGCTGCATACGACTCACCGCGCGCGAAAAACTCTTCGGCCGTGCCGGATTCCCCCATCCGGCGTTCCGAATCCAGTAGTCCGACCAGCAACTCCACCTCGCGCGCTTCCGACGGGATGGCGCCGCGCGGCCACGGCGCCGCGAAATCGCTGATTTCCCAACCAGCGGCGATCAAGCCGTAGAAGCCTTGTGCATAAACCAGCTCGGTCTCGACCGCGTAGTGCGTAAGATCATGCGCAGGGAAAATCGAACCCCGCGGGCCGGCCTGGCGTTGCCACGTGACGGAGCCGTCCGCGCGCGTGCAGGTCAGAATGGCCGAACCGTCAGCTTTGCGCTGGAGACGTATGGACAGCTTCGACTGCGTGACGACAGCTTTCTTTGGTCTCTCCTTCGGTTGGCTCCCTCGGCTCATTCGACTCCTATCTTTCCAGGAGAGCCAGCGTCCTTTCATCTGGTTGCCCTTGATAATACTTATTCAGCACCTGGTGAAAAAGATTTTCGTTCTGAATCGAAGTCTGGGCGAAAAGCGTCATGCTTGACCGCAGCTTCATGTCATCCGGAAAACCCATGATCTCAGTGGCCGATTTACCGTCGACCATAAGCAGCGCTTCTGCAGATTGCCGGAGCCGTTGCGCAAGGATTAGATGTTGTAGGTAAGCTTCCGCTTCCGCGCGCGACCGGATGGCATAACGCTGCGCCATCGCGCTGCTCCCGAGCCCCATGATCTGCGGAAAGATAAACCACATCCAGTGAGTCTCTTTTCGGCCTCGCTTTAACTCTTGCAGAGCCGTCTCGAATACTCCTTCCTGCGCAAGGACGAATCTCTCAAGATTAAATGGATCGGACATAGACTGATCGAAAGCTATTTCACAAAGGTTCCCTGATTCTAAACGGATCGCGCGAAAGCGGGCGGAGTTGAAGAATCCCGCCGAGTTCCCTTAAACAGAGTTTCTACGTCCAGTGACACCTTTGCTCACGCTTCTCGGTCATTTCGCGGAATCGAACATTCTAAACTTTATTTACTAAGTACTACTTCCTCTGTTGTGATGAAGAAGAGAGTGTGAGCCATGTCCGCAAAGACTTTCTCGTCCGGCGCCACCTTGTCGAGATACTCTGGATCGCTGTAGAAAGCCTCCTTGTCGAGCATCGTCTCGAACCACAGCTCTGCCGTCCCATCGAAGGCGGGTTCTCCGGAAGCGTACTCCGATTCGAGCGTATGCGCCTGCACATAGCGGCGGATAAGGTTGCTGGCCCTAAGCTCCCTTACTTTGGCCGCGTGCTCGTTCCTCCAATAGTCATGGAACTCAGCCGGCGTCATCTGCGGGTTCCGCTTGATCGCCACGATGAGCTTGATCAAGGTCTTATTCTTCTCCTTCGTAGTAGTCAGTCTCAATCCCACGCGTAATCACTTCTTCCTCGCCTTCCTTCTCGACGGCGAACTTCTGGCTATCCGGATAGCAACAAGAGTCGCCGCGCGGATTATCCGCGATCACGTAATAGACAAAGTCCTCCTCGCCGGCGTTGGTGAGTTGATGCGCTTCGCCAGGAGCAAAGAGAAACGCGTCGCCCGCTGCCACTTTTGTGATGCCGGTCCGGTCGCGCACCGCTCCGCGGCCAGAGATCACGAGGTAGAGCTCGGTCTCAGCGCTGTGTGAGTGATAGGGGCAATAACTCTTATCCTTTGGGATTCGGACCAGCGCCAGGTCGAACGGATGGCGCTTCGCCAGATCCAGGGAATCCTTCTCACGCCCCAGGGCAATGGAGATATCTTTGACAAACTTGCGGTATTTCCCTTTCGGCGAGTGTCGCTCGGATTCTTCTATCTCACTCAGGTTAACCTTCTTCATTGGCTGATAAGCTTCCTTCGGCCAGTATTAGTCTCGAAAGTTCTTGAAACTCGTGCTGACTCCGAAGTCCTTGCTCTTCACAAAGGCGATCACCTCTTGTAACTCGTCACGCTTCTTTCCCGTGACCCGAATCTGCCGGTCCTGTAAGGCGTTCTGGGTCTTGAATCCGCCGCCCTTGATTGCCTGGATGATCTCTTTCGCCTTATCCCCTTCCAGGCCCTGCTGGATTTTAATCTCCTGACGCGCGTGGCCCATTGAGGAAATCGCCGGTTCCTGCTGATCAATATTGCGCAGGTCGACACCTCGTTTCGAAAGCTTGCCGATCACGATCTCGCGCAAGCCGCGGAGCCGCGCGGCGTCCTCGGCTGTGAGCACGATCTTGTCCTTCTCGTGCTCAATCTCTGCCTTCACGCCTTTGAAGTCGAAGCGGGTGGCGAGTTCTTTGCGCGCCTGGTTGAGCGCGTTGTCGATCTCTTGTTTGTCGATCTCGGAGACGATGTCGAAAGAAGGCATAACCCAATTCTCCCCGGCTAACGCCAGCTGTCGATGCTGATGTTGCCGCCGCCGGTGCGGAGATGGAGAGAGACCGGCGCGTCCGGAGCGTTTTCGCCCCGCATTGCGTGCCCCGGTCCGGGTGAATCGGCAATGACAACCCCGAAACCATTGCCAACCTGGCCGTCCGCCGTCGTGGCATCGATTTGGATCTTTGCGGCGGCTGGCAGCAGGGCCCCGATCCGACCGTGATCGAGCAGGAGATCAAAAGCGGCGGGCGCGTTTTCCCACCACTCGTAGAAAACATCCATCGCCCCATGAACGGCATGCGCCTGGATCCGGGCGAAGCAATTGCGGAGAAAAACGCGGCCATTTCGCAGTTCGATCCGTGCATTGCCGCCGCGCAGGCCCTGCATCACAATCTCGCCGTCCCTCAGCCGGAGCGTGACCTGCGCGGTTTCCGGCACATTCAACGTGTAATCGATCGTTCCGGAACGGTCGGCGAAAAGGCCGTGCGCCGGCGGGATAATGGTGCGGACATCGAGCGAATTCGCTGTGGCTTTCGTCTCGACGCGGATCTCTTTCAGCCGCGCTCTCGTGTAGGCGTTACGCACCGCGGCAAGGCGCACCCGCGGTTCGTACCAGCCGAAAATCTGGATCGATCCATCGAGGTTCATCAGCTGGACAGCGCCGGTGAGCGGGAGCGGGAAAAATTGCTCGCTCGCGACGTGGAGCGGCTCCTCAGCCTGCGTCAACTGCGTCACTGCGGCGACGGCGCAAGCGATGATCCCAAATCTCTGAAGCGAATGGTGCAAGGGGCATTTCTAGTCCAACCACATCAAACCGTCGAGCCGACCCGGATAACACGCGCCTCAGCTTGACGGCGCGCGGCGACGATGGTCGCGTAAGCTGCGCTCGGCTTCTTCCAGGCGCTGATCACATGAGTAGCTCGTCGCCTGCCACGCCTATTTTGCCTAACGACCCGCCTGCGATCCTCTCCCTCATCGGCCACACGCCGCTGGTCGAGATCACTCACATGGACACCGGCCCCTGCCGGCTTTGGGTCAAGCTAGAAAACATGAACCCGACCGGCTCGATCAAGGATCGGGTGGCGCTCGCGATGATCGAGGCGGCCGAGCGCGAGGGAAAACTTAAACCGGGCGGCACCGTGATCGAGGCGACTGCGGGCAATACAGGGCTGGGTCTTGCGCTGATCGCCGGTGCCAAAGGCTACCGAATCATCCTCGTCATTCCGGACAAGATGTCGCAGGAAAAAATCGCCCACGTCCGCGCTCTTGGGGCGGAAGTGCGCCTAACGAGAAGCGACGTAATGCGCGGCCATCCGGAATATTACCAGGATATCGCCGCACGCCTGACGGACGAAATTCCGGGCGCGTTTTACGCAAACCAATTTGGCAATCCGGCGAATCCGCTCGCGCACGAGACCAGCACCGGGCCTGAGATTTGGGATCAAATCGAGCACGATCTCGATGCCGTCGTGGTCGGCGTCGGCTCGGGCGGCACGCTCACGGGGCTCGGACGTTTCTTCAAAAAAGTGGATCCGAAGGTCGAAATGATCCTCGCCGACCCGACAGGCTCGATCCTTTACGAATGGGTGAAAACCGGGAAGATCGAGCAGGCCGGCAGTTGGGCTGTGGAAGGAATCGGCGAGGATTTCATTCCCGATAACGCCGACATGTCGCTCGTGCGCGACGCGTTCGAGATCGACGATATCGAAAGCTTCGCGGTTGTGCGCGAGTTGTTGCGGAAAGAGGGAATCCTCGGCGGCTCGTCGACGGGAACTTTACTCGCCGGCGCGCTCCGTTACTGCCGGCAACAGACCGAACCGAAGCGGGTCGTGACCTTCGTTTGCGACACCGGAAATAAATATCTCTCGAAGATGTTCAACGATTTCTGGATGGCCGAACAGGGCTTCGCCCAGCGCACCACAAAGGGCGATCTGCGCGATCTGATCTCGCATCGTTATGATAAGGGCGAAGTCATTTCCGTGGGGCCGAACGACACCTTGCTCACCGCCTTTAAGCGCATGCGTTCGGCTGATGTCTCGCAAGTTCCGGTCTTGAATGGCGACGGGCGCGCAGTCGGCATTCTCGATGAATCCGATCTGCTCGTGAAAGTCCATCGCGACCCTGCGTGCTTCAACGAGCTGGTCAGCAGTGCGATGACGGATCGGCTCGAGACGCTCTCGCCCGCCGCGAAAATCGAAGACTTGTTAGGCGTGTTCGAGCGCGGCCGCGTCGCAATCGTGATGAAGGACGACAAGTTCCTCGGCCTGATCACGCGCACCGACCTGCTCTCCTATCTCCGGCTGCAGATGCCGAAGTGAGCGTCGAGGCAAACGCTCGCTCGGAGGCTTGCAGGGCGAACGCAAATTCCTTCTCATAAGTCAGTGAGAGCGCGAGCTCGCGGCCGCGTCGCGCGATGCTTTCCGCCAAGCGCGGACGTTCCCGATAATGCGCCACGATCTCAACCAGATCGCCCAAGTCGGACCGGACCGGCACGTAATTTACTCCCGGCACCAGCTGGTGGTAATACCACTGCCGAAACCGGTCAGGTGACTGCACCTTCAGCACCAGGCCACCAGAGAGCAGCTTCCGGAACAGAGCGCTGAAACAAGAGGCGTGCCCGTCAATGTCGATGTGGAATCGATACTGGCTCAGCGTCTGCCATGGCGCCTTTTCCTTCATCAACTGGCGGCACCGCAGCTCATTCGCGTCCGCCTCCGAAATATGAAAGAGCGCGGCCAACCCGATGTCGCCCCACGCCTCACCCATCTCTCGTCCGAGCAGACAAAGACGCGCCCGCGGCATTTCCAGAATCGGATGATCTTTCTGGCCGACCGAGCTGCCCCGCCAGAAGACTCGTGGCGAACGCTCTTCCCACCTCGGCTGATGAAGGTCAAAATAGAATCGCGCTTCGCGATAGCCGCGCGATTGCAGGAATTCAAAGTCGGGCAGCAGAATGTGCTGCGGAGCATTTCCACAAAATGCCAGCCCTGGCTCGACCGGACAGTCGCTGAGATTGATGACCGTCGAGCCGCCGACCTGGCGTCGCCGCGCCATCGCCAGAAATAAGTCGAAGAGCGAAAGCCAGCGTTCCACCACCACCTCAAGCAGCTGTCCCGACTGCAGGATCGGGAAGGTGAATCGCGTACCGCCAGTCCTCGACTGAGCCCAGATGCAACACATCTGCTGTCGCACCGACGCCGCGTCGAAAATCACGGAGACCTTGGCACCTGCAGGCAAGTTTTCCGACAAGGCGCGGCCGATCGCCGCGCCGTCCCGCGCGCAAAAATATTCGCAGATGGATTTTCGGAAACCGACCGCAAGCAGCGGATTCGGCTGCAGCCTCGGCGGAGGCCGGCGCAGGGCGCGAAGGAGTCGAGTCAGCACGGAGAACCGGCTTTTACCGTTCGCTCCTCCCAGAGTCGAGTCCGCCGTCAAGGCCGAAGGTGCCGCAGCCCCAGTCTTCAGCATGCGCCGGGCGTCGCTCGCTTCCTTCGACGAAACGTCCGCAACCTGACCGGGAAAAGCGCGACCGAGCTTCCCTGGCGCGGCCCGCCTCCTGGTTGAGCACAAAGGCAACGGGGAAGACCTGGCGTCCCGTCCCTGTCGAAACGATTTCTTTTTCCTGCTTTCCTGCTTTCCTTAGCGATCGCCATGAAAAAGAAACAGCACCTCGCCACCCGCGTCATCCACGCCGGCCAATCGCCCGATCCGTCCACGGGCGCGGTCATGACGCCGATTTACCAAACTTCGACCTATGTGCAGGAAAGCCCTGGCAGGCACAAAGGCTACGATTACTCGCGCTCCATCAACCCAACCCGGTGCGCTTATGAACGTTGCGTTGCCGACCTCGAAAGCGGCACGCGGGGCTGGGCTTTTGCCTCCGGCTCCGCCGCGATCGCGACGATCCTCGAGACGATCGACAGCGGCTCGCACGTCGTCGCGAGCGACGATCTCTACGGCGGCACCTACCGCCTCTTCGAGAAAGTCCGGCGTCGCTCCGCCAATCTCGACTTTACGTTTGTTGACCTAACGAACGCGGAAGACCTGGAAAAGGCGATGCGACCGAATACCCGAATGGTCTGGGTGGAAACGCCCAGTAATCCGCTCCTGAAGTTGATCGACCTCGAAGCGGTCGCAAAGATCGCTCGCCGCCACAACGCCATCGCAGTTTCCGATAACACTTTCGCAAGTCCCTGGATCCAGCGGCCGCTTGAGCTCGGCTTTGATCTCGTCGTGCATTCCGCCACGAAATACCTGAATGGCCACTCCGACATGGTCGGCGGCGTCGCTATCGTGGGAGACAATAAAGAACTCGGCGATCAGATGCAGTTTTTGCAAAACTCGGTGGGCGCAATCGCCGGGCCGTTCGACAGCTTTCTCGCCATGCGCGGACTCAAAACCCTTGCGCTGCGAATGGAGCGCCATTGCGAAAACGCGCTCATTCTCGCCAACTGGCTCGAGGAGAAATCACAGGTCCGTCGCGTCAATTATCCTGGCCTAACGAATCACCCGCAGCACGACCTGGCCCGCCGGCAGATGCACGGCAACTACGGCGGCATGATCACGCTGATTCTGGACACCGACCTGGCCGGCACCCGCCGTTTTCTCGAGAACACGCACCTCTTCTCGCTCGCAGAATCGTTAGGCGGGGTGGAAAGCCTGGTAAATTATCCGCCGATCATGACACACGGAGCGATTCCCGAGGAGACGCGGATCGCGCTTGGAATCACCGAGTCACTCGTTAGGCTTTCCGTCGGCGTGGAAGATGTGGAAGACCTTCGCGACGATCTGCGGACCGCACTGGCGGCGATCTAGCTCGCTTGAAACAGGGACGCCGGCGGGCATGCAAAGCCGGATGGCCGGCGGCTCCAGTGCGCTTCGCTCGGGGGGACGTTGTCGCAACGCTTCTCGGAGATTAAGCTGCGCCGCGATGGGCAGCAGCTTCGGCCGACTTTTTCGCATCACGACCTTTGGTGAATCGCACGGCGGCGGCGTGGGCGTGGTAATCGACGGTTGTCCCTCGCGGCTCGCGCTTTCGCCTAACGATATCCAGCAGGAACTTGATCGCCGCCGGCCGGGTCAGAGCACGATCGTGACCCAGCGCCAGGAAAGCGATCGCTGCGAAATCGTCTCTGGCGTTTTCGAAGGGAAAACTCTGGGCACCCCCATCGCCATCCTCGTTCGGAACGAAGATGCACGGCCGGAAGCGTATCGGGAGAATCAGGAGACGTACCGCCCCTCGCACGCGGACTACACCTACGAAGCCAAATACGGCATCCGAAACTGGCAGGGCGGCGGACGCGCTTCCGCGCGCGAGACGATCGGCCGCGTCGCCGCCGGCGCAGTCGCGCGCAAGATCCTTGGTCAGCTTTTCCCGCGGCTCGAAGTCCTCGCTTACGTTACGTGCGTTCACGAACTGGTCGCAACGATCGATTCGGCGACCGTGACGCGCGAAGAAGTGGAAGCGAACCCCACACGTTGTCCTGATGTCGCGGTTGCCGCGCAAATCGTCGAGCTGATCGAAGGAACGCGACGTCGCGGAGATTCGTTAGGCGGCGTCGTTGAATGCGTCGTGCGCCAGCCGCCCGCTGGACTGGGTGAACCCGTTTTCGACAAGCTCGAAGCCGATCTCGCGAAAGCGATGCTAAGCATGCCTGCGACCAAAGGATTCGAGATCGGCAGTGGCTTTGCGGCCGCCAAAATGAAAGGCTCGGAGCACAACGATGCCTTCGAGATACGCGGAGCAGAAGTGCGCACGAAGACGAATCATTCCGGCGGAATCCAGGGTGGCATTAGCAACGGCGAGAACATCATCTTCCGCGTCGCCTTCAAACCAACCGCGACGATTGCGCAGCCGCAAAAAACCGTAACCGCAGGTCGAACGGAAACGACCCTCGCGGCCGGCGGCCGCCACGATCCCTGCGTCGTTCCGCGCGCTGTCCCGATCGTCGAGGCGATGACCGCGATCGTTCTCTGCGATCACGTCCTGCGGCAGCGCGCCGGCTCGCTTGCAAGACCATGACCGCCGGCTCTTCGTTCTGGCAGACGATCTTTGTTTCCTTCGCGCTGATCCTGATTGCGTTTGAAATCGTGCGCGGCTGGAGACTTGGGCTCGTTAGGCAAGTGGTCCGGCTGCTCGCAGTGCTGGCGGCTTACGCCGCCGCTCTTTTCGGGGGACGGCTCCTTTTGCCCATCCTGCGCAACCTGGTTCGCGCGCCTGACCTCATTATCTCGCTTCTTTCCGGAGCAATCCTAGCGTTGCTGGTTTACGCACTGATCACCGGCGCGGGCGCGATTCTGTTCAAACGCACGGGACAACAGAAGGTCGGAATGGTGCGTTTCCTCTACGGCTTGAGCGGCGCCCTCCTCGGCATTTTCTTCGGGCTTTTCAGTGTCTGGCTCATCGTCGTTGGGATTCGCTCCGTCGGCGCGATCGCGAATGCGGAGGCAAAAAGTGGAACCAAACCGCCGGCTTTTGAAGCGGCGCGCGGGCAACCTCTCCGTGCTGCAAAGGCCATCGAATCCCCGCCGCCTTTGGTGGCCTCGCTCGCAAAATTGAAGAACTCGATCGAGCTGGGCTCGTTAGGAGAGATCGTGAAAGACGTGGATTTGATCCCTGCAGCCAGTTATCAGGCGCTTGGAAAACTCGGCGCGGTCGTTTCTGACCCGCGAAATGCCGCGCGGTTTCTCTCCTATCCTGGAGCGCAGCAACTGACGCAGAATCCCCGGATTCTCGCGCTGCGCGACGACCCGGAAATCATCGATCTCGTCAGCCAGCAACGATTTCTCGAGCTCCTGCAGAATCCCAAGCTGATCGAGGCTTTGAACGACCCGGAGTTGGCGAAGGAAGTGCGGAGTTTCGATTTCCAGAAGGCGCTTGATTATGCGCTGCGCCGCCCTGGCGGCAATGGCAACGAGGAGCCAGCGATTGAGACGGATTATTCCAGATAAAGAAGTGCGGACGGAATCGCGAAGTCGAGGGTTCCGGGGCCGCTCTTCGCAGGCGTCGTTTCCAGGCAAGCTCTCGGGATCCCGCGGCTACGCTGCGTCCCGCTCGGGATGACGACGGCTGATCCGCGTTTCATCCGTGTCCATCCGCGCGTTATCTCAATTGCCACCGCACTCGCTTCATGACGTCCCCTAGAATTGTCGAAACCACTTGTAAGGGAAGTCGTCTCCGGGGCAATCCGTCGCCCAACGCGGCGGATTCATCTCCCGATGAGGACGGACCGGGATTTCCTTGCGATCGACTTTTCCGCACCGTGCTCGGAGGTATCGGATCAATTCCTCGCAGGCGTCGAGCTGCGCTTTCGTCGGTTGATCCCGATTAAAATCTCCGACCAGGCAAATGCCTAAGGAAATGTTGTTGAGGTAATCGCTGTGCACATGGCCGCCATTGATCTGGCGCGTCCAGCGGTTGCCGATCTCGATCTCGCCGTCGCCCGAAGAGGTGCCGTTGCCGATCACGAAATGGTAGGCGAGCCCGTTCGGCATCCGGCGGACATGCCGGTGGTAGTAGTCGAAAATCCGCGCGTTCCCCTGCCGCGTCCCGCTGTTGTGCACGATGATGAAACGCCAGCGCTCGCGCAGGACCGGCGCGCGATCGATCTGGCTGCGCACGGAGCGCGTCAGATATTTGTAGTGCTTACCGAAAAGGTGGAACGGCAGGAGCGAAAACCCGCGCGGTTTCTGGTAACCCGATTTCTCGATCACGACCTGCGCCGGAGCGGTCCTGCCTGTAGGAGCTTTGCTCACGGCCGGCGTTGGAGTTGGGTTCACTTTTCGAGCGACCGTCGGTCCCGGCTTTGACTCGTTAGGCTGAGAACGACGTGCCGTTTCTTCCGGCTCCGGAGTGTTTCGCGCGCGTTCGGGCGCGGGCGTTTCTTCCTCTTCGGGCTCCGGAGTTGGTTTCGAGGCCGCGGCTTTTTTGTGTTTCGCAGGCGGATGTTTCGCCGGCTTCGGCTTGTGCCGCGGCGTGCTTTCTTTCGCGGGAGTGGGACTCGCGACGGTGCGCATCCGTTCGCGCGCTTTCAGGAAGAGTTGCCGCTTTTCTTCCTCCGTCGGTTCGGCTCATGCGATCGTGCGCAGACCGATGCCGACAAGCAGCAGAAGCGCGACCGCGAGCAGTGGCCAGCGTGAATGAGTGCGCAATCGACGAATCAAAATTCAGCGGACCTCTCAGGCCGGTTGCGGCTCGCTCGCCGCTTCCGTGGCAGCGCGCGCGATCGCGGCCCGTTCGCTTTCGCGGCGCAGGATCGCGTTCAATTTCCCGCCGAGGAGGAGCAGCAGACAGGTGAGATACATCCATGTCAGGAGCATGATGATGGAAGCGAGCGCGAGATAAGTTGGGTTGTAGCGGTCGTAACGGGCGACGTAGAACTGAAACAGCTTCGTCACCGTCATCCAGCCGATGGAGAAAAAAATCGCGCCCGGCAGCGCCTGCCGAATCGTCAGGTAGTTCTCCGGCGTCAGCAGGTAGAGCGCGAGAGCGAGAATGACGAGCGCGATGCCGGTAAAGGGCAGGTTCAGGTAGGCGACCCATTCCTGGAGCGGGATGTGGAGCTGCAAATTCACCTCTGCCATTCCCGCAAGCGCCTCGCCAAAAACCGTAACGTTGAAAGCAATCAGGATCGTGATCCCAAACCAAAAAAGGAGGAAAAACGAAATGATGTATTTCGACCACCAGTTGCGATCTTCGGTCACGCCATGAGTGTGACTGAGCGCGCGTGAGATCGTGGAAATGAAGAGCGTGCCCAGATAGATCCCAAGGATGATGCCGGCGATCGCAAGCTTTCCATTGCTCCCGGTCACAATCACGTTTGCGACGATGGTATCGAGGATTTCCTGCACCTTGGGGTCGGGCGGCAGAAAGGCCCTAACGACGCCGAGCATCGTGTGCAACTTCGCCGGGTCTGTCCCGAAAAGTCCGAGCAAATGCCAGAGAAAGAGCAGCCCCGGCGCGAGGGTGAAAAGCATCTGGTAAGCCATCTGCGCCGAAAGGCCCATCGTCTCGTCGGTAATCGTTTCCCAGACGAGGCGGCGGGTTACGCGACCGAGCAAGTGAAGCCTTTTCATCGATGCGAGAAGATTACTTTGCCGACTGGCGAATGCCATTAAACTCTCGGCGCATCTGCCTAACGAATGCCCAAACGCATCCTGATCCTGACCGCCGGATTTGGCGAAGGCCATAACGCGGCGGCCCGTGGCATCCGCGACGGGCTGGTCCTGGCGGGAACTGATCGCTCGCTGGTCGAAATGCGCGACCTCTTTTCCGAGACCTATGGACTGGCGAATGATGTCGTTAGGCGAGCTTATCTGACAGCTATCAACCGCCTGCCCGCAGCCTGGTCGCTCCTTTACAACTGGATCGACCGACAGGATCATCCGCGAAAGAAGCTGCGCGCATTTTTTCGCGCCAAAAACCGGCTGCGCGATTTACTCGGCCAGTTTCGGCCAGATGTGGTGGTCTCTGTTTTTCCTGCATATTCCCACCTGCTCGACGAGATCGTGGGCGAGACGGTGCCGCCGTTTCGTCGGATCGTCTGCGTGACGGATTCGATCACGGTGAATGCCATCTGGCATCGTTGCCGATGCGATTGCTTCTACGTGCCTAACGACGAAACTGCGGCCGTTCTCGCTGATCTCGGAGTCGCTCCGGATCGCCTGCTCGTCACGGGATTTCCCGTCGCACCGACATTCGCTGAGCTCGGCCCGCTCCGCGAGCCGCCCTCCGACGCCTATGGACGGCGGATCCTGCACATGATCAACGTCGGGCGCGTGGTCGACCCGGAGATCATTCGGCGCCTCGCCGAAATTCCGGCGACGCGTCTCACAGTCACGGTCGGAAAGGACGATCGTCTGCGGCGCACCGCCGAGGCGATCCTGGCGAAAGCAAAGCGGAAATTTGAGCTTGTCGGCTGGAGCGATCAGCTTCCGCGTTTGATGCTCGAGAGTCACCTGCTGGTGGCTAAAGCCGGCGGGGCGACAGTGCAGGAAGCAATCGCGGCGAGTTGCCCAATGATTATTAATCAGATTGTGCCTGGCCAGGAGGAAGGCAATGCGCGTTTGCTTCGGGGAAAGCACGCGGGCGCGCTCGCAACCACCCCCGGCGCGATCGTCTCCGCGGTCGAGGAAGCGTTCGCAGATAACGCGCGGGTTTGGCGCGAATGGTCGGCAAACATCAGTCGCCTGAGCCGCCCCAATGCGTCGCTCGAAATAGCCGAGGAGCTTCTTGCGCTGTAAACGGCCGGAGCGCAGTTGTCATCCTGAGCGGAGTGGAGCGCAGCCAAACGGACTCGAAGTATCCCCTTTCGCCGTGAAGCGAAGGCAGGGAATCTGCGGACAGGGTTGTCGGCAGGTTTGCTTAGCTTTGCCGCGTCGCTTCCCACGGCCCCGCAAAGATCCCTCCACCTCGCCCCGGGAAGACCGGATCGGCGGTTCCTCCGGCGCAGTTACGCTTCCGGTTTCGGCGACGCCTTTTCGTTTAAAACCTGCGTGAACTCCTGCAGGCTCGTCACGATCTGCGGCGCTTTCGCAAGCACCGTGGTCGCCAATTTTTCGGCGTAATCCGGACGACGCTGCGACATTTCCGAGAGCGCCATCATCACCGCGAGCGCGTTGTTAATCGAGTGCTTGATTTCGCTGAATTTCTTCTGCAAATCGGCGACTTCGTCCGGCGGGATCGTTAAGCTGGGCTCAGTCATAAAAGGCAAATTCGCTGGAGAAGGCGGTCGGGTGTGCTTGACTTATAGGTTCTAAAGATCCCACCCGATGCCTGCAAAAACTATCAAGATCAGTGGGGCGCGCCAGCATAATCTAAAGAATCTGCACGTCGAGATTCCGCGCGAAAAGCTGGTCGTCATCACCGGCATGAGCGGCTCCGGGAAGTCTTCGCTCGCCTTCGATACGCTCTATGCTGAAGGCCAGCGCCGTTACGTTGAGAGCCTCTCAGCTTACGCCCGGCAATTTCTCGATCAGATGGAAAAACCGGAGGTCGATTTCATCGAGGGCCTCTCCCCCGCGATTGCGATCGAGCAGCGTAGTGCAGGCACAAATCCGCGCTCGATCATCGCGACCACGACTGAAATCTACGATTATCTCCGCGTCCTTTTTTCGGCAGTTGGACAACCGCACGATCCAGTAACCGGGCAGCCGATTTTTCGCCAGACGGCCCAGCAGATCGTCGATCAGATTCTCGCATATCCCGAAGAGACAAAAATCATTCTGCTCGCGCCGCTCGTTCGAAACGAGATGGGCGAATTCCGCGACGTGATGGAGAAAACGAAGCGGGAAGGCTTCGTCCGGGTGCGTGTCGATGGCGAAATTTTTGAGCTCGGCCAGCCGGAGCCGATTCGGCTGAAGAAAGGCACCCGCCACACGATCGAAGCGGTCGTTGATCGGCTGGTCGTGCGCGAAGGGATTCGTTCGCGGCTGGCTGATTCGGTCGAGACGACATTGAAGTGGGGTAACAATCGCCTCGTCGCCTTGCGCGGGACCGGCGAAGGCGATTACGAAGAAGTGCGCTATTCGACCGACTACGGCAATCCCGATACCAACTTCTCGTTAGGCCAGCTCACGCCGAAGCATTTCTCCTTCAACAGTCACCTTGGCGCCTGCCCCGCCTGCCACGGACTCGGCACCCAGCCGGTGCTCGATCCCGAGCTGATGATCACCGACACGACCAAGTCGCTTGCGGAGGGCGCGATCGTGCCGTGGCGGCGCGGAACCAAGCGGATGAAGACGTACTATCGCGGATTGCAAAACGCGCTCGTCAGGCATTTCAAGGTCACCGAGACGATGCCGTATGCCGAGCTGCCTAACGAGTTCAAGAAGGCGCTCCTCTTCGGCACCGGCGACGAAGCGGTCGAGTTGAGCGTCGGCACTGGCAACGGTCGCGCCACAAAAACCGCCAAGCCATTTGAGGGCCTCGTCCCGCAAATGCAGCGGCTTTACGAGGAGACCGAGAGCGAATTCACTCGCGCCCGGATTCGCGGGTTCATGAACCGCGCGACCTGTCAGGTCTGCCACGGCGCGAGGCTGAAGCCGGAAATCCTCGCGGTTACGCTTTGCGCAAAAGTTCCTCTCGAGTGCGTCGCGTCCGCTGCTGCCCCGGAAGTGCCGCCGGCTCGCATGGCGGCGATGGCGCCCTCGCCACCGCGAACTTCCTCTTCGGTCGAAGTTTTCGGCGACGCGCCGAAAACAGGGCGCGAGGGCGGGCGCGCACCCCAGCAAATGCGCGAGCTGAACATCCACCAGTTCTGCGAGTTCACGATCGCGGAGGCGGCAGAGTTCGTTAGGCATATAGAATTGCTTGAGAATCAGCGCGCGATTGTTTCCGAAGTGCTGCACGAAATCACTTCGCGTCTTGAGTTTCTCCTTGAGGTCGGCCTCGACTATCTCACGCTCAACCGCGAGAGCGGCACCCTTTCCGGCGGCGAAGCGCAACGCATCCGCCTCGCCACCCAGATCGGGGCGGGGCTCGCCGGCGTTCTCTATGTTCTCGACGAGCCGAGCATCGGCCTTCATCAGCGCGACAACGCGCGTCTCATCCGCACGCTTCGGCGTCTGCGCGATCTCGGAAATTCTGTGATCGTGGTCGAGCACGATGAGGAAACGATTCGCGCCGCAGATCACATTCTCGATCTCGGTCCCGGCGCCGGCCCGCGCGGCGGCGAAATCGTTGCCGAAGGTTCGTTAGGCGAAATTCTCGAGGCAAAGAATTCGCCGACCGCCGCCTATCTTTCCGGTCGATCGCGCATCAGCGTTCCCCGACACCGTGTCGCGCCGCGGACGACGAACATTTCCTCCGATGGCTGGATCACAATTGTGGAGGCGACCGAGAACAATCAAAAGAACCTGACGGTTGGCTTTCCGTTAGGCTGTTTCACTTGCGTCACCGGCGTCTCCGGCAGCGGCAAATCGACCCTCGTCGATGACATTTTGCGGCGCGCGCTCTTCCGCTATTTCTACAACTCCAAAGACAAGCCGGGCGAGCACCGCGCGATCCACGGGCTCGACCAAATCGACAAGGCGATCATCATCGACCAAAGCGCGATCGGTCGCACGCCGCGCTCGAATCCGGTCACCTACACGGGCGCGTTCACTCCGATCCGCGATCTCTTCAGTCAACTTCCCGCCTCGCGCATTCGCGGCTACAGCGCCGGGCGTTTCAGCTTCAACGTGAAGGGCGGCCGGTGTGAAAATTGCCAGGGCGACGGCGTTATTAAAATCGAGATGCACTTCCTCGCCGACGCCTACGCGGTCTGCGAAGTCTGCCAGGGAAAACGCTACAATCGAGAGACGCTCGAGGTCACTTTCAAAGGGAAAAACATCGCGGACGTCCTTGCGATGACGGTCGACGAGGCGTCGCGTTTTTTCCGGAGCGTGCCGACCGTGGCCGACAAATTGACAGCCCTCCAGGACGTCGGCCTCGGCTACCTGCGGCTCGGCCAATCCGGCACCACCCTTTCCGGTGGCGAAGCGCAGCGTGTGAAGCTCGCGACCGAGCTCGCGAAGAAGGCAACCGGCCGCACCCTTTACATTCTCGACGAGCCGACGACCGGGCTACACTTTGCCGATATCGAGAAGCTGCTCCAGGTGCTGATGAAGTTGCGCGACGCGGGGAACACGCTGGTCGTGATCGAGCACAACCTCGAAATGATCAAATGCGCCGATTGGGTGATTGACCTGGGACCCGACGGCGGCGCCGGCGGTGGCCGGGTGGTCGTCGAAGGAACTCCGGAAACTGTCGCGGAAACGAGCGGAAGCTACACTGGTGAGCATCTGCGCCCATTGTTAGTCAAATGAAACGGGCGCTACTCTTTTTGCTTCTCTTCGCGACGAGTTCCCTCGGCGCGACGACCGCCGCACTGGAGCAGGCGATCCGGCCGCTCGAAGAGGGCGTTCCGCAGGTCGCGGTGGTCCGGTTGCAGGCGTTGCTTCGGCAAAAGCTCACGCCAGCGGACGCGCTGACCGCGAAGGCAAAATTAACCGAAGCGCTGGTTCGCTCGGGCCGGCCGGAAGAGGCGCTCCAGCAGGCAAATGATGCCGCCCTCACGAACGATTCCGCGGTCCTCTTCTGGCGCGCCCAGGCGCTCGCCGCGCTTTATCGCTGGCCGGAAGCGCGTCTGCTTTACGCAAAAGTGGCCGGGCGGGCCCAAAGGCCGCTCGCGTCGAATGCCGCTTTTGGCGAGGCGCAGGCGCTCCGCGCGCTCAACCAAAACGGCGACGCTCTGCGCGTACTAGAGGCTCTCGCCACCGACCCGATCTGGCACATTCGCGCATCGTTAGGCGCAGCTGCGCTGTTAATCGAGAGCGGCCGCCTGGTCGATGCCGATCACCTGCTCCGCAGCGTCAAACCCGAGCGTGCGGCGGATCGAGATGAGCGGCGTTTTCTTTTCGGCCGGATTCAGCTCGCGGAGAAACATTATGGCCGCACCGTGGACATTCTCTCGGTTCTGCTGCGGAAGCCGACGAATCTTTCCCACCCGCTGTTGATCGCGACGCTTTGTGCAATCGCAGATGCGCATTTGCAGGGTAAATCGCCCGAGCGAGGCGACGATCTGCTCGAGGATTTTATCGACCATTATCCGACCGATTCCGCGCTGCCGGTCATTTTCGCCAAGCTCGATCAACTTTATCAGGCTGAAGAAAAGGCTTCGCCTAACGAACTCGCGCGCTGGTCGCGCGACAAGGCCGAGCCGAGGCGTTCGCTGGCACAATGGTATCTCGCGCGAAACCAGCTGCGAACCGGTGATCGCGCGGCCGCGATCAGACTTCTGACGGGGTTGCGGGAAAGTCCGGTGCATCTGCCGTCGTTAGGTCGGGCGCAGTTCGAGCTGGCGCAACTCCTGCTCGAAGATCGGGATTGGAAAGGCGCGATCGCCGCCGCCGAGGCGGCGCAGAAGCTGGAGACACAACCTGAGTTCGTGCAGCGCGCGGATTGGTTGATCGCAGAAGCCAATTATCGTTCCGGCCAACTCGCCGCCGCGGCCACGACCTTTGAACGGATAGCACAAAAGTCTTCGGCGTTCTCCAGTGCGGCGCTCTTCAATGCCGCAATCTGCTGGCTCCGTCTTGACGAGACCGCGAAGTTTGCAAACGGCTACCGGCAGATCAGCAACGATCCGACGCAGAAAGGGACGCAGAGCGATTTACTCCTGGAGAAAAGCGCGGTTCAGGCGGCGCAAGGCAAGCCGGAAGCGGCTGCATCCTTCCAGAAGTTCATCCAGGATTTTCCAAACAGCCCGCGCGTTTCGGAAGCGTGGGTGGCGCTTGCCGAGCTGGCTTTTCATGAGCCAAAACCGGATTTAGCAACAGCGCGTGCCGATCTCGCGAAGGCCCGCCAGTCCCATCCCAATCCGACCGCAATCGAGCGGGCCGATTACCTTGAGATCTGGTTGAACGACGCCTCGGAAGGGCAGGACGAGACGAAAGTGATCGCAGCGGCTTCCGCATTTCTGCAGGCACATCCGGGATCGCCTTTCACCGCGGAAGTGCGGATGAAATTGGCCGAAGCTTATTTCCGCAGGCAGGATTTCGCGAATGCCCAGACCCAATTTGAATTACTCGCGCAACAGAATCCGGACGCCACCCTAACCGAGAAAGCTCTCTTCTTCGCCGCGCGCTCCGCGATGTCGAGCATGGGAGAAAAGTCGCTCGATCACGCGCTCGCCTTGTTTGATCAGGTGGTAAAATACAATGGCGACCTGAAGTGGGCGGCACGGAATGAAGAGGCCGCGATCGAGCGCCGGTTAGGCAAGAACGCGGATGCGATCGCCATCTACGACGAAGTCTTGAAGAACAATGCCAAGCCGCCGGAACATCGCGAGGCGCTCTGCGGCAAAGCCGATGTGCTTTATGAAATGGGTGTAACCGATTCGCAAAATTATCGGCGAGCGATCGATCTTTATCAGCAGCTCGCCAGCGAACCGGGCGTGCCGGCTCATTGGAGGAATCAGGCAGAATTCAAGAAAGGGAAAGCGCTGGAAAAGCTAAACGACAAACCGGCAGCCCTAACGACTTATTACTCCGTGATCGAGGAAACCGCGCAACCGGAGCGGCAGCACGAGTTCTTCTGGTATTACAAGGCAGGTTTCAGCGCGGCGCATTTGCTCGAGGAAGCGAGCGATTGGAATGCGGCAGTCGCGATTTACCGGAAGCTCGCAGCCGTCGGCGGCGCGCGGAGCGATGAGGCAAAATCACGGCTGACGCAGTTGCGGCTCGAGCACTTCCTGTGGAACGAATAACGGAGCAAGGACCGCCCCAGTCATCCGGAGCGGAGCGCAGCGGTGGAGGGATCCCGTGAAATCGCGTCGAAGCTCGCGCGTGCGTTTTAGGAACCGCCCAACATTGTTCTCCGCTGCGCTTCGCGCAGGATAGCGATTCGTTAGGCGTTTCCGTGCAACCACGGCATCAACGCGCGGAGACGCCGGCCCACTTCTTCGATCGGCGCTCCTTTCCCCTCCTTCAACAACTCGTCGTAGCGCTGGCGGCCGCTGGCAGTTTCTCGCAGCCATTCATTCGCGAATTTCCCGCTCCGAATGTTCTCCAGCACTTTCCGCATTTCCGCCTTCACGTTCGCGTCGATCATCTTCGGCCCGGCGGTCAGGTCACCCCATTTCGCGGTCTCGGAAATTTTCTCGCGCATGCCGCTGATCCCCTCGCGGTGCATCAGGTCAACGATGAATTTCAGCTCGTGCAGGCATTCAAAATAAGCCACCTCCGGCTGGTAACCCGCGCTCACCAGAGTCTCAAAGCCCGCCTGCACCAGTGCCGTCATCCCACCACAAAGGACAGCTTGTTCCGCGAACAAATCCGCTTCGGTTTCTTCCCGAAAAGTCGTCTCGATCACTCCGGCGCGGGTCCCGCCGATCGCCTTCGCGTAGGCGAGCGCGAGCTGTCGGGCGCGGCCGGTTGCGTCCTGCTGGATCGCGAAAACACAAGGCACACCCTTCCCTTCCTCGAACTGCGTGCGGACCATCGGCCCGAGACCTTTCGGAGCGACCATCACGACATCGACATCGTCAGGCGCGACAATAGTGCGGTAGAGAATCGCGAACCCGTGCGCGAAGAGGAGCATCTGCCCGGCGCGCAAATTCGGAGCGATTTCCCGCTCAAAGACTTCACCCATTTTCGTGTCTGGAAGCGCGAGAAAGATGAGATCGGCGCGCGCCACGGCTTTTGCGGTTGTCGTTAGGCATAGTCCGTCCCGCCGGGCGACAGCGCGGGAACGGCTCTTCGGCGGCAGAGCCACGAGGACGCAGACTCCGCTGTCGCGCAGATTCAACGCGTGCGCCCGGCCCTGCGCGCCGTAGCCGATGACCGCGCAGGTTTTATCGAGAAGCGGTCGGAGATCGACTTCCTTTTCGGTCAGGATTTTCGCAGCAGCCATACCGGGCAAAACGCCGCGATGGTAACTCCCCGAGCCACGCTGTCAATCGACCGCCACACGGCCAAACTCGCGCGCGGAGGTTTGGAGCTCCGTGACTTTCGCGATCGCTTCTCGAGCTTCCGCGGTGCGTCCCATCTTCTCGAGAATCCGCGAGAGAAAGAGGTATTCGCGCGGAAGATTCGGCTGGCGCGAAATCGCCCGGCGCTGCGCGGCGCAGGCATCTGCAAGACGGTTTTGGTGAACACGAAGGTCGGCCAGCAGATTGAGCGCTTCCACTTCATGCATGTCAAGCCGGCTCGCGTCGCGGAGCGCAGCCTCGGCTTTTTCCGCCTCGCCATTTTGGGCGCGTAAGCGGCCGAGCGCGAGCGAAGCGCCGTAGTTCCACCAGTTGGCACGCTTGTAATCTTCCACGAGTGGAATCGCCGCGCCCGGGCCTTGGTTGTTGCGCAGGACTTCGGCTTCGAAGCTCACGATCTCCCACGTTTTTGGATATTCGGCGCGAGCTTTGTCCAGAATCGCGAGCGCACCTGTCACATCCTTCTGCTGGTCGTGGAGTCCGGCAAGGTTGAGCGCCGCGATCCAGGTTCGCGGATATTCTTTCCGCTCTTCAGCGGCGGCCTTTGTGGATTTTGCGAAAAGCGCTTCGGCTTCCTCGCGTCTGCCCTCGTGGAAAAGCGCATTGGCGAGATTATTTTGCGCGACCGGATAATCAGGGTAGCCCGCGAGGATTTCGCGGAAACACTTTTCGGCTCGAACGTATTCACCACGTTCCGCGTATAGCTGACCGAGATTCAGGGCGACGCGCGTGCTCGTTCCGCCGGCCGCGATGGTTTGCTTGTAAAAATGCTCCGGCGTCGTCCAATCACTGCTCCGCGCCGCGCTTCGCAGACTAAGGGCAACCACGGCCGCACACGCGCCAATCGTGAGCGCGCGCCGGTAACGCACCGGAACATCCAGAGCGATACCGGCCGCGAAGATCAGCAGCCCCACGCTCGGCAGGTAAAGCCAATGCTCAGCCACGGTCGCGTTGAGATCGAAAAGATTGGAGATGGGAAGAAAACCTACCGCGAACCAACAGGCGCCAAAGATGCGAGTTTTGCGACCCGCGCCGCCGCGGCAGCAACCGACACCAAGCAGGCCAGCCACGAATAACCCGCCGATCGAGAGGTACTCGGTTTCGACGGAATGCTGCCAGCTCGCGTGTGACCCATAGGTTTCATTATCAACGACCGTTCTCTCCATGTGGAGGTTCGCCGGGAACACCATCAGCCGCCCGTAATCGCCGAGGGCGCGCAGCATGAGGACCATCCGGACGGAGCTGCTCCAGCCGGGAGTTGGACCTGAACCCTGGCGTTGCTCCGGCAACTGTCGCAGGCCGCAGTAGACGGCGAAAAGCGCGACGCAACTTGCCAGCAGCAAGCCCTTCGAGCGCCGGCTGGTTTTTCGCGAGAAACCCAGTGTGTGGAGGAGAAAAATAATCAGCCAGAGTCCGGCCGTTTCACGCGAACAAAGCGCAAGAAGTGCCGTGCAAGCCGCGCCGGAAAAGAGAGTGAGCCGCAATCCTCGCGATTTAGCCTCGATTCCGCGGAGATAAAGCAGCCAGCCGCCAGAGGCGAAAACGAAGGCCAGGCTATCAGCGCGACCTGAGATGTAGTCGACCGCGGCGCTATGCACCGGGTGCACAGTCCAGAGCAAAGCCACAAGGAAAGCCGCGCCAGATCGAACCGGGATACTCAGTTTCTCGGCAAAGAGCGAGTGAAGAAGCCGGCGCGCGAGAAAGTAAAGAAGCACACCGCTGGCAGCGTGCAGCACTATGTTTGTTAGGTGAAAACCGAAGGTGTCGTCATTCCAAAAGAAGTAATCAACTATGTAGGAAAGGTTTTGCACCGGCCGATAGTGGGCCGAGAAGGAATCGAAAAAAAGATGCTGCCGAAAAGCTTCAAAAATGAAGAGCGGGCTCTTTATGAAGGGATTGTCGTGCGCAAGGTAGTTATCATCCCAGATGAATTGGCCCGAAAGAGCCGGCGCGTGAATCGCGACCGCAAGCAGAATAAGTAGCAAGGACCGGCACCCGTCAGTCTGGAGAAACTGCCAAAGAGGTCGTGCACGCGCGGCGGGATTGCCGAGATACCGAGGGGAGCCCGTCGTCTTGCTCAGAAATGGCATTCCAGGATTCTTCGACTCCGCCGCGCTCCGTCCAGGGTTGACCCTCGTGGCCTGCTACTGCTGATTCATTACCTGCCACTCCCGCTCGGCGAGGGTGACAGGTGTATGAAGCAACCGCTTACGGGGCGATCGGATAGGGCGAGAAGAACGTTGCCGGCGCCACGTCCGACAAGGTAGCAAACGTGTCCTTCGGCACAGCCGGCAGCGAGTCCACCGTCTGGGCGCCGTAACTGTTGCCAAAGACGTCTGACGCCGTGTTGTAGAGCGCCGAGCCTTTCTTCATGTAGGCAACCCAGTCGGTTGTATCCACCTTTGTGCCGGTTGTCTTGTTGTTCTCGATCGCATACTGGTCGACGGCAGCGTCGATCAGGCGCAGGTCGTTAACGACCCGGCTGGCTTGTGAGCGTTTACGGGCCCGAAGGAATCCGGGAACCGCGATCGCTGCCAGGAGGGCGATGATCGCAACTACGATCATGATTTCAACGAGGGTAAAACCCCCGCGCTTCGTATTTGATTTGTTTAACATACTATTGCTTTGGTTTGTTTGTTGTTTGCTGCGTCCGCGGTTCCAGCGCGGATTTGATCTCCTGTTAGAGCAGCCTTGGTGCCAACCTTCTGGAGATTTAGATCTCTTGCGTGCCTGCAGGAACGCCAGATATGAAGCGACGCTCTATGGCGCGATCGGATAGGGTGAGAAGAACGCTGCAGGTGCTACGTCGGACAAGGTGGCGAACGTATTTTTGGGTACCGCCGGCAATGAGTCCACCGTTTGCGCACCGTAGGTATTACCAAAGATGTCCGACGCTGTGTTATAGAGCGTAGAGCCTCTCTTCATGTAAACGATCCAGTCGGCCGTGTTGACCTTCGACCCGGTGATCTTGTTGTTCTCGATTGCATATTGATCGACCGCGGAGTCGATCAATCGGAGGTCGTTTACGACCCGGCTCGCCTGCGAACGTTTACGAGCCCGGAGGAATCCAGGCACCGCGATGGCTGCAAGCAGGGCGATGATCGCAACCACGATCATGATCTCCACAAGGGTAAAACCCCCGCGGCGTTCTTTCTGTCGGTTTAACATATGATGACTTTCCTTTATTTTTGAATGGTAATGGCACCGCGGGTCGGACGCGGATGGCTTTTTCTTAGCAATGATGATGCCAATTGCGGAAAATGATCCCGGAGAGCTCGGCTAGCATTAAGTCTGCTCTCGTTCTCCCCGATGGTGACTCTCCCGCCAAGCTTGCCGGCGAAGCATTCCACGCTGCGTGTTCTCCCTGTCGGCACTTGGATTTTCCTTGGTGTTTTCCTGCTCCGTCTGGTCGCACTCGTCCGCCTGACGGACTCGCAGTTCCTCCTGCCGCATGGCGGGGACATGCAGTTTTACAACAACTGGGCGCTCCGTATTCTTCATGGCGAATGGCGGACGGAGGGCGCGTTTTATGGGTTGCCGCTTTATGCCTATCTCTTAGCGGGCATCTATAAGGTTTGGGGTTATAGCCCATTCGTGCCGGGACTGATCCAGGCTCTGCTCGAAGGCGGCACGGCAGTGTTGCTCTATAAGATCGGGTCGTTTGTCTTTCTCCCCTCGCGAGCAGACGGAGCGAAAGAGCAACCGCCCTTTCATGGGGGGTTGATCGGTGCTCTGGCGGCCCTTGGTTGGGCGCTCTTCCAACCGGCAACGGCTTACTCGATCATCTTGATGCCGACTTCGTGGCTCGTCCTTATCTTTTGGTTCGTCGTCTGGCAGATTGTGAAGCGGCAGCAGTCCCCAACGCTGACGCAGGTCTTGCTCCTGGGAATCCTGGTTGGCTTTACGGCAATGGGTATCGCGACTGTGCTCTTCCTGGTGCCGCTGTTGCTTGCCGCACTTTTCCTGCGTTGGTCGGGACCGGCTTCACGGAAGCTCACTGCTGCGATTTTAATTTTTGCAGGTGTTGTTCTCGGCGCGTCACCCGCCTGGGTTCATAACTACTTCCTCGCGCGCGACCAGGTTTTTCTTTCGGCACATAGCGGCGTGAATTTCTGGATCGGTAATAATCCGGAAGCCACGGGTTATCCTAAATTCCCTCCGGGACTGCACGCGGGACAGGAGGCGATGCTCCAAGATTCGATCACGACGGCCGAACGCGCCGCGCATCGCCCCCTTAAACGCTCGGAGGTGTCCACCTACTGGTCGTCGCAAGCGAGCGCTTGGATCCGGCAAAATCCCAACCTCTGGTTGCGCCTCGTGGGAGTTAAGATCAAGAACTTCTGGAACGCATTCCAATATGACGACATCAGCGTTGTGACCGCTCTGCGCGACCAGTCAGTCATCTTTCCGGGAATAAGTTTCGGGCTGGTAGCCGCGTTGGCCTTTCCAGGAATGGTCATTGCCTGCTGGAAATTTCCTAACGCTCGTTGGATCGGCGCCGCGGTTCTACTGCACATGGCATCGCTTCTGACTGTTTTTGTGACTGAAAGATATCGGCTCGCCGCGGTACCGGGACTTCTCTTGTTTGCTGCTTTTGGCGTGTGGGAGCTGTGGCGCACTCTCGCGACTGGACGGCAGCGTGAAGCGGCTTTGTTTCTCCTGCTTCTTTCCGGGGCCACCGGGTTTGTCTCCCTACCGCAGAAAGATACTACCCTATGGGCGCTTGACACCTATAACTCAGGTCTGCAAGCCCTTGAGATCGGCAACCTGCCACTCGCGCGCCAGAAACTCGATCGCGCTTACGCTTATTCGCCTGACAATGCCGAGATTAACTTCGCGGAAGGCAACCTCTATCTTGCGATGGGGCAGCCGACGGTCGCACAGAAATTTTATCTCACGGCCCTCCAGCTTGATCCGCGGCACGTCGGCGCGAGCAACAATCTGGGGATCATTGCGCTCAAAGAGAAACGCTGGGGTATGGCCACCATCTGTTTTCACCGGGCGCTCCGTTTTGCGCCTAACGACGCCAAACTGAACTACCTCCTGGCGCGCGCGGCCTTCGAGTCGGGCGACCTCCTCGCGGCGCGGAGCGCCATCTCTATTGCGCGCAAACTCGATCCAGGCCGGTCGGAGTTCACAGCCCTAGATCAGCAGATCGAGACTGGTACTCGTTAAGGAGAGTTCGAAACCTTTTTAACAGCGGTCGGCGATTTTTCCATGCCTGAGGCCCAAACCAAGGCAGCGGTCGTCGGATCGTAGACTTCGGCGCTCACGAAGAATCGCTGGTATTGATTCAGCCCCACAAATGCGAGGAGCACGAAACAAAGCGTCGCGCCGAACGCGCTCCGTTGCGGCCATATTCTGCGGCCCAACGCAAGCACTTGTGACGAAGCCAGCCAGGCGAGCGGCAGGTCGCAGAACGCCGCATACCGTAGGCTGATGCCATATTTTACCATCGACATCGCGAGGAGACTGAGGAGCAGGAAGACGGTCATAAAAAGACCTGGAAGGTCGCGTTTGTGGAGTTGAAAAATCCGGCCGCAAGCGCAGGCGACGAGGAGTGGTGAGATGATCACAAAGTCCACTGCGTACCGGTACCAGGGACCATCCTGCGCCAGAATCGAATAGAAATTGGTGCGCGATTTCGCGACGAACATCCGGTAAAACTCCAGCCACTCCCAAACTCCACCCACGAGCGCAGCGAGCAGCAGAACGCCAAGCGCAGGACCAAGAACCGTGGCGACCAGTAGCTGTGGTGTGAGAGTCCCGATGCTCAGAAAACGGTTGAGGAGAAGCAGTCCGAAAAGGGCGAAGATCACAAAAGCGGCATTCTCTTTCGTTAGAACAAGAATCGTGAGGCAAATCGTGTACGCACTCAGCCAGCCCCAGTGGCGCGGACGTGTCAGGTTTTCCCAGGTCAGCCAGAGCGCGAGAAGCGCCCAAAAGGCGAAATAGCCGTCGATTAGCGCGCGCTGCGACAGATAAATCTGGAGCGGCGCGCAGGACATCAACGCCGTTACCCCAAGCATCGAAGGGATGCCACCCAACCGCCAGGCAAAGTGCGTACTAAGCAGCAGCAGGAGAATGCCCGCGGCCGCTGAGGTGGCATGCAATGCCTGAAAAGGAGCGAGATGAAAGATAGTGGCGATGACAGCAGCTGGTGCCAGGAAGGCGATGCGGGTCGCTGGTACAACCGCATCGGGTTGCCTGTATTGCCGCTCCACGTAGACCTGCACTACCTTGTCGTAGTTCCAAAGGCCGGCCTTCTGGATCTGCTGGACGAAAACGCAGTATCCAAATTCGTCGTAACCTGCGCGGTGGTACCCGCTCGAAGGAAAAATCCGGAGAAAAATCCCGAGTCCGAGGAGAACGCAAAGCGCCACCGCGACGAGCAGCCTGTCGCGACTAAACATAGGCTGGCGCCCCATGGGAGCAGGGAGAATGCTAGGATGTGCGGCGGATGGCATGCGCCATTGCGCTGCAAGTCCTGTGCTAGGCCCCCAGAAATTAGCCGAGGTACTGGCGCGGTGGCTGCTGAAGGAGTGAAGCAGTCATAATGCTATCGCTCATGATCTTCGCACCAGTTGCCGAACCGCCTGTCAACCAACTTCCGACACAGGCACCCGGGACCGCCAGCAGAAACATGCTTCTCGTCTGGATGACTCTGGGCGCATTGGCCCTGGTCGCCGACGCCGGCATCGGCCTTGGACTATGGCTCCGCGGGACCTGGCTGGGTGCAGCCGACCCCTTCGATGGCTATAATGTTTTCTACGTCCTCTTCTCACGTAATGAGCCTTGGGGACTCGGTTTGGTCGCAGCTTTCGCTGTCCTAACCGCACTGTGGCTTCGCCGCCAGGTACCTGTCCACCCCCGCTCGC
This sequence comes from Chthoniobacterales bacterium, assembly GCA_025929155.1. Taxonomy (GTDB): domain Bacteria; phylum Verrucomicrobiota; class Verrucomicrobiia; order Chthoniobacterales; family UBA10450; genus Palsa-1392. The sequence continues at coordinate 8,547 of JAICMR010000010.1, read as the reverse complement.
TCAAGGTGCGCCCTGGCCTTGTCGTCGTGCTCCTCGCTGTCGGAACCTTCGTCCTCGCGGCGGTGGGAAATGACCTCGTTTTCCATCGTTACGCGCTGAGCGCAGACGAGAACATGGCTAACTTTCAAGCTCGTATCTTCCTCAGCGGACACTTGCGTGCGGTTGTGCCAGCCTTTTGGGAACCGATGATCCACCTCATCCGGCCCACTCACACGAGCTATTTTCCGGAGCTTCATAGCTGGAACTCTTCCTATCTCCCAGTGTATGCCGCGATGCGAGCGCTGTTTATGTTTCTGTCCCTGGAGGACTTTCTCAACCCGATGTTGGGCGCAATCAGCGTTCTCACTGTTGCGGCAGTAACAAAGAAAATCTGGCCAGACGACAATTGGAAGCCCGTCATAGCGGCAGCACTTCTTGCGAGTTCATCGCAAGTGCTCGTCATGTCGATGACCGCCTACGCCATGCCGGCCCACCTAGCTTTTAACCTGATTTGGCTTTGGCTCTATCTCTCTCCGGAGAAGCGGCGGTTCTGGCTCACCCCCTTTGTTGGCGTGGCGGCGCTGGCTCTACACCAGCCTTTTTTCCATGCCCTTTTTGCGACGCCATTCCTATTTCGCTTGGTACGCGAGCGGCGGTGGCGCGCGAGCTTCTTTTTCGCGGTTGTGTATGTTGCAGGCGTCATTGCCTGCGTCCTCTGGTGGCACCGCTTTTTGCCGACCTTCGACCACGGGGCTATCAGCGTCTTCGCTGTTCATCGCTACACCTGGGTCATTCAGTTCGTATACCTGCTGCTTTTAGTGGGATGGCTGGCTTTCCCAGTGCCGCTCCTCGCCGTCCTAGGCTTCGCCCGCCTGCAGCGCGAACCTGCCTTTCTGCGCGACGCCGCACTTAGCTGCCTCCTTACCTTCGGATTCTATATCTTTGTACGCTCCGACCAAGCGCACGGCTGGGGTGACCGATATTTTCACGGAACGCTCGGTTGCCTCATACTAGTCGCCGTTTCCGGCTGGGACTCCCTGATCCAGCGAATCGGAAAAGTCAACGCCTCTGCTCTCGTTTTAGCTGGAGTGACACTAGCGCTGCTCGTTCAATTCCCGCTGCGCTGCATGCAAGCGGAAGAGTTCGTCAGACCCTACGCGATCGCTAATGAAAAGTTTCATACTCGCGACGTTGATCTAGTTGGCTTCAACCCTCTGTTGGCATACTATGGAGCTGACCTTATCCGTAACGATCCCTTTCTGCGAGAACGCCCTATCGTGGTTTCTTTTTTTCCTATGACGACGCGGGAGGCTGCCCTATTGCAGTCGAAATTCCATGCAAGGAAGATTTTTAGCGAAAACGATCTTGCCAGCTATGGTCTTTTCACAAGCGGCCGAGAATAGGTGAAGCGCAGCAGCGCTCTGAATCATGTCCCGACCGCTTCTTGGGCCGTCCCTTCAACGGCAACTGTCTTCGAACCAGCTCTGGGAAACCGTTGCGTTCGCGGCGAAAGCCGTTTTCATGCTGGGTCTGACACCCTGGATGTTGCATGCTTGGGGAGCCACCGGGTACGGGGAATTCGCCATCGCAAGCTCTTTCTTTGTGCTTCTGTCTCTTTGCGACCTCGGGCTACGCGGCCGCACCAGGATTGAACTTGCCAAGGCTGTCGCGCGTGGTGATTCTTCGCCCGCTCTGGCTGAAAGTCTTCTTCTCTTTGCTGTCATCAGCGGTCTCATCTTAGCGAGCGTTGTGAGCCTCACTTTTTGGCACGGATGGTCTAAGCTCTTGGCCATCCCGCGGAAGCACGAGTGGCTATTTGTTGTCGTAACGGCGCTGACGCTTCCGTACTTGGCCACGTCTATTCTCTTGGAAGCGATAGTTCTCCATGAAGGGGTGGGTCGTATCAAAATGGCTGGCGCCGGTGGCTGGGTCGCTGCGATCCCAGCCGTAGCTCTAGCACTCTCCTGGCATTCTTCTGTCCCAATAACAGTGACCATTTGGATCGCGGCACTGCTCTGCGCAAATATCGCACTCACACTCCACCGCCTACACTATTTTGCTTTGCCGCAACACCTTGGCCTCCGTGCGGTTACTTGGAGTGGCCTGCGTTCGGCTCTCAAGCAAAGTCACTGGATGAATATCACCTCCATCACCTGGGCCTCCAAATCGCACGGTCTTATCCTTCTTACGGGCGCTTTAGGAAGTCCGGCGGCGGCAGGCTCCTTTTTTATCCTCCTTAGAATGAGCGAAATTATTAGCGCGCTCGGCGCCGTGTCGTTTGATGTAGGCTTAGCAGTCTTACCCCGCTGTCGCAGTGCTCGTGAACGACGTGAATGTTTGAGAACGGTCTGCGTCTACGCTTTGGCGTTTAGTATTCCTAGTGCGGCCGCAATCGCGTTAGGGGTGTCCCCCTTTTTTCGCTACTGGCTCGCTATTCCGACTCCCTTGGGCTGGTCTACCGGGCTTTGGACCGCTGCCTTGGGTTTGGCGATCGCCTCGAATCGACTAGTTACCTATTGTGCCTTAGGGCTCGGGGTTGGCCGAACCGCCGCCCTTTGTGGAGGTATAGAGGTGTGCATAACGCTTCTTGGCGTTTACTGGCTACAATCCAGCTACGGCTTGATCGGAACTTTTCTCCCGCCGACCTTGGCGGTCTGCGCCTATTTGCCCGCAGTCATAGCAATCAGGAAGGCCGTCGCCGTTCCCACTCCGCGTGCGAACGATCCGGCGCTCTGTTCGGCCCTCGCTCGGACTTAGCTATGCTAGCTCGCGTTTCCGGACAATCGCTTGGATTTGGGCAAAAGCTCCTAAGTAGGTCTGATCGACAGGAGCGCGAAGAAGGCGCGCCAGAATTCTGCTAAGATTCCCTAGCTTGCGATTTCCGCCGAACTTGATCGCTGCGGTTAATCCGTTGCCCAAAAGCCGGGCCAGCGACCGCGGATACTTTCGCGTGTGAAGCAGGTATCGGTCATAGCCTCGATCATGGACTTCAATGGACACAATCTCAGCTCCGGGCAATGCCTGCATTAGGTCCAAGACGTTAAAGGACCGGGGCGACCAGCTGTCTGTCTTGGAAATGGCGAAGGTCGACTTATGGTCCGTATTAAACAGGCTCGGCCAGTAGCTTTGCTCGTAGAGGTCTTCGTCGGGAACCAATACTATCAGATGCCCGCCTGATCGTACTAATCGCCACCATCCCGCGAGCGCGTGAGCTGGGTCTTTCATATGTTCGAGGCAGTGAGCCGAAAAGACATAATCGAACTGCTCCGAAACGAACCTGCCGATCTCGTTCGCGTCGCCATCCGCTAAGTCAAACTTGCGGACTGTTGGAGTAACTGGATCAGGGCCGCAGCCGATGTCGATACCCTTGCCTTCGAGCAGAGCCCGTTCAGTGGCGCTCCAGATCTGTTTCGTCTTCGAGGCTTCGTTCATGAATTGGCTGGAACCGCGCTTCGCCGTGGGCTATCAATCGTTTGGCCATTCAGCGAATAGATAATGTCCTGAAAAGAGGGCTCCCTGAGTCCCGTATTGTAAAGGTCGTAGTACGGATTGTAACGGGCGCGGTCCGGCCAGACAACCTCCACATCGGCGCGAAGCGGCAGCTTCCGAAGTGGATGAGCAGGTCCAAAGAAAGCCGTTATGTGTTCGGTGACCGTCGCGGCCATATGCATCCCCCCGCAATCTGTAGTGAATATCCGCTTAGCGCGCCGCATTAGGGCCAGGCTCTCTCGAAACGAGAGCTGTCCGCTCATGTCGACCACATTAGCCGGGAAGGGAAACTGAGCGTAATGCTTTCGATCTGCGGCGTTCCCGAGCAACACGACCGGACCGCGCCTCGCCAAAGCCATTACCAGGTTCTGAAAGAAACCGGCGGGTAAGCGTCGCACGAACTGATTTTCGCCCGCATTGTTTCCGCCGCTGTTAATGGTCGCCACGAATCCCCGCAATTTAAACTCTTCAATAAGAGACTCTGCACGTGCCTCGTCCTTTTGGCCAATTTCTACCTCCATGGCTAAGTCTGAGTAGTCTGGGCTTCCGACGAACTGGAGTAAGTCGAGATAGTAGTAGATCTCGTGCCGAAGCTCTAGAAACGGCACCGCTCGCGTGAGAAAGATGCGGCTGATCGGTTCGCGCGCGAATCCGACACGTGTTGGAATCCCCAGGGAAGCGGCGAAAGCATTAAAAAACCAGTGCTTTCCGAGAAGGAACACCAGATCGAATTGCTCCCTTTTTATTCGCCGCCACAGCCTCGAGACTTGTCGGAAGTCGCGACGGTAAAACATCTGCTCGTCGAAGTCGACGAGAGTCGAAAGGTGCGGGTTGCCTTCCAGCGCAACTCGATAGCTCTTGCCCACATAGTAATGGATTTCCGCCTGGGGAAAGATATGGCGAAGGTTCCGAACGAACGGCGTAGTCATCAGAACATCACCGAGTAGTCCGAGCTTAAAGATCAGGATTTTCGTCTGCTTCATTTCGTGGATTCTGCCAAACCCAAGACTGGGGAGCCAGCGGGAGTGGTTTCGTTGCCATGACGAACCGCGGTCGCTACCAGCTTCTCCAGTGCTAGGAAGTTTTTATCCCAATCGAACCATTCTTCGGCCGTGGCCCGTGAATACTCGGACATTCGCGCGCGGCGCTCTGGGTCAGCAAGAAGTCGTAAGATGGCATCTCTGATCCTCGGCGGATCGGGTCGAATAAGGGCTATCAGGTCACGATTAATGTCATACGAATTGTAAGCAGCATCGTCCGTCGTAATCACTGGCAGTCCGCTGGCCATAGCTTCCTGCATCGCGACGGTAAAAACTTCCCCGACCGAAGGTAAGACGAAGAGATCGCTTACCGAATACAGCTCTCGCAGCGCCAAGTGAGCGAGGGATCCTAGAAAGTGAATATTCGAGAGGTGTCGATAAGATTCGGCGAAAATGCCGCTCCCAACCAGAACCAACTGAAAGCTTTCATCGGCGGCCTCAAGCAGCGCTTTGAACCCTTTTTTCGGAACCAGACGTCCAACAAAAAGGACGGTCGGCTTGTCGAGAGATAAGTCGAACTTCTCGCGAACATAGCTTCTCGAAAGCCTCGGAGGAGGCGGCTGAAACTGCTCCAGATTAACGCCGTTCCGTAGTTCCGTGATCTTTTCCTGCTCCACCCCGCAGCGAAGAAGGAAAGCTTTAACTTTTCCGTTAAAGACCACGAGGTTCGTGGCTTTTCGAAAGATTGCGGCCCCGAAGGTGGCGTAGACGAGGCGCTGGCCGAAGACAACTGTTCGGCTGGGATGTTCGACATAACCAACGTGCTGAATCAGCACGAGCGGCTTCCCATAAAGTGTGACGAGCAAATAACCCAGCCAACAAACCGGGTAGAAGACGTCGTGCAAGAGGACGACGTCGGCTTGCATGATCTCTTGGCGCAGCTTCCTGAACAAACCGATTCCGGGCAAGGCAAAAGGCAAAGCCAGGCGCTGATCGAGAAAATTAGCAGCGGCCGCTCTTCTCAAATGGACGCCTTGTTCGTCCCGATCGCCAACGCGAGCGCCGGCACAGGCACAAGTTATAACTGTTACCGCGTGACCGGCAGCGGCGAAGCTTTCTGCCTGTTTCTTTGCCACGACTTCTAAGCCGCCCACGTGAGGCGGGTAGTACTGGGCGACGATGGCTATTTTCATTCAGATTTAGCCAGTTAGCGCACGCCTATAGTCGGCCGTCAAAGCGCGTGCGGCCGGCGCACCGAATTTCCGCAGCTGAATATGATACGCCTCGCGGTGGTAGCGCAGGTTCGATTCCAAGAGTAGCCCGATAAGCCCGATGATGAAGGAAAGTGTGACGAGGCTCGCCGCTAAGACGGCCAACGGGAGACGGTTCACGAGCCCGGTCGAAAAATATTCCAATACCGGAATGGAGCCGGTGGCAAAGCCGAGAATCCCGATGCCGAGCGCCAATGTTCCGAAAAACGTGAGCGGTCGATAATCACGAAAAAGAACGACGAGCAATCGCAAAATTCGAATTCCATCTCGCACCGTCCGGAGCTTCGAAGCGGAACCTTCGGCGCGAGTGCGAAAAGGAATCGGCACTTCGGCCTGCGCGAACCCCTTATCCACCGCCTGAATGGTCAGCTCAATTTCCAATTCAAAGCCGCGGGAAAGTACCGGGACATGTTTGTAGAAACGCCGCGAAAAAAGTCGCAGACCGGAAAAAAGATCGAGCGGCTTAAAGTGAAAAACCGAATTCATTACCCCGGCGAAAATCGACATTCCCCACTGATGCATCGGACGGAAAACCAGCGCTGCCTTTTGCGCGCTGCGGATGCCGGTAATCATGTCCACCGGCTCGCGCAGGTATTGCTCCAGGAGCAGGCGACCGCCTTCGGCGGGGTAGCTGCCATCGCCGTCGACCATGAGAACGAGGTCGGTATCAATGGCGGCGAGCGCGGTCGCGACTGCCGTTGCTTTCCCGCGGCGACGCTCTGTCATGACAGCCGCTCCGGCCGCGCCCGCCGCTTCTGCCGTGCCGTCTTCGGAGCCGTTGTCGACCACGAGGACATCGGATTGGGGGAAAGCTGCGGTGTACTCTCGCACGACCGCGGCGACGGCGTGAGCCTCATTGAGGCACGGGATTAGGATGGTGAGCGAGGGCGACGTGCGCGGCTTCGAGAGCATGGTTGCTCCCTTTGAAGAACCATTTTTCGTGCCGTGCCGCCCGGCTCTTTTACTGGCTAGCTGCCGTTGCGGCTGATCGAAGCTCGCTGCCCGAGCACCGCGTTCGCGGTTGCGAGCAGGGCGCGGTCGTCGTTATCGCCGAGGTCGCGGAGCGCTTCCTTGATCTTGCGGATCGAACGTCGCACGAACAGGTCAGCAGCCACCTGTTCGGTCGTGACCGAGTGCCCATTTCGGCCGGACTTGGTTAGCTCCGAATCCCAGCGGCTGAGCACGCAGGTGGTGGCAAACAGCTCCATCGCCGCCACCGCGATCCGCTCCTGGATGAGCTGCATGTCCATGACGGGTTCGCGGTAGGTGATGAGCGCCTTGTTGACGGCGAAGTTAAAGCGCCAAACGAGCCGCCCGAGCTGGCTCGCGTAGGAGCGCAACTGCTCGTGGCGCACCGGCACTTCCGGCACTTTTACGGCTGCGCTCAGGCGTTTCAGACCCGCACCAAAGGCCTTGTTCCGCTCGGCCCGCCACGGCTTCATCACCGTGTCGAGGATTTCCTTGAACTCCATTCCCGGCCCGCGCATCCCCACGAGCGCGATAAACGAAGTAAGCACTTCGTTGCTCCCCTCGCCGATCTGGTTGATCCGCGCGTCACGCAGCATTCGGCCCAAGGGCGAATCGTCAAAATAAGCGGAGCCGCCGTGGATCTGGAAGCAGTCATTGACTGCATCCCAAAGCCGTTCCGTCGTGAAGACCTTCAGCATCGCCGTTTCGATCATATAATCCTCGAAGCCGCGATCGATCAGCGACGCCGTGACCTGAGTCATCGCTTCCATTGCGTAAACGTCGGCGGCCATTCACCCGATCTTCTTCTTCACGAGGTCGAAATTGCCCAGGGTCTTCTGGAATTGCTGACGCGAATTAGCGTGCGAGACCGCCATTCGGAGGCAGGTTTTAGCCCCGCCGGTGCAGCACGCGCCGAAGGTTGTACGGCCAAAATCGAGGACGGTGAGCGCGACGCGCAGACCTTTGCCAAGCGGGCCGAGGATGTTTTCCTTCGGCACTCTTACATTCGTTAGGCGAAAACGTCCGGTGGCTGTTCCGCGGATCCCGAGCTTCGGCATGCGCGGCTCGATCATCTCGAAGCCCTCCATATCCGGGGTAACGAGGAAGGCGGTGATCGCGGTTTTCCCTTCCTTGCCCGGGACCGGCGTGCGCGCCATGACCGTCAGAACTTGCGCGATCGCGGCGTTCGTGATGTAGCGTTTCTCACCATTGAGGACGTAATGGCTGCCGTCTTCGCTGGGCGTCGCGGTGGTCTGGACATTTGCGGCGTCGGAGCCAGCTTGCGCCTCGGTCAGCGCGAAGGCGGCCAGTTGTTCGCCATTCATCAGCCGCGGCAGCCACTTTTCCTTTTGTGCTTTGGTCCCGAAAAGCAAAAGCGCGCGGATCCCGATGGAATGGTGCGCGTTCGTGAAGACCGCGGTCGAAGCGCAACGCGCGCCGATTTCCTCGAGCACCTTGCAATACATCATCTGCGAAAAACCCCGACCCCCGACTTCAGTCGGCGCGGTCATGCCGAGTACGCCGACCCGTCCGAGCCCGTCGATCACTTCCCGCGGAATATCCGCGTTGCGATCGATCGCTTCCGGGTCCAGGTGCGCATCGAGAAACTCCCTCACCTCCGCGATCGCCCGATCCAACTGCGCCTGCTGCGCATCCGAGATTCTCGGATAAGGCATCGCCCAGTCGGCGATGAAATCTCCGAGGAAAAGACCTTTGGCGAAGCCGAGTTCCTGTTTCCCGGTGAAGAGGAGCTCTTCGGCCTGTTTGATTTCTTGCTGACGCTGAATTTCGGTTTCGGTGAGTGCCATAAAAATAAAAAAGCTTCCGCGCGGCGGATGGTTAAACGTAAGAGTCATATT
>JAICMR010000180.1 GCA_025929155.1 Chthoniobacterales bacterium | reverse complement strand
TGCAACGCTACATGCGGACCGAGCAAACGAGAGTCACACGCGCCGTTTTCACCTACGTTGCGGTCGACGCCAGCGGTCAACCTATCCCAGTGGAAAGGACCTAAGCCCGGTGACCATCTTCAAACCTGTCCGCGCAGCCACAAATCTTTACGGCGCGTTTTGCGCGACAGCCTGTGGGCCGGCATCTTCCGGGTTGGTGGTCGTTGTCATTTGCCCCGGTTCTTCGTTCGGAACGGTGACAGGCATCGACGGTTTACCGGAGTGAAAGATTCTTTGTTGTTTAACCCGGCCTTTGCTCGACTTGCTGACATAGCGCGCGTAGGCGGCCTGACGCCGGCCGTCCGCGGTAAGCATCGAGCAACTGGGAAGAACAACGGCCGCGAGGAACAACGCAATGAACTGGTGGGGACGAATCTTCATTTCGCGGAGCCCGCAACCATCCGCCGTTCGGGCTGGGGAGCCTCGAGCGTGAACAGCTCCGCGCGGATCATTTCGTCGACTGCCTTGTAAATTTTCAGCTGGCTGTAGGCGCTTGTCTGATAGAGCTGCGATAGCGCGATGCGCTGACTGTAAGCCTGCTCCCAGATTCCTTCCGCGACGGAACGGAGATCAGCCAACTCGTTGTTTTCCCAGGCGAAATTCAGCTGTTTGCGGCGCAGCGTGTCGGACTTATTGCGCAGGCGCTTGCGCAAATCGTCAAACTCGTCGCGGAACTGGATCGCATTGATCAGGAGCTCATCGGGCTGGCGTGCGATCGTGCTCGCAACAACCGGAGGATTTCCGCGCTCTGCGCCATTTGCGAAGGAAAAGGTCGCCGCCTGGTCCTCTTGCAGGAAAAGTTGCCAGAACGCTTCCTCTCCCACGAGATGCTCGAACCGCCCCCAACGCGGGACGCCCATCTCGAAATAAAACTCCGAAATCTTCTCGCCTTCGCCGCTCGTGATCGTAAGCAGCCCGGTTTGCTTGGAATGCAGAATCGTTTGGTAAACCGTGACGATGTCAAAATTTGCCAGGCTGCCCATGAGCTCGAGCCCCGAATGATGCGAGCGGACGAGCTCGTTCGCCTGGAAAAGGCGGGTGGCCAATTTCTCGGCGAGAAAAAGAAAAAACGAGGGAACGCGCTGGAGCAGATCGGGAAACTCGCTTTGGCGAAAGCATTGCACGCTCAGCCCGGCCCGCGCTTTTGCCGTCTGATCGCGCGGTCGATTCATGAGCGGATCCACCACCCCAAAAATGTCGCCACGTGAGAGGACGGTGGGAGTCGCGCAGGATCCGGATTCCTGCCCGAAGGTTTCGACGGCGCCGCGATTGATGATGTAAAATTCCTTCGCCTCGTCGCCCGCCACATAAACGATGTCGCCTTCGCCGAAATGGCGGACGTGCGAGAGCGCTCCGATCGCCTTCAGCTCCATCAGACGGAGCGACGTGCAATAGGCAAAGAAATCGCGCTGCATTCTGGGCTGTGGAGAGCAAGAGTCGTGCGGGAGGAGGGCGCGGTCTGGGAAAAAAGCGAGGGAACTGCCGCTTTTCAAACCGCCGTTTCGTCGCCATCCTTGGCCGATGCCGGGTGTCGCTTACCTTTTTGAGCGTTTCCCCTCCTTCACGCAGACTTTTTGCTACCGGGAAATCGCGGAACTCCGGCGGCAGAATTTCGCGCCCGCGCTCTTCTCGGTCCGCCGTCCAAAAGGCGAGCCGCCGCAGGATTGGGACCCGGCGATCGCGGCGGCGGTCGAGTATTTTCCGGAGGACGACGAGCTGGTGCGCGAGATCGACCGCGCGCTGCGAAAAGGGAAATTGCCTCAAGTTGCGGCAGCTGAGATCAAACGCTGGGGCCGCGAGACCGACTTCCTGCGGCTTTACCAGGCGGCCTGGCTCGGCCCCCGTTTGCAGACGCTCGGCGTAGGACATCTGCACGCGCACTTCGCCGGGCTGGCGGCGCGGACGGCTTATTGGGTCGAGAGATTTTTCGGGATCGGGTTCAGCTTCACCGCCCATGCGAACGACTTTTTCTCGCCGAAGCCATTCACGATTTCGTTAGGCAAATTAATCGGCGCGGCCCGTGCGGTCGTGACCGTGAGTGATTTTGGCGTCGCGTTTCTGCGCGAGAATTTCCCGTCGGAGAGACAGAAATTCCTCCGGGTTTACAACGGGATCGATCTGGCGCGGTTCCAGCCGGCCACTTTCGCGGACACGCCACCGCTGATTCTCTCGATCGGGCGCTTGATCGAGAAAAAAGGATTCGAGGATTTGGTCGCAGCCTCCGCGCTTCTGGCGGAGCAGGGGATTCCGTTCCGCGCGGAGATCATCGGTGAAGGACCGCTCGCCAAAGAGCTGAACGCGCAGATTGCAAACGCCGGCCTAACGACACGGGTCTTTCTCACCGGGCCGTTGCCGCAGTCCGAGATTATCGCGCGGCTCGCGCGCGCCAGCATTTTCGCGCTTCCTTGCGTAACTGAATCCGGAGGGGGCATGGATAACCTGCCGACCGTAATCATGGAAGCGATGGCGGCCGCTTTGCCGGTCGTTTCCACTCCGCTCGGCGGAGTGCCCGAGATGGTGCGCGAGGGAGAAACCGGGATTCTGATTCCCGAGCGAAATCCCGCCGCGCTCGCTGCGGCGCTCAGGCGTCTGCTCCAAAACCGCGAAGTTGCTCATTCGTTAGGCGAAGCCGGGCGGCGCCGCGCGACTGAACTTTTCGCGATCGAAAAAAGCGCGGAACAATTGCAGCGCCTCTTCCGTCATCCTGAGCGAAGCGAAGCGGAGTCGAACGGTCCCGCCGGGCTTCCTTGAAGCATTTCGATCCACACCTCGCTTAATCTTGCGGTCAATGTTATCCGCGCTCTTCCCCAACCTCCTCGGCTTCGGTTTCGCTTCGTCGGCCTCGAACGACACAGCGGTCATTCCGTCTTGCGCTCCTTCTCCGCGGATTCGACGTTAGGCAAGTGTCTTTAGCTTTTTTGCCTCGCACCATTCTTCTTGTCTCGCTGCTTTTCGCATCCTCTGCGCCTGCCCGCGCGGGGGAATCCGGCTGGATCGACAGTTATGGCCGATTGCTCGGCAAGTATGTCACGAGCAGCGGCGTGAAATACGCCGACTGGAAAGCCGACGCCGCCGACGTGCAGGCGATCCAGGACGTCGTCGATGGAATCGCGCGCGCGAAGGTGTCGTCGTTAGGCAAAAACGAGCAGCTGGCGTTTTACCTGAACGCCTACAACGCCTGGATCCTGCACGAAGCGATCGGGAAATACCCGACCAAAAGCGTGAAGGATTTGTTCTTCCTTTTCTTCACCAGCGACCGGATCAAGGTCGCCGGCAGGCAGATGAGTTTTAATCATCTCGAGAAAGACATTATCCGTCCGAAATTCCAGGATCCGCGGGTCCACTTCGCGTTAAACTGCGCGAGCCGGAGCTGTCCGCCGCTCGATCCCGAACCATTCCGCGGCGAAAAACTGGATGCGCAGCTCGAGCAACTGGCGACCGCATTTGTGAACTCCCCGAAAGGCGTGGACTACCAGCCGGCGAAAAAGAGCGCTGCGCTCTCCGCGATTTTCAACTGGTACAAAGACGACTTTCAACCTGCCGGCGGCGTCCTCGCCTTCATCAACAAGCGACGGAGCGAGCCTTTGCCTAACGACACCGAAATTACCTACCAGAAATACGACTGGTCGTTGAACGAGACGAAATAGATAAGCCAGGGCTACGCGAAATCTGGAGCGCGCGTTGCTTGTCCCGACCGATGGACTTCGGCAACCGAAGCGGTCGGCCCGCAAATCCGACGGCTAGAAAAACGCGCGCACCTTCTCGAAAGCACGCAGGTAAACCCGATGCGCCCCGCCGCGCATCAGCTCTTCTTTCACGAGGCTGACGGGGTCGCCTTTCCCAGCAGGAAGGAATTGCTGCATCGTTCGCCCGTTTTTACGTCCGAACGAAGCCTCAATCAGATCAGCGCCGCTCTGGTGGGCGACGCGGAACTGCGCGGTCGCGCTTCGGACGAGCACGCAACTGACGGGCTCTCCGCCGGTTTTGGCCAGGTTCACGCTGACTTTGCCGGGCTTTTCATTCTCCTTCTTCTCAAAGGTGAGTGATTCGCCGCTTCCGTCTGGGTTCTCCCAGTTCAGTTGCGCCGCGAGCCAGCCGACGAGGAGGAGCGCAGTTGAGCGAAAACCCGGCGCGTAGGCGACCTCGACTTCGGCGAGTTCGTCAAGATGATGATGCGTCGCGGGATGATCGAAAAACTGCGCGAGCGCAATCCGGAGGTGGACGAGGCGCACCCAGTTGAGATCGCAGAG
>JAICMR010000044.1 GCA_025929155.1 Chthoniobacterales bacterium | reverse complement strand
GGAGCAGGCCAAATGGGTTCCGCGAAACGCGCAGGGGAAGCTCGACCCGAATGCCGATCACTCGGTCGGCATGCTCGTGCATCATCTGGTTTTTTGGAATGAAAACGCGCTTGCCCGGCTTCAGGGGAAAAAGCCGCCCAGCCCGAATAACAATGACCAGACCTTTAACGACTTCGACGCGGCGCACTGGAACGACATCGTGCAGCGGCTGGACCGGGTGATGAAGGAGCTGGAAGCCGAGGTCGAGAAGATGCCGGAGGAAAAACTGGCGACAGCGGCGCCCACAATTTCGCACATCAGCACCCACAACGCTTATCACACCGGACAGATTCTTTATGTCCGCAAGCTGCAGGGATCATGGAATCCCGCGAATGGCGTGAAATAGCCGCAGACTGCCCTCCAACCGGGGTAGAATCGTTCAGGTAAACAAGAAGGAAGAACCGGACCACCGCGGCAACCAAACGTTGCACGTCGGGTGAGGCTCTCAGTCTGTGAGCAACTGCGGATCGCTAGGCCAACATTTTCCGTGCGGTTGCCGTAAAGACGGTGAAACAGATGCTGGAAGATACCGAGGCGCCCCGATTTCTAACCAGGTAATCTCTGGGGCGACCTCGGCCTAACGAGAAAGAAAACTTTCGTCTCCGGCTGGTCTGGGTAAATAAGAAGCGGCCCGCGCGGGCCGCCCAGCCATCCAATCAGCCTAACGACATGAAAAAAGCCATCCTTCGCCGCCTTCTGCAGACCACCGCGCTCGCCGCGCTTCTCGCTCCCGCTCTTGCCAGCGCCGCTCCGGCTGCCGCAGAGTCCGCTTCCGCCAGCCCGAGTGCCACCGCTGCCATGACCGACAATCCACTTCTGCAGGAAAGCTCGCTCGATTTCCACTACCCGCCGTTCGACAAAATCAAGAACGAGCATTACGCCCCCGCTTTCGAGAAAGGGATGGTCGATCAGTTGAAGGAGATCGAACCGATCGCCGCGAACCCGGAGGCGCCAACCTTCGAGAACACGATCGTGGCCCTCGAAAAAACCGGCGACCTCCTTGGTCGGGTCAGTCGGATTTTTTTCAACCTGGCGGGCGCCAATACGAATCCCGCTCTTCAGAAGGTCGAGACCGAAATGGCGCCGAAGCTGGCCGCGGAACAGGACGCGATTTTCCTCAACGGCCCGCTCTTCAAGCGCATCGAGACGATTTACAATGATCGCGACAAGCTCAGCCTCGATCCCGAATCGAAATATCTTGTTGAGCGTTACTACAAAGATTTCGTGCGGGCCGGCGCGAAGCTCTCCGATGCCGACAAAGCGAAGCTGAAAAAGATGAACGCCGAGCTGGCCGAACTCGAGACGGAGTTTGCCCAAAACGTCCTCAAGGAAAAAAACGCCGAAGGCATCGTGGTCGAGGACAAGACAAAACTGGCCGGCCTTTCCGATAACGAAATCGAAGCCGCTGCGGCCGCGGCGAAGGCCGACAAGAAAGAGGGCAAGTGGCTCTTCCCGCTTCAGAACACGACTCAGCAGCCCGCCCTAACGAGTCTGAAGGATCGTGCCCTCCGCCAGCACATCATGGAGGTTTCGCTCGCCCGCAACAGCCACGGCGGCGATTGGGATAATCGTCAGGTCGTCCTGCGAACCGTGAAGCTGCGAGCGGAGCGCGCGGTGCTTCTTGGTTATCCGAATCATGCCGCCTATCAGCTCGAAGACCAGACGGCGCACAACATCGGGACGGTGAACAAGCTGCTCGCCGAGCTGGCTCCGCCGGCAGTCGCGAACGCCAAAAAAGAAGCGGCCGACATGCAGAAGTTAATCGACAAGGAGCACGGCGGTTTCCAACTGGCGTCCTGGGATTGGGCCTATTATTCCGAGCAGGTTCGGCAGGCCCGCTACGCCTTCGACGAGTCGGAAATCAAACCATATTTCGAGATCAATCACGTGCTTCTCGATGGTGTTTTCTACGCCGCCACGCAGGAATACGGAATCACTTTCAAAGAGCGCCACGATCTTCCGGTTTATCAGCCGGACGTCCGGACGTTTGAAGTCTTCGACAAGGACCAGAAGCCGCTCGCGATCTTTATTGCCGACTACTATGCGCGCCCCTCGAAACGCGGCGGCGCCTGGATGAACGAGTATGTGAACCAGAGCGACTTGTTAGGCCTGAAGCCCGTGATCGCGAATCATCTGAACATTCCCAAACCGGAAGCGGGCCAGCCGACGCTCCTCACGTTCGATGAAGTGACGACGATGTTTCACGAATTTGGGCACGCGCTTCACGGGATGTTTTCGAGTGTGAAATATCCCCGCTTCAGTGGCACGAGCGTGCCGCGCGATTTCGTCGAATATCCTTCGCAGGTGAACGAAATGTGGGCGAGCTGGCCGCAGGTTCTCGAGCATTACGCGAAGCATTACAAGACCGGCAAACCGATGCCGAAGGAGTTGCTCGACAAGGTGCTTGCGGCCGAAAAATTCAACCAGGGTTTCAAGACGACGGAATATCTCGCTGCGACCTTGCTCGATCAGGCCTGGCACCAGCTTTCGCCCGACCAGGTGCCCAGCGATGTCCTGGGTTTTGAAGCGGACGCTTTGAAAAAGGCGGGCGTCGATTACAAGCCGGTGCCGCCGCGTTATCGCACGACTTATTTCTCGCATGCTTTCGCCGGCGGCTACAGCGCCGGTTATTACAGCTACATCTGGTCGGAAGAACTGGATGCCGACAGCGTCGAGTGGTTCAAGCAAAATGGCGGCCTGACGCGTGCCAATGGCGACCACTTCCGCGACACACTTCTTTCGCGCGGCGGGAGCAAGGATGCGATGCAACTCTTCCACGATTTCACCGGTCGCGATCCATGGATCGAACCGCTCTTGAAACGACGCGGCCTCGACGGCGCCGTGCCCGCGCCGAAAGCGGGGAACGAAGCGCCGGCGCCGAGTCCCGGCGCTGGGACACGTTAGGCTCGCGTGCTGGCGACGGTGCCTCGCCGTCACGAACTTCAAAGGCTCAAACCGGGGAGAAAGTCCGTCGCCGCGGGACGCCGCGCCCAGCACGCGAGACGCGTGCGCTACCCAAAAGGTAAATTTGGCGCGAGATCGCAGGTTCCGCCGTCAGGCCAAGAAGCTGCGATGGCGGCGAACGGCAACCAACTTTGCCATCGTGGGCGATTCGATTGCGTGACGAAGAACTCTCCGCGCCGGTTGCCGATCGGTGCGGAAGTGTGCGGCGACAATGAAACCAGCTTCCGGGTTTGGGCGCCCAATGCACAACGGATCGAGGTCGCACTTGAAGCCTCGGCGGAGCCGGACGTGGAGCGAACTTTTCACCCGCTCGACGCGGAAGAAAACGGCTACTTTTCCGGCATATTGCCAACCGGCGCGGGATCGTTCTATCGCTTTCGGCTGAACGGCGACCAACACCTGCATCCAGACCCGGCCTCGCGCGCGCAGCCGGGCGGCCCGCATCGCGCTTCGCAGGTAATCGATCCGCGTTCGTTTCGCTGGAACGACGACGCGTGGCCGGGAGTCCAGTTGCCCGGGCAGGTGGTTTACGAGATGCACGTCGGCACGTTTACCCGCGCCGGAACGTGGGCGGCAGCCGCGGAAAAGTTACCGGAGCTGGCGCGCGCCGGCATCAGCGTCGTCGAGATGATGCCAATCGCCGATTTCGCGGGCGAATTTGGTTGGGGCTACGACGGCGTCGACCTTTTTGCGCCGTGCCGGCTTTACGGCAAGCCGGATGATCTGCGCGGTTTTATCAACTCCGCCCATTCGTTGGGCATCGGCGTGCTTCTCGACGTCGTTTATAATCACCTCGGCCCGGAGGGGAATTACCTCAGCGTTTTTTCTGACGATTACTTCAGCGATCGTTACGAGACGGAATGGGGCGAAGCGCTCAACTTCGACGGGCCACGTTCGGACTCCGTGCGCGAGTTCTTCCTCAGCAACGCGCGCTACTGGATTGAGGAATTCCACTTCGACGGCTTTCGATTCGATGCCACGCAGAGCATTTTCGATCGCTCGCCAAAGCACATCCTTGCTCAGTTAAGCGAAGTCGCCCGAGCCGCGGCCGGAAAACGCGAGGTCGTTTTGCTTGCGGAAAACGAACCGCAGGACGCGCGAATCGTCAGGCCAGAGGCGGAAGGCGGCTACGGCTTCGACGGGCTCTGGAACGACGACCTGCATCACACCGCGCTCGTCGCGTTGAGCGGCCGCAGGCACGCCTACTATACCGACTACCGAGGCACGCCGCAGGAGTTCATTTCCGCGGTGAAGCACGGGTTTCTTTATCAGGGCCAGCATTATCGTTGGCAGGAAAAGCGGCGCGGGTATCCCGCTCGCGGGATCAGCGCGGCCGCCTTTGTCGCCTTTCTCGAGAATCACGACCAGCTTGCCAACTCCAGCACGGGCGAGCGGGTTCGCCTAACGAGTTCCCCGGGACGCTACCGCGCGCTGAGCGCGCTGCTGATCCTCGCGGCGTGGACGCCGATGCTTTTCCAAGGCCAGGAGTTCGGCGCGACCTCGCCCTTTCTATATTTCGCGGATCTCGCCGGCGACCTGGGTCAAAAAGTGCGCGCGGGCCGCGCAAAATTTCTCACGCAGTTTCCGCCCTTCGCCACCCCCGAAGTGCAGGCGCAACTGGCTGATCCGGGCGCGCGCGCGACCTTCGACCGGAGCAAGCTCGACTGGAATGAGCACGGGAAATTTCCGCAGCTCTCCGCGCTCTATCGCAGCCTGATCAATCTGCGCCGCGACGATCCTATTTTTTCCCGACGCGAGCGCGGGCCGATCGATGGCGCGGTCCTTGGCGCCCAGGCTTTCGTCCTGCGCTTTTTCGATTCGTTAGGCGAAGACGACCGGCTGCTCGTGGTGAACCTTGGGCCGGGCCTTGTGCTGGAGGTCGCGCCCGAGCCGCTTCTCGCTCCACCGCGCCACGACGAGAGTTGGGAAACGCTCTGGTCCAGCGAAATGCCGAAATACGGCGGCCCGGGGGCGGTGCCGGTCGAGACGGCGACCGGGTGGGAAATTCCTGCGGAAGCGGCCGTTGCCTTGCGGCCCGGCTCGCGCCTGCTAGAGACCAACGTGTGACTTCAATGCATCATCTCCAGATTCCCGAGCCGCGGATCATGCCTTGGGACGTGGAGCAATCGCGGGATCTCCTCCTTAACCGGGAATGGCTTGTCACCAACGGCCTCGGCGGTTACGCCTCGGGCACGGTCTCGGGCGCGATCACCCGGCGTTACCACGGCGTCCTGACGGCGGCCCTGCCGGCGCCGCTGGGCCGAATGGTGATGTGGAGCCACATCTCCGAGACGCTGGTTTTCAGTGAGCACGATACGGTGTCGTTAGGCGCGGAAGAGCGCGCCGGCGGACAGCTCGACCTGCATGGCGCGGATTACCTGACGGAATTTCGGCTCGAACAGGGGTTGCCCGTCTGGACTTTCCAAGTCCGCAGCCTCGTAATCGAGAAGCGACTGATGATGCTCCATCGTCAGAACACGGTCCACGTCAGCTACGCCGTGACCGGCGAGGGCGAGCGTCCGCAGCTCGATCTGCGACCGGCATTTAACTTCCGGCACTATGAAGATCCAGTCGATCAACTGCCCGAGGCGCCCTACGAAATCCGCGCGACCGACGGCCGCTACGAGTTCACGGAACCGGGAACGAATCTGCCGCCGCTCCGGATGCGCCTGCATGGTTGCTCAGCCGCGTTCACGATCGATCCGCGGAAAATTCATCAGGTAGTTTACAGGACCGAACTCGAACGCGGATACGATTACGAAGGCGACCTCTGGAGTCCAGGCGCGTTCCGGGTGGATATGCGCGAGCACGAAGTGGCGACTTTGGTCGGGTCCACTGAAGGCTGGGACATCATCGATGTGCTCAACCAAGCCAGCGGACAGAAAGCGGAATACGTCCGGCGGGCCAAGCTGCTCGACCGCGCGGTCGCTGCGGCACGGAGCGGAGTCGCGGCGGAGCTGATATATGCCGCGGATCAATTCGTCATCACCCCGGCCGGACGGAGCGAGGAAGAGGCGCGGGCGCACGCCTCCGGCGATGAAGTCCGCACCGTGATCGCGGGCTACCATTGGTTTACTGATTGGGGCCGCGACACCATGATCAGCCTCGAAGGCCTAACGATCACGACCGGCCGGACACTCGAAGCCGGATACATTCTCCGCACTTTTGCCCATTATGTGCGCGACGGATTGATTCCAAACATGTTCCCCGATGGGAAGAAAGAGGGCCGATATAATACAGCCGATGCGACCCTCTGGTTTTTCCACGCGCTCGCGCGTTACCTCGATGCGACCGGCGATCGCACCACGCTCCGCTCGCTCCTTCCCACCCTGAATGACATCGTCGAGCATCACCTGCGCGGAACCGATTTTAACATTCATGTCGATCCGAGCGACGGGTTACTTGTGCAGGGCGAGGAGGGTTACCAGCTCACCTGGATGGATGCGAAAATGGGGGACTGGGTTGTTACGCCGCGTCGCGGGAAAGCGGTCGAGATCAACGCGCTCTGGTTCAACGCGCTCGAACTGCTTTCCGGCTGGCTGCACGAGACAGGCGACGCGTCCGCGGCGGAACGCTGCGCCAAACACGCAGCCCAAACGCGGCACTCGTTCAACGAGAAATTTTGGAATGAGGATACTGGTTGCCTCTACGACGTGATCGACGGTCCGGAGATCGCGCGCGACCCTTCGATCCGGCCAAATCAGGTCTTCGCCATCTCGCTCGATCATCCGGTGCTTGCGCGCGAGCACTGGGAAAAAGTCATGAGCGTGGTCGAACGCGAGCTGCTGACTCCGGTTGGGCTGCGTTCCCTTTCGCCGGGTAATCCCGATTACAAAAAGAACTATCACGGCGACCTGAAGACGCGCGATGCTGCTTATCACCAGGGGACGGTTTGGGCATGGCTGATCGGACCGTTCATCGACGCGTGGCTGAAGATTCACCCTGACGAACAAAGGACCGCGCGAGGTTTTCTCGCGGCCTTTCCGGAGCATCTGGACGAGGCTGGAGTGGGAACGATCTCGGAAGTGTTCGACGCCGAGGCGCCGCACACGCCGCGCGGCTGCATCGCGCAGGCTTGGAGTGTCTCCGAGGTGCTGCGTTGTTGGGTAAAAACCGGCGATGCCTGAGTCAGCCGAAGAGCTCTCGCAGCACGCGGACGTGCGCGAGGCGCTCGATCAAACGCAGGGAAAAGCGAAGGTCAAAGCGCAGACGAAGGACAAGGTTTCCTTCGCAAGCTACGTCCTGCTTCTCGCCGGCCTGATTGCGCTTTATTTCGTGCTCGGCTCGAATCGGCTGCCGCTGGCGCCGAACCTCATCGTGCTGGGCCGACGCCTCGTGCGCGGCGCCGTCATTATCACGATCCTGCTCGCGATCTCGAAAAGCATCGACGTTTACGCGATCGGCGCCGTTCGCGATGCCTCGACCCGCTTCACGCTGAAGCGAATCAAACGTCTCGTCGTTGGTCTGCTCGTACTCCTCGTCGCGGTCTCGGTCATTTTTGTAAATTGGTACACCGCGCTGATCTCAGTCGGCGTCGTCTCGGTGATCGTCGGCCTTTCCGTGCAGACACCGATGACCAGTTTCATCGGCTGGATTTACATTCTCGTTAGGCGGCCCTATCGCGTAGGGGACCGGATTCAGATCGACGATGCGACGGGTGACGTGATCGACGTCGGTTATATCGACACCACGCTCTGGGAGTTCGGCGGCAAATACATTTCCGGAGATCACCCGAGCGGCAGGATCATCAAATTTCCAAACTCGAAGGTCCTCAATTCGATGATCTTTAACTATTCCTGGCCGCTGTTCCCCTACATCTGGAACGAGATCAAGTTCAACATCGGCTACGAGAGCGATCTGAAATTTATTGCCGAGACCATGCAGCGAATCGTCGAGGAAGAATTGGGGGCAGAAATGCTCAAACGGGTGGCGCAATACCGCGAACTGCTCGCCCGCACGCCGGTGGACGAATTGGAAGTCCGCGCGCATCCGCGCGTGCTTTTTCGGGTGAGTGAAAACACCTGGCTCGAAGCGATCGTCCGCTACCTCGTCGCGCCGCGCGAAGCGGGCTCGGTCAAAACCCGTCTGATCAAAAGCCTCCTTCCCGCTCTCAACGCCGCACCGGACAAGGTACTGTTCCCGAAAGGACCGAATCGCTAGGCGGTTTGCGTCCGAGGCTGGGGCGATGCATAGCTTCCGCTCATGAAATTTGGAGTGCTCATTTTGCTCGCGCTCTTCGCGGTCACACCCGCGCAGGCGCAGGGTTGGTTCCGGCGGAGGGCGACGCCGACGCCCCTTCCGACTCTTATTCCGAGGCCGCCAGCCACTCCGAAACCGACTCCCGTTCCCACCCCAAAACTCCCGCCGCGCGAGCTCGTCGCGCTCCCGGTTTACGATGAGGAGACCAGCGTGCGCCTCCAGATTTTTCTCGATAACAACGAGTTCGGCCCCGGAAAGATCGACGGGAGAATGGGTGAGTTTTTCGGGAAGGCCCTCGTCGCTTACAAGAAGGCGCACGGGATGGACCCTGGCGGCGCCGTCGATCCGCAACTCCTCGCGCAGGTTCCCGACGCTTACACGAGCTATACGCTCCGACCGGAGGACGAGAAGTTCGTTGGAGACGTCGCTTCCAGACCGTCGGAACAGGCGAAACTGAAGGCGATGCCTTACGGCTCGCTCCTCGAGTTCGTCGCCGAACGCTTTCACGCTTCGGAGGATTTCCTGCGGAAGTTGAATCCGGGAGCAAACCTGGATGAACTGAAAGTCGGCGACACGGTGAAGGTGCCTAACGTCCAGCCCTTCGAGGTGGAGAAACTTTCGGAGGGTTTCATCCCGCAGAATCCGGCGCTCGCGGCGCGGCAGATCTTCATCGATATCCGAGAAAATTTTCTTGAGGTGCGCGAGGGCGACAAACTTGTCGCCGAGTTCCCGATCACGCCCGGCTCGAAAACTTTGCCTGCGCCGCAGGGAGTCTGGAAAATCCTCGGAATCGCGAAACTGCCCTGGTTCCGCCACGATGAAGGCGTTCTCATGCGCGGCGTGCGCACGAGCGATTTCTATAACATTCCGCCGGGGCCGAATAACCCGGTCGGGATTTTGTGGATGGGCCTGAACAAACCCGGCATCGGGATTCACGGCACGAACAACCCGGAAACGATCGGCCGGGCCGGAAGCCATGGGTGCATCCGGATGGCGAACTGGGACGCGGCCCGTATCAAGGACCTGGTAACGGTCGGGACGAAAGTGACCATTTATGTCGGCGGCTCGGCTAATGATCCGGGCGTCCACAATGAACCGGATGCGACACCGACCCGGCCGGTCGTGACACCAAGTCAGTCCGTTGTTCCCGACGCGGCCCAGACTCCGCCCGAACTCGCTCGTTAGGCGGAGCGTCCCCACCCGCGCTCCCTTTCACCTGAACCTTCTCCTACACTTCCACTTCGCCGGATGCGCCTCGGCGCCAGGACTGTGATCGAAGAAGGCCGCCTGCCAGAGTGATCTCGCTCGTTAGGCGAAAACCTTGCGCCTCGAGCAGCGGCGCATAAGTAATTAACCGCCGCGCTTCGATTCGAGCCGCGAGCCGGAAGAAGCGATACATCATCGCAATCAGAAAACGGCCCCAAAAGCCACGCCAGCCGCGCGGCGGATCGTGAAAATCCGCGATCAGCCAAACCGCGTCATCTGTCGCTGCCGCACTCAACTTCGCCACGACTTCCCGCAGCGTTTTCTCTGCAAAACAATCGAGAAAAAAATGCGTTACCAAAAGGTCGTAACGCCGCGGCGGAAAGTCCGCGTCGCGGATGTCGGCGTGGAGGTATTGCACGTAACGGTCTCCCACCCGATCCCGCGCCAACGCGAGCATTTGCGCGCTCGCGTCGAGACATTCGATCGGCAAATCGGGCCGGGCGTGGCACAATTCTCCGAGGAATCTGCCATCTCCGTCACCGACCACGAGCGCGCGCCGGCGCGGTGCGAGTTGCCTAACGAATGCCATCCGCGCCGCTTGCAATTGCTGGCCAAAAACCAGCTTTTCCAGCCGCCGATAAAACGGAGCCACCCGATCGAAACTCACCGGAACGAAAAGAGCAGCACAAGCAGCGGGGTGAGAAGCACGAGATCAGCCAGCGCAGTGCGATTGTCGCGGCGCAGGCGGTTCGCATTGTGCAGCCAAATGAGTAGGAGCGCGCTCGATGCCAGACAAATCCAGAGTGGCGCGGCGAAGCGCCAGGCGATCGCGAGCACGAGCGAAACCGCGACGATGAAAAGCCCAAACGGCCTGAGCACGCGTGCGACCGCGGGCCAGCCGGTGAGGAGCGAAGTCTTTCCCTGGGCCGCATCGAGATCGCGTTCCCAGGAAGCAATGCAAAGGCAGTTCAGCGTGCAGAGCATCGCGAAGAGCACGACCGCGAAGGCGAAGGAAATCGTCAAGCCAGGCAGTACGCCGACCACCGCCAGCGTTGTGCCCGAGGCAAAAAGCACTCCGACCGCTTTTTCCTTCATCGGGACCGGTCGCCACTGGCCGCCTAACAAGTGGTTAAGAAAGAGGTAAGCTGCGCAGACAACGGCCAGCGTTCCTCCGAGAAAGAACATCTGGAGATCGAGCGAGCGCAACGCGAGGGCGACATCGACCACAAAGATCACCACGATCGCGATCCACCAGCCCACCATGTGATCCTGGCAAAACTGATGACGCTCGGAGCGCGGACTCCCCGCCGGCAGCCGGATGGAATCCGCAAATCGATCGCCGAGATAAATCAGCCACGCCGTCAGGAAAAGGAGCGCGCGGAGCGGCCAGGTGAGGTGGGCGCCAAAGCTGCGCGCGAAAAGCCATTGCCAGGTGACGGCGACGAGCGGCGCATCGAGGCAAAGCAGATTCAGCCAGACGACCGGCGAATAAGAGGGTCGAGTCGAAGCCGGCGCGACGGCCGCAGGCGAAGGTGGCGCGTCGTTCATTCTGCGCAGCTTAATTTAAGCGGCCTGTTCGGCAATTACTCGTCTCTGCCTCCCGTCTTGCTCCCAGTCTTACTCACCCTTCTTGGAGCAGGAGCAGCCGATCGTGCTCGTGCTCCACACGTTAGGCGTGGAAATTATCGAGCACGAGCAGGATTACGAAAATGCTGGGCGAAGTTGCGAACCACCTGCTCCAAACTTAAGACTTAAACCAGACCCGCCGCGAAAATGTCCTGCGCCAAGATCGATCCCGCACTTCACCAGGCGCAAAAGCCGCCTTGGATCAAAGTGCGGCTGCCGTCGAACCCCGTCTTCTTTTCCACTAAGGCGCTCATCTCCGATCTGCGGCTGCACACTGTCTGCGAGAGCGCGCAATGTCCGAACCGCTGGGAATGCTGGAGTCAAGGCACCGCGACAATGATGATCGCGGGCGAACGCTGCACGCGCGCCTGTGGCTTTTGCGCGGTCTCGACCGCGAAACCGTTTGCGCTCGAGGAGGACGAACCGCAGCGCGTCGCAGAAGCGGTCAAGCGACTAAAATTAAAGCACGTCGTCATCACCGCGGTCGCGCGCGACGATTTGAAAGACGGCGGCGCGGAACATTTCGCCCGCACGATCCGCGCCGTCCGCGAGATGGATCCTTCGATCATCATCGAAGTGCTCGTGCCTGATTTTCACGCACAGGATTGGTGCATCCAGCTCGTGCTCGACGCGGCGCCGGAAATTTTTAATCACAACCTCGAGACGATCGAGCGACTCACGCCCGCCGTCCGCTCACGCGCGAAATACCGGACGTCGCTCCAGACTTTGCAGCGCGCGAAAGAGCTGTCTCCGAAGGTCGTGACGAAGAGCGGTGTGATGCTCGGCCTCGGCGAAACCGAGCCGGAACTTTTCCAGACGATGGACGACCTGCGGGAGATTGGCTGCCAGGTGCTGACGCTCGGCCAATACCTGCGCCCGACGCCGAAGCATTTGCCGGTGGTCGAATACATCACGCCGGAGCAGTTCGGTCTTTACGGCGAGATCGCGCGGGAAAAAGGCTTCGCCCATGTCGCCTCCGGCCCGCTCGTGCGCAGCTCCTATCATGCGGCGGATTTTCATCCGGTCGTTCGTTAGGCGATTCTCTCTCCTTTTCAGACTGACTGCCCGAAATGTTTCCCGGCTTTGCCGGAAGGTTGTAAGCGTCCGCTCTCTTCAGCGGATGAGAAGATGCGGCGGCCGTTCGGAGATGCGCTGAGGACAGCGAATGTTGGGACTGCGCGGAGGACAGCGCACTCTACAACGCTTCCCTTTCGGGCAACGCGAAGGATTGAAAGGTTCCCTGCCACTCGCTCTATTGTTTCGTTCTGCGCGGTGGAAGCTGACTTCAAAAAACCTTGCCCACAGTCGCGCCGGTTGATAAAAACGCGCTTGCCGTGCGCAATGCCGCTTCCTCCCATCCGCAACCGGAGCAAGCTTGTTCCTTAGGCACCGCCCGCTCTGAGAGCGCGAGCAGTCTCTCTGCGCCGGCTAAGGGTGCTCTTGTTAAGCAAATTTCTTTTCATGCGGTGCCGCACAGCCGGTCCACAGATTTTCTTCTCCCCACACAGATGCCCAATCCAGTAAAAATAATCCAACCCACATTGATAAAATAAAACCGCTCAGAACCAGAATCGCCCTCAAAGACTTCATCGTCAGCACGCTTAGCTTTGTCTTCACCGCTCTTTTTGTGTGGTGGGGCATGCATTTCCCGGGACCTCTCCCGCGTTCGGCAAGGGGCGACACCGACGCGACGTTCCCGATCATCTGCACGTCGACACCGGCGCCCACGCCGATCACCGACAACAAGCCGTTGCCCTCTAACACGTGTAATCCAACGCCAACGCCCTATCCTACCAGTTACCCGGCGTGAGAAATTCTGCCTGATCCGTACAAGAATCCGAACGGAGCCATCTTGGCCTGGATTCAGTATGGAGGAGACTACACAAGGAAGAAGCCGGGGGTGCTCTTTGTTCGCTGCGTCGGTCTATTATGAATTAGCCCCAAACCCGGATACGGCGGAGGCATATATTCCTGGTCAACCCTGTCATGAAGGCGACGGAACAACCGCGGGTTGGCGAATGAACCTGGAGGTTAGCGACATCGAAAACGCGATTAAAGCGATGCGCGCTGATTCGCGTTGTAACGGCTTTGTCGCAGTCGTCGGCGGATCGGCCGGGGCGGCTCTTACCATCATGGCGACACTTAATACGATTCCGTCCGGAGGCGACGGGAACATCTGGCCCTTTTGGTTTCAAAATGGACATGACGACCGTCCCAATTGTGCAGCTCTCCTCTCCGCCGTCTATGATTTCGCTGATTGGACACCGCCTCAGGGTGATACGGATACGGATACGGTGTTTGTTCACAATGCGCTGAACAACTTTGCCCAGACGCTGAGCCTGAGCACGCCGGCCGGTTTGCCGTTGAACCCGGTGAACCTCGTTCCGGGTGCCGTCGCCCATGGCTGGAAGCCGATCTATCTGTTTAATAGCTTTCATGATCATCCGACGCCTTATCACCAACTGGATCGGATGGTTGCCTGCTCCAGAGCCAAGGGTTGACGCTGGGCAGCGATTATAAATATCTGACAATTCCCGGAGAGCTGCACTCTTTCGAGTACTGGAATTCCTGGATCACCAGTCTAGCAACCCACAGACCACGATCGGCGATGATGTCATTGCCTTTCTGAAGGCTCAGGCCGGTCTGCCGTAATTGTCAGCCTGAATCACGAGGACGGTTCGATGCGTTTACTTCAGATATCACTTATCAGTCTTTTTGCTGTTGTTGCCTGCACCGCCATGGGGAAGGCGGGTAATGCGACTTGGGATGCAAATCCGGTCAACAATCGCTGGAACGCGGCCCAAAACTGGACGCCTGCCACCGTGCCGGATGCCGAGGACGATGTGGCTACTTTCGGCATCTCCGAGGTGACGAAGCTGATTCTCACGGCGCCATACCAGACCTTTTCGATTGTTGAGCTTGGCGACCTGGTTTTTGAAGAGAACGCGAGTCCGTACAGTCTCACATTGAGACCGATAGTTGGCGCGGGTTCATTTCTTACGTTCTATGGCTCTGGCATCGTCAATAATGCCAACGCTTCCATTTGCCGCTCGAGATAGAGACCGTGGTGACGGCACTGGGCGGGAGCAACGGCGGCTTCGGCGGCCTGCTCCAGATGGAGGAAACTGACGATCTGCCCGTGCCGCAGTTTCGTCTCTTCGGCAACGGCACGATGGACTTGAGCAAGGTAAAGAATAGCCTCTCGATCGGTTCGCTGGCGGGCGATGGGGTGGTGAACCTCGCCGGGCACGACCTAAGGATCGGCGGCAACAACCTTGATACCACCTTTGCCGGGGCCATTTCCGGAGAAGGCAACCTAACGAAAGAAGGAACCGGCACACTGAGCATCAATGGCCTCAACAGCTACAGTGGAAGCACCACGGTAAGCGCCGGCGTCCTTGCTGGAAACGGTACCGTTCCTGGCAAAGTCACTGCCGCCTCCGGCGCCAGCCTCGGCCCGGCCGGGGTGGGCAATCGCGTCGCCACTTTAACAATTAAAAAGAGCGTCAGTTTTCAAACTGGCAGCAGCTATCAGTGTCTGCTGGCCGGCCAAGGCCGCAGTCCAAAGAGCGATCAATTAATTGCCAGAGGCGTCACCATCGCGAGCGGCGCGGAGTTCATGCTCAACAGCCAGTTGAAGGGCAACTTGCTGCCCGGCACGAGCTTCACCGTCCTCAACAACACCGCCGGCACCGCCATCAGCGGCGCCTTCTCAAACTTGCCCGAGGGAGCAATCCTCACGGTCAACGGCGCGAACTTCCAAGCCACCTACGAAGGCGGCGACGGGAACGATCTTTCCCTTACCGCAGTCCCGTAATTCGCCCCTGCGGTCCCGCTTGCAGGCGCAGCCCGCGTGCGCTTCGTTGAAAAAGAGGTTTGCCAAGACCTCCGGCGAAGGAGAGAACAGCGGCGCGTCATGGAGCCGCAAAGCAGGCGAAGGGGAATGTCGAAAAAACCAAGGGTGTAGTGCAAGAACAGCTTCGCCTGCCCACTCGCCACAACGTCGCCGCCGTGATTCCCGCGTATCATGAGGCGGCTCACGTGCGGGAAGTCGCTGCGCGGGTTTGTGCGCAGCTTGACCGGGTCCTGGTGGTCGATGACGGCTCGCACGATGCCACGGCCGAGCGCGCGCGGGAGGGCGGGGCCGAAGTCATTGTTCACCCCGAAAACCGCGGAAAAGGCGAAGCGATTAAGACCGGTTTGCATCATTGGCTCGGGGAGCCGGAGGTCGAGTTCATCCTTCTGCTCGATGCCGACGGGCAGCATTTGCCGGAGGAGATTTCCCGCTTCTTCTCCGCCGCCGCTGGATGCGATGCGGGACTCTTCGTCGGCACGCGGATGAATGACGTGCGCGAGATGCCGTTCATCAGGCGCACCGTCAATCGCTACATGAGTCACCGAATCAGCCGCCTCTGCGGCCAAGAGGTGCCCGACACGCAGTGCGGCTACCGCATGATCGCGCGCGCTCTTGCGCCGCATCTGCTCGCCGGCACCAGCCGGTTCGATTACGAGACCGAGATGTTGATCGTCGCGAGTCGGAAAGGCTTCCGGATCGCATCGGTGCCGATCAGTACGATCTACTCTGACGAAGTGAGCAGCATTCACCCGCTGCGCGACACGTTCGGGTTCTTCAAGTTGATCCGGCGCTACGAGAAGGAGTCTTAGCTTGGAGCGCGCCCGCGCTCTGTCATTCCGAGCCGAGATCGGGATGACTGGGTGCGTTTCCGGTTGTTCAGGCGCTCGCCGTTCGTTAGGCGCGCCGCTCCCGCCTACATCAGTCCCCGCCGCCGGAAATCACCGACGTTTCCGCCGGAAGATTTCTCGATCAGATCGATCGTGAACTTGAGCAGGCAAACTTCCCAAGCGTCATCGACGCCCTGGATCACCGCGCTGAGCGGTTCCTCCGAGCGCTCGACCTGCGTTTTCGTCTGCTCGATCACTGACGCGAGCGAATCGTGCACGGTTCTTTCCGTCACATCGGTCTTGCGGAATTGAAAACCGTAACGCAGCACGGCGATCTTCTGCGCCCGCTCGCGCAACTGTTCCAGATATCGTTCCGCCTTTTCCCCGAAGCCTTCGAGCAGCAGCCGCGAGACATGATCAGCGGTCAGAATTTGCGGCCGCTCCGCGTGAATCCGCCCGTCGCGCACCCGAACCTGATTTGCGCGATCCATCAACTCGCTCACGAGATAAAACCGAAAATTTGTGTGACCGAAGGTCGCGATCCGGCCTTGCGGGGCGAGAATCACTGTCGTGTTCTCGATCGCGTATTGAAAATTATCTTCGCTCCACATGGGACGCCGAAGATAACACAGTTGCCCTGGGACGCAGTTGCCTCCCCTTACATCTCAAGCGGCGGAACGCGCTCGATCGCCTTGCCGATCCGCCAGCGCGCGACTGCATCGATCGTGTAGATAATCAGCGCGATCCAGATGAGCACGAACGTCACGAGCTGCGCCGGCCGAAACGGCTCGTGATAAAGGAAAAGACCGAGGCAGAAAGTCCCCATCGGCGCGAGGTACTGGAGAAATCCAAGCGTCGTTAGGCGGAGGTGCCGCGCCGCGTGCGCAAACCAAAGCAATGGCACTCCTGTCACCACGCCGGTGCTGATCAACAGAAGAGACATTCCAGTTTTCGTGTAAGCGAAGTGCGACGTGCCTCGCCCCGCCAGGTAAAATAAGAATCCGAAAGCGATCGGAACAAGTGCCGTGGTTTCAACAAACAAACCCGGCGTCGGCGCCGCTCCGGAGATTTTGCGAAACAGACCGTAGGTCCCAAACGAAATGCAAAGCGCGAGCGCGACCCACGGAGCCGTGCCCAAATCGACCGTGAGGTAAATTACCGCACCGATCGCGAGCACCACCGAAGCGAGCTGCGTACGCGAGAGTCGCTCCCGCAAAAAGACTGCCCCGAAGAGCATGTTCACGAGCGGCGTCATGAAATAGCCGAGGCTGGTCTGAAGCACACGACCGGCGTTGACCGCCCAGATGAAGACGAGCCAGTTCACGGCGATCGACACGCCGCTCGCGACACAAAGCCAGAAGGTGCGGGGCGAGCGCAGATTGCAGAGCACCTCCGGCCAGCGCCGCTGCCAACTGAGCAGCGCGACCATGAAAACCCAAGTCCAGATGAATCGGTGCGCGAGAATCTCGTCGGCCGGAACTGCTTTCAGCAGCTTCCAGTAAACCGGCACCAATCCCCAGCTCCCGAAAGCCGCGACGCCAGCGAGGAGCGCCGATTTTTGATCAGCGGAATGGGGCCGAGGCATCGCTCGCTCTTATTTCACGGACACGTCTGGTGGGCAAACCGGCGCGTGACCGCAGCTCCAACAGCGGCTGGCCTAACGAGAATCACGATATGGCTGGTGCTGCTCGTATTGGTGCAACCGCCGCTGAAGTAGTCCGCGCGTGTGCGAGGCAACCGTGGTTTTCTCCAGCGCCGCCGCCTCCGTCGCGATCGCCAGCCCAAAGTCGCCGACCTCCGCGTAAGCCATCGAGAGCGTATCGAGCGCGGCAGGATTTCGGTGTGAAAGATCCACCGCCAGCTGCGCCTCAGCCAGCGCGGTCGGGCCATCGCGAAAGGCCGCTGCCGGGCAACTGGCGAGGAAGATGGCGCGCACCCGATGCGTTACATCGCTGGCGGGAAAATTGTTCACCGCTCCCTTAAGGTCGCGCCGCGCGCGTTCGTAATCTCCGGCATGCGCCTCGGCCAGTCCGCGCCACGCGATGGCGGGTGGGAATTCGCTGTCACAGGCGATCGCGCGATCGAAGTTTTCGATCGCCTCCTTTTCGCGCCATTCAGCGTCCAAAGTCAACCCAAGCACGTAGTAGCCTAGTGGCACTCTCGGCGCCACACGCACCGCCTCAATCGCATCACGCGATGCAGCCTGGTAATTTCCGAGGGCAAAGTGCGCCAGCCCCCGAGTAGCGAGGGCCGTCGCGTCGTCCGGCTGCAGGTGCAGCACGAAATCAAGATCTTGCGACGCCAGGTCTGGCCGTAGCGCATCGATTAAAATCATGCCCCGCGCCAGATGCAGCGCTGCGGAGTTCGGCCGCGCACGCAGCGCCCCCTCGACCTCGGCTAGACCGCGTTCTGGATGATTTTGAAGCGTGTAAACTTCCGCGCGCAGCCAATAAGCCTCCGGATTCTCTGGACTGATTTCGGTTGCGGAATTGAACTGCGCCAGAGCCGCCTCGAGCTCGCCCTTGAGCAAGTAGAAACGACCGAGCCGGATACGCCACCGTGGATTCGCTGGCTGAATCCGAATCGCCGCATTCATATCCACGATTGCCTGCGGCCATTGACCCCGATGTGCATGGATTAATGCCCGGTTCTGCAGCGCATCCACCTCGTTCGAATCGAGCGCGATGGCGCGATCGTAGTCGGCCAGCGCCTCCGCGAATTTCCCGAGGCGATGCCAGGCTAAACCACGATCGACAAGGCAAAAGATCGAGTCCTTTTCGATTCGCAACGCTGCCGTGAAGTCGGGAACCGCCTCCAGGGGTCGATCGAGAGCAAGACTGGCGTAGCCCCGATTCGCGAGCGCGTAGAATCGCTGGCGTTCGTCGAGCGCTTCGCCGAGCGCTGCGTCGTAGAGCGCGAAGCTTTCCCGAAATTTCCCGACCGAGAGCAGCTGGTAGGCCTGGCGCAGATCTTCCTCGCCGCGAGCTGCGCTCGCGTTCGAACGCACGATTGCGAAAGCGCAGAAGCCGAAAATGATCAGCACAATCCCCGAAACCACGGCCGTTGGGACTCCCGTGTCATCCACGGGCGCCGACCGTAACGGAAGATTAGAAAATTGCAGGAAAATTACGCAGCTCTCAGCTGTCGCGGCGTTGCACGAGCGGGCGGCTGCATGCACGCTCCGCAGTGATCGCCCTGACCGAGAAACTACTTTCCACCGCCGGCGGCTGGCAGGCGATGAAAGCAGCGCGTGAGCTCGTGAAGTCCGGTCAGGTTGGCGAGGCAACTTACGATCCGCCGACGCTCCGCGGCGAGGTTCGCGAAGGCGGGAAAAAATATCGCGCCGGCCTGCGGATTCGCAGCGGAACCGACATCGAAAACCTCTGCACCTGCCGCGAATCAAGCGAGTGGGGAAAAGTCTGCGCCCATTCGCTCGCGCTCGGGCTCGCGATGCTCAGGCCAGCAAGCGCGACCACTGCAACAAACTCGGAAGTCAGTGCTGCGCTCGGGCAAACGCCCGGCAGTTCCGCGAACGGCGCCACCAGCAGGAATTCCCCTCTTCAGATCAACTCCGAAAATCCAGCGGCCACACTTCATTTCATCCTGCCACCAAACTTCCTCGGTTCCTGGGTAAGAGGGAAAGTAATGGTCTGCGTCGAAGCCGATCTTGGCGGCCGTCGCATGATGCTCGATGCAGCTCCGCCGCTGTCGCTCGATCCGCGCGACGTCCTCTTGTTTGAGCAACTTCCGTACGGGATGAACTCGCTTTCCGTCGCAGAATTTCTGCGGCTCTTGCCGATCCTGCGGGGACACCCGCGCATCACTTTCGGTCGCGGAAAAGCAGCGCGCGTGGCGGAAGGACTTTTTCGGCCGCGCATCGTGGTGAAGCGGAGCGGCGAAGATTTCGTCATCACCGCACAACCCAACAGCTTGAACGGCTGTCTTCCCTTGGTCGCCGGGGAGGCGGCCTGGGTCCTGCGTGACGGGGAGTTTCTCGAGATCGGCGATAATCTGCCGCTTGGCCTAACGAACGTTCTGCGTGAGCCGCTTCGCCTCGGCCCACCACGCGCCCGCCACTTTCTCGCACTGGAGTTGCCGGTCTGGCGGGAAGCGATCGAACTGGAGTTGCCCGACGGTTTCACCCTGCCCACGGCCATTTCGGCAGAGCCGGAATTTGCGCTCAAGCTCGAAGGTTCGCTTCAGCATCTGCGCGCCACGCTGACCTGGCGCTACCCGGAGAACTCTGCGGCGGATCCCAATCAGGTGCTGGTGCCCAATCCGCAGGCTGAAGCAGCTGCGACAGCGCGATTGGAGGCGACCGGCTTTGCGCACGGTGAGCTCCGCGATCCTGCCCGCGCCGCCCGGTTTTTTGCGTTCGATTATCCTGCGCTTGCGAAGGAATGGCAGGTGTCGGTTGCTCCTTCGTTAGGCAAGGCGCGCGCTGCGCTCGAGCCGGTCTCACCGACAATCGAGATTGTAAGCTCGGGTGAAGACTGGTTTGAGCTGCGCTACTCGGTCGCGTCGGCGGGAGGCGAGCACATTCCGCTTGCCGAGGTGCAGCGGCTTTTGCGCTCGAGACAGATCAAAAGGCAGCTGAAAAATGGCCGCCAGGCGGTTTTCGATCCGGACGCGCTGGAGGATTTCGAGCAACTCCTTCTCGATGCGAACCCGCGCCAGCACCAGCCAGGAGTTTACCGTTTCGACAAAGCACAGGCAGGTTACCTGGCCGCAACGGCTGCGGAGACCGGCGCGCGCCTGATCGACGC
This sequence comes from Chthoniobacterales bacterium, assembly GCA_025929155.1. Lineage (GTDB taxonomy): Bacteria > Verrucomicrobiota > Verrucomicrobiia > Chthoniobacterales > UBA10450 > Palsa-1392. The sequence goes on along the minus strand of JAICMR010000044.1, from coordinate 3,976 downwards.
CGCGCACGCACTTCTTTCCGAGACTGTCGCGCTCGATCTCGGTTCGCTGGATGAAAAGCTGCGCGACTACCAACGCACCGGCGTCGCCTGGCTGGCGGCGTTGGCCGGACAAAAGCTCGGTGGGATTTTGGCCGACGAAATGGGACTCGGTAAAACGGTGCAAACGCTCGCGTTTCTCCAGTTGCGTCAAGGAAACGGGCCGGCGCTGATCGTTTGCCCGACTTCGCTGCTCGCAAACTGGCAGCGGGAGGCCGCGCACTTCACGCCGAATCTGCGCGTGCTCGTGATCGACGGCGGGAATCGGGCCACAAAAGTTGCGCAACTTGCCGATACCGATCTTGGCCTAACGAGTTACGGCCTGCTTCGCCGCGACGTGGACCTTTACCGCGGGCTTCCATTCGACACGGTCGTCCTCGACGAAGCACAACATATTAAGAATCCGGACACGCAAAATGCGCAGGCCGCGTTCAATCTGCGAAGTCGGCAGCGCTTTGTCCTCACCGGCACACCGATGGAGAATTCCGTGCGCGATCTCTGGTCGCTGATGAATTTTGTCGTGCCCGGTTATCTCGGGAGCCGAAGCGATTTCCGCGAGCGTTACGAGAAACCACTCGCCGCCGGCCCGGAACCCGCGCTGCAACGCCGGTTGGCGCGACGCCTCCGCCCGTTCCTCCTCCGGCGCAAGAAAGCCGAGGTGGCGAAGGAGCTGCCAGGCAAAATCGAGCAGGTTGTTCCGTGCGCACTCGGCCCGAACCAGCGCGCAACTTACGACGCGCTCCTGCGCGAGATCCAAACCGGACTCGGGACCGCGCCTAACGAAGGGGCGAAACGGATGAAGATGCTGACCGGCCTGCTCCGGCTCCGCCAGGCATGCTGCGACCTGCGTTTGCTCGGCCTGGAAACGCCGGGGTCGGCCAAACTCGATCTGCTCGACGAACTTCTTGAAGAAATCATAGACGGCGGGCATCGCGTGCTCATCTTCAGCCAGTTTGTGACCATGCTCGATCTCGTCAGGCAACGACTGAACACGAGCAGGATCGCCCATTGTTATCTCGCCGGCCTGACGAAGGACCGGCAGGCGCAGGTCGATCGCTTCCAGAATGACGCTGCGATTCCGGTTTTCCTGGTTAGCCTGAAAGCCGGCGGGGTCGGATTGAACCTCTCCGCGGCCGACACCGTGATTCATTTCGATCCCTGGTGGAACGCCGCGGTTGAAGCGCAGGCGACTGATCGCGCCCATCGCATCGGTCAGACGCGAGTCGTGACCGCGTATAAATTGATTGCGCGGGAGACCGTCGAGGAGAAAATCCTGGAGCTGCAAAACCGGAAGCGCGAGCTGGCCAGCTCGATGCTTGAAAGTGACGATACGCCACTGATGACTGGGCTGACGACGAACGATCTGACCGAGTTGCTCGAGGCTTGAAGGAGCACGCGCCGCGCTCTTTACTTGCCGAGAGCATACCGCGAGGCGAGGAAATACGAACTCTTTGCAGCATCATCGCTTCCCATGATTGAACCTGAGAAGACCACCCGGGCGCTCGAGACGGAGGAACCTTTCCGGTTGCTCGTCGAGAGCGTGCGTGATTACGCGATTTTCATGCTTGATCCCACTGGCTACGTGGTGAGCTGGAATCGCGGCGCCGAGCGGCTCAAGCAATACACCGCTGAGGAAATCATTGGGCAACATTTCTCCCGCTTCTATCCGGCCGCCGACGTCGCGGCGGAGAAGCCGAAGCGTCAGCTGGAGATCGCGGCCGCTGAAGGACGGGCCGAGGACGAAGGCTGGTGCATTCGCAAAGATGGCTCGCGCTTTTGGGCGTGGATCGTGATCACCGCCATCTACGATCGGCAAGGGAAGCTGGCTGGTTTCGCGGAGGTCACGCGCGATCTCACGGCGCAGCGTGCCGCCGAGGAACGGTTGCGCGCGAGTGAGGTGCAGTTCCGTCTCCTCGTCGATCGCGTGGAGGAATACGCAATTTACCTGCTCGACCCGACAGGACTGGTCATGACTTGGAACCACGGCGCACAAAAGATCAAAGGCTTCGCCGCGAGCGAGATCGTCGGCAAACATTTTGCCTGCTTTTACACGGCCGAGGATGTGGCCGCCAACCGTCCGCAGAAAAATCTCGAGGCGGCCGCCCGTCTTGGCCACGTCCGCGACCAAGGTCCGCGCGTGCGCAAAGATGGCACCACTTTTCCCGCGGAAGTGGTGATCACTGCGCTGCACGATGATGACGGAACGCTGCGCGGTTTCTCAAAAGTGACGCGGGATTTGACCGACCAGCTCCGCACCCGCGAGATCGAGGCTGAAAAAATCGCCGCCGTAAAAGCCAACGCGGCCAAGGACGAATTTCTCGCGAAGCTCAGCCACGAACTGCGAACGCCGCTCACACCGGCGCTCGCCGCCGCCAGTTACATGGCCGAAAACGCAACGGAGCTTCCGGCGGAATTCATCGACGACATCCACCTCATCCGTCGCAATGTTCAACTCGAGGCGCGCCTGATCGACGACCTCCTCGATCTGACTCGCATCAGCACCGGGAAGATTCATCTGAATCTCCAGCGGGTCGACGCTCACGCCGTCGCGAACGACGCGCTCAAGATCGTCGGCTCAGATGTGCATCGGAAAAAACAAAGCGTGACCGCCGATTTCGCGGCCCCCGAGCGTATCATCTGGGGCGATCCGATCCGGCTTGAGCAGGTCTTTTGGAACCTGATCAACAACGCGGTCAAGTTCACGCCACCCGCCGGCGAGATCAACATCAAGACATCAAACGACAACGACCGATTCAAGTTCGTCATCACGGACAGCGGGATCGGAATTGCGGCGGAGCAACAGGCGGATCTTTTCGCTGCCTTCGAACAGGGCGACACGGGCACTTCACGCCAATTCGGGGGGCTCGGGCTCGGGCTTGCGATCTGTAAAAATCTCGTCGAGCTCCATGGCGGCACCATTCAGGTAAACAGTCGCGGGCGCGGCTTTGGCACCTCGGCAACGGTCGAACTTCCGTGCCATCATGGCGCTGAAGAACCGGCCAGAAATGGCTCGGATGCACCGCGCGCGACACAAGCTTTGCGGGTCTTGCTCGTGGAAGATCATCACGACACGCGGCGAATTCTCTCGCGAGTGATCGAAGGTTTTGGCTACACCGTGGCAGTTGCCGGCTCGGTCGCGGAAGCGATCGACATCTTCCGCCGGGGGCGGTTCGATGCGATCCTGAGTGACATCGGTCTCCCTGACGGCACCGGCTACGACGTCATCACGAAGGCGCGTGCAATCCGGCCCGTCATCGGCATCGCCCTCACCGGTTATGGAATGGCAGACGATGTGCGTCGAAGCGAGGAAGCCGGCTTTGCGCACCACCTGACGAAGCCGGTGGATGTGACGGAGCTACGCACGGTGCTGCGCGCGGCGGCCAGCGATTAGCGACAAACCGGAAACGACCTGCCGCAGCAGGAAGTTGAATCCGTTCGGTGCCGGTCCTGCATCCCACGAGCATGTTACAGGATTTTCGTTTTGCTTTTCGCCAACTCCGCAAATCGCCCGGCTTCACGGCCATCGCCGTTCTCACGCTCGCTGTGGCGATTGGGGTGAACTCCGCCATTTTCGCGCTCGTCCACACCGTCATCCTAAAGCCGATCGTGCCAGTGCGGCCCGCGGAGGTGGTCGATATTTTCACGGCTCGGCAGAACGCGTCACACGATTACCGGCAGTTTTCCTACGATGAATATCGGACGCTGCGCGAGAACACGGAGGTTTTCGCCAATGTCGCGGCGATGCAATTCGCGCTCGCCGGGATCGGCCGCGACGAAGGAATGCGGCGCAGTTTTGTTTTCCTCACCTCGGAAACATTTTTCCCGCTGATGGGCGTGAAGCCGGTGCTGGGTCGATTTTATGACTCGGCGGAGTGTCGGCCGGATGCAAATATCCCGGTGGCGGTGGCGAGTTATTCCTTTTGGAAACGACTCGGGGGGC
>JAICMR010000126.1 GCA_025929155.1 Chthoniobacterales bacterium | reverse complement strand
GCGTAGGCGACCTCGACTTCGGCGAGTTCGTCAAGATGATGATGCGTCGCGGGATGATCGAAAAACTGCGCGAGCGCAATCCGGAGGTGGACGAGGCGCACCCAGTTGAGATCGCAGAGAACGACGCGCTGGCGCGCTTCCTTCTGCACCGTCTGCACGAGGCGCATTTGCTCGCAGACATCGCTCCAGGGTTGGCTGTCGTAGATCACGCGGTCCACCCAGGCCCAGAGCTGAGGGTCCATCGGCGCAGCAAATTCCTTTTGCCACCAAAGGTTGAGCGGAAGGTCGGAATCGAGCTGCGCGAAAAGGATATTCGGCAGGAGCGTCGTGCTTTTTCCCTGGAGCGAAAAGGAAAGCTGCTCGGAGCAAACGTGCTTGCGGCCCGCGTGGCTCACGTGACAATGCGCGCTGATCCAGGCCTCGACGCTGTTCGACTGGGCCGCGGGATCGGCCGCGATCACAATCGCGCGGCAGGCGTGATTCTCAGTAATTTCGGAGATGAGCCCGGTGTTTCTGCCTAACGAATCCGGTTCCTCGCTGTAAACGGCAAGGTTGATGAGCGACGCACGGGTCAGGGAGCCGCTTGCTTCTTCCCACAGCTTCTTCAACTCGTGATCGATCTTCGCGATCTCCACCGGGATGCCAGGAGCGAAGGTCTCGGGAGCGGCGGTCATGTTAATGAGACACTAATCGCGAGCCGCGCAGCGGGGACAGCGACATTCCGCTGTCGTACCGGGCGCGGCTGAGGACTCCGCAGCGGTTGCTCGGCCTGTGTTTGCCTGATGGGCTTGGTAGAACGCTTCTGAGATCCCGCACGGTCCTGCGCCGATTCGGGATGGCGATACGCGCGTTCTCCGCCACCAAAAAGAGTCTCGTTAGGCCGTTCATAGCCTTCTCCATGTTCGCCCATCGCGCGCCATGAGCTCGTCGGCCGCTTCCGGGCCCCACGAACCAGCCGGGTAGCTGACCAGTTGCGGCGCGTCCTTTTTCTCGTCCCAGACCTCCCTGATCGTGTCGATAAACGACCAGGCCTGCTCCACTTCGTCGCACCGCGCGAAGAGCGTCGCGTCGCCGCTCATCGCATCGAGCAGGAGCCGCTCATACGCCTCCGGGCTCGCCTTGCCGAACGAGGTCCCGTAATGAAAATCCATCTTCACCGATTCGATCCGGAAACTGGCGCCCGGCACTTTCGCCTGCATCCGAAGCGAGATGCCTTCATCCGGCTGAATGCGGATCACGAGCACGTTTTGATCGACCGCCACCGATTCACGATTGAACAGGACCTGCGGCGCGTTCTTGAAATGCACGGAAATCTCCGTCCCCGACTTCGGCAGTCGCTTTCCGACGCGGATATAAAAGGGGACATCCGACCAACGCCAGTTGTCGACGTGGAGTTTTAGCGCGGCATAGGTCTCCGTATTCGATTGCGGGGCGACGTTCTTTTCAGCGAGATAACCCGAGACCTCTTTCCCGGCGATCGCACCTTCGATGTATTGGCCGCGTACGGTGTCACGCCGGACTTGATCCGGCTGGTAGCGCCGAATCGAACGCAGGACCTTTACCTTTTCGTCGCGAATGCTATCCGCGCCCAGGTCGGTCGGCGGCTCTATCGCCATGAGGCAGAGAAGCTGGAGCATGTGGTTTTGCACCATGTCGCGAAGCGCGCCTGCGGTTTCATAGTAGCCGGCGCGATTTTCCACCCCGAGCGTTTCCGCCGCAGTGATCTGCACGTGATCAATGTGATCGCCGTTCCAGAGCGGCTCGAAAATCGCGTTCGCGAAGCGCAGGACCAAAATATTTTGCGCGGTCTCTTTCCCAAGAAAGTGATCGATCCGGTAAGTCTGGTTTTCCGAGAACGACTTCTGCACCACGCGATTCAGGTGCTTCGCTGAGGCGAGATCGGTTCCAAACGGCTTTTCGAGAATAACCCGCGCCCAGCTCCCTTCTCGCGCTTTGTTCAAGCCGGCTTTGCGCAAGTTCTCGATGATCGTCTCGAATTGATCCGGCGCCGCCGCGAAATAGAACAACCGATTGCCGCGCGTGCCGCCCTCTTCGTCCAGCTTCGCGAGGCGTTCGGCCAGCGTCTTGTAACCGGCTTCGTCGGAGAAGTCTCCCTGGTGATAATAGAGTCCGTCGGCAAACTTATTCCAGAGTTCGTCCCGCACCGTCTGGCGCGAGAACTTACGGGTGGACTCTTCCATTTCGTGGCGAAATTCCTCATCCGTCTTCGGTCGCCGGGCGAAACCGATGACTGCGACCGCGGGAGGGAGTTCGCCGTCGGCCGCGATGTTATAGAGCGCGGGAACGAGCTTTCGGTGGGTGAGATCGCCGGTCGCGCCGAAAATGACGATGGCGCAGGGCTGCGGCACCGCTTTGCTGGAGAGGCCTTCGCGCAAGGGATTCGACTGAGATTTATCGTGCATAACGTAAGCGGCGAAAGGAGCAGCTTAGGCAAGATTGTCGGAGCAGTAAGCGAAAATTTTTAGGGCGCGTCCAAGCCCGATCGAGCCAGGTAGGGACCAGCGCGCTTATCTTGGGAAATCGGGCCCGTCGCGCGTCATCGGCTTGCTCGGCGAAAACCAGCTTTCTCCACCACAGCGGAGAAAGACCGTATATCACAAGTGCATAATCGAGGCCGGTTCCGCAGCAACGCGTCGCGCGCCTGCGGAAGTAGAGATCGATGCCGTTTCCTGTAACCATTGCTCCACCCGCCAGGTCACTACCCGCAACATGAAGATCCTTCATCTCGCATTGATCGCCGGCCTGAGCGGCGGATTACTTGTCACGGCTGGAGCCCAACAGCCCGACTCCGCTGCGGCGAACGCAGCGCCGACGACCACCACATCCAGCCCCGCCGCCGCACCGAACTCAACGCAACCGGCAAAACATAAGAAGCGGCATCACCGGCATCACAAACATCGGAAAGACGCCGCCGCGCAAGAACGTCAGCGCGAACAGCAGGCTGCGCCTGCCGCGGCGACCCCGAAGCCGCAATAGGCGGCAACGTATCGTCTGAAAGCTAGACGCGGAAGTAGCGCACGCGGTCGCACGTGCTGGGAGGATTTCTGCGTACTCTAAGGGCCTTCCATAGTCAGCTTTGAAGTAGGTAGCGCCAGCAGTTACCGCGCAGCCGTCACGGGCCGAATTCCCATGACCGCTCCTGGCGAAAATCGGTGCTTTTCATGGTTCGACCTCCCAATTATTTAGGGTCAATGATCAAACACCGAACCATCTTTCAGGCTCCTTCTTTCGCCACTCGTGCTTTCGCCGGTTTGTTCGCCTCCAGCGTTCTCCTGCTGCTTCTGACCGTCGCGCCATCGGCTTCGCAGGCCGCACCCGCTAGCAGCACAATCGTCGAGCAGAAGGTGACTCCAAGCGACGGTACGGCGAATAGTTTTTTCGGCTCAGCCGCCGCGCTCCACGGTTCCGCTGCGTTGGTCGGCGCGGATGGCGACGCCAGTTTCCGCGGCTCAGCCTATCTCTTTAGCAGGTCGGGCGGGGTGTGGACAGAAGGGCAAAAGCTGGTCCCGAGCGACGGGGTGGCTGGCGACGAGTTTGGTTATCGCGTCGATCTCGGCGATTCGACGCTCGTCGTAGGGGCTTTTACCGCGACCGTAAATGGCGTTGCGAGTCAGGGCGCCGCCTATGTCTTCACCAAGTCCGGCGACACCTGGAGTGAAAGCCAGAAACTGCTGGCGAGCGACGGCGGCTTGTTCGATGACTTCGGCGCCTCCGTCGCGCTCGATGGCGACACCATCGTGGTCGGCGCGAACGGCGCCACCGTTGGGCAAAACCCCGCGCAAGGTGCGGTCTATGTCTTTACCCGCACCAACGGTGTTTGGACGGAAACCCAAAAGCTGACCGCGGACGATGGCGCGGCCTATGATAACTTTGGTCTCTCCGTAGCTCTGCAAGGCTCGGCTATCCTGGTCGGTTCGCCCGTCCATGCTGTCGATGGCAAGCCTGGGCAGGGGTCGGTCTATGTTTACCGCCGCTCGAATGGGGTTTGGAGCCAAACCCAGAAGATTACCGCAGATGATGGCGCGGCCGGGGACGGCTTCGGTGAGTCAGTTGCCATCCATCGTAGCAATGGCTTGATCGGAGCCTATAACGCCAGCGCGGGCGGTCATCCCGGCGCCGGCGCGGCCTATTTCTTCACTAACTCAGGTGATACTCTTAGCCAGGTGCAAAAACTCACGGCATCCGACCCGGCCGATTTTGCTAACTTTGGCAACGACGTTGCCTTGCACGGCCGTACCGCATTGATTGGCGCGGATGTGTCGCCGGTAGGGAACAATACCAGCCAGGGTAAAGCTTATCTCTTTACTGAAGCGGCTGGAAACTGGACGCAGTCTGATATCCTTACTGCAAGCGATGGCCAGACCGACGACTTCTTCGGCGCCGCTCTCGCGCTGGATGCCGGCACGGCCCTCGTCAGCACACCGCATCCGACGATCAACGGCAATAGCTATCAAGGTGCAGCCTACTTTTACCACCGAGTAATCGACGGGCAGTAAGAGATTCCTGCGGCTACTGCGTCTTAAGGAAAGTCAGAACCACCAGAGCCGACACCCACTTAACATAAGGTTAAGGATCGAGGTGAAGGGCGAAAGGTCGATGTCTCACTGACGCGAAGCGCCCAGCTTTCAGGGACGCACGGTAGAGAAGAGGTAGCCGGCGTGGCAGCGCGCGGTCCACCCCCCAAGAGAGGACCGCCAGCCACGCACGGAGCCCTCTAAGTTATTGTAGCCGAGCTGATCTCGGAAGAAGCGTCCTCAGGTGAGCCGCTATCCCGCGATGGGGACTCCAGGCCTTTTGCAAACGCAGTCGCCCCGCTTATGGTGCGCCCGGTGAGCCGCCTGCTAAACTCAACCTCTCTCGGCGGATGCGATTAGTCGGCCCCCTGGGTTCCATAACGATGGGTTTTGCCATCGGAGCTGTGTCGATGGCTCAGACGCCTCCGATTCTCGATCCGACTCAGTTGCCGCCTCAGACGACGCCCGTCGCGCAGGTCGTGGTGCCGATACCGAGCCAGACCTTCGCCGCACTGGACAAGTATGGCGATGTGAACTGGAGCGCGATTCAGCGTCCAGCGCTGGCACACTCTACCCCGCATGGTGATGCGAGCGGAATTGCGCTCCTTCTCGGCGTCGTCATTGCTGAAGGTTTTGTGGCGGTGGAGGCGAAAGATCCGGCGGAGATCAAGGCGCTCGGCAAAGTGGTCCTTGCCCACGCTCGGGCGCTAGGTGTGGAACAGACAGTCATGAGGCATAGCCAGAGCATCGTCGAAACGGCAGAGAAGGGAGATTGGGTGGCCGTCCGCAGAGAGTGGGACGGCGTCCTTCCTGACGTTAAGCGGGCCATGGGACAAGTGAAGAGCGAACAGCTCTCCCAACTGGTAAGTCTCGGCGGCTGGTTGCGCGGCACGGACGCTTTAGCCAACGTTATTCTACAAACACATTCCGCGGAGGGCGCCGAGCTTCTCCGGCAACCGGCCCTGCTCGATTACTTGGAAGCGCAGCTAAACGAGATCAGAGACAAGCCGAACATCGCGCAGATGAAAGAGGGAATTAGAAAAGTACGCGATTTGGTTGCCGCTCCCGATCAGCCGATGTCCAGGAAAACGGTGAGCGCCATAGCTGAACTGTGCGATCAACTTCTGGAGACATTACAGCGGCGGGACAGCACGAGTAACGGACAGCCTGATTGAGATCGGTAAGAGCATTGGATGGCAGAATTCCCGCCACGCCATCCGCTGCGTTTCAAGAGCAACGGTGCAGCGGTCCGCGCTCTCGGAGCATCGCTATTGGTGCAGGTCGTGAATAACGGTTGCATTCCTGCGAAACGCGACGAAAGTAGTTGGCGTTGGATTAAGTTCTGTTTCGGTTCGTTGTCTGGTAGGTCGTCAGTTGAGCTCGCCTCTTTGGTGATTCTGAAACCCGGTTCTCGGGAACGGTTCGTAGCTCGCAGGTTTGTTCCACAAAATCACCAAATGAAATTATACGTAGGCAATCTCTCTTTTGAGACCACCGAAAACGATCTGCAGGATCTTTTCGAACAACAAGGTACGGTCACTGAGGTGGCCGTGATCAATGACAAAATGACCGGTCGCTCGCGCGGTTTCGCCTTTGTCACCATGGGTGACGCGCCCAGCGGCACCGCCGCGATCAACGCCATCAATGGCAAGGAAGTGCAAGGTCGCGCTCTCACTGTCAACGAAGCACGCGCTCGCGAAGAGCGTCCGCGTCAGTTCGCCGGATCACGCCGGTAATCCAGCACTTTGCTTTTACGGCCGGCGCTCTGATTCGTCAGGACGCCGGCTTGGCAAAATCGGATGAAAGTTGACGAAGTACTCGTGCTGGAAGGCACGATTCGATCAGTCCTCGCCGGGACCAGGTTCCGGCTTGAGCTGCCGAGCACGCACATCGTGCTCGCTCACATATCAGGGCGGAGGCGCAAGCGCTTCATCCGCCTCGCCGAAGGCGCTCGTTAAGATGTCACCCTACGACGTAGATTAAGCGCGAATCTTTTACCGACTTTAATGACACACTTACTCTTTGGTCCTGCCACACCGCGCGAAATACCTGCAACGCTGCGACGACTGCTGGTTCGCTGTCCTGCGACCGCCAGGTTATTCGCCACTGGCGAAACTGTCGAAGAACCACTCTGGGACGCTCTTGTAAGCCGGACCGGGAAGTTCACCTGTCCGCATTGCGCAGCGGAGCATTCCTGGGTGAAGAAGGACGTCATCCTCGCGCGCTGATCGGCGCGCATCATTACAGATTTTCCTACTATGCTATCTCGTATTCCCTTTGATCGCGTCAACTGGACGACCAGCTCGTTCCTGATTGGCACACTAGCTCTTACTCTCACTGCGGTGCCGCTCTACCTTTGGCGCTTTGGGCTTGATTGGTTTCAGCTCACGCTTTTTGTTACCTCCTTGTTCTTTACCGGCCTCAGCATCACGCTCGGTTATCATCGACTCTTCTCGCACCTGGCCTTTCGCGCGAAATGGCCGGTGCGGCTTTTCGTGCTCCTCTTCGGCGCCGGTGCCTTCGAAAACTCCGCCCTAATGTGGGCGAGCGAGCATCGCCGTCACCACAAACACGTCGATCACGACGATGATCCTTATGATATCAGCAAAGGCTTCTTCCATGCGCACATTGGCTGGCTCTTATTCAAACTTCTGCCCCAACCCCCGTTCGATAACGTCGCGGACCTAAAGAAGGACCGGCTCGTGATGTGGCAGCATCGCCACATCCAAACCCTCGCCCTGCTGGTCAGCCTCGGATTACCGGCGTTGCTGGGTGCATTGTGGAACGGCTGGAGTGGCGCCCTCGGCGGCCTGCTTCTCGCCGGCGTCGCCAAGGTAGTCCTTCTTCAGCATTGCACCTTCCTTATCAATTCCGCCTGCCACACCGTCGGACATCAGCCTTACTCGGCGCGCTGCAGTGCGCGGGATTCTTCGCTGATGGCGCTGTTCACCTTTGGCGAAGGCTACCATAACTATCATCACGAGTTTCAACACGACTACCGCAACGGCGTAAAACGGTGGCAGTTCGACCCGACTAAATGGACGATCTGGGCCTTATCGAAGCTGGGCCTGACCGATGGCCTGCGACGTGTGCCCAACGCCACGATCGAAGCGGCCGAGCAACGTCAGCGCCGCGACACGGTAATGGTGGCAAAGCAAGGCGGCGAGAGCGACAGCGAAAGCTTCAGCGACAAGTCAACGCTTACCACGCAGGCATTCTCAGCGTCTTAGGCCAGCCGCGCCTGGGAACGCGGCCTCGCCTTCGGCTGCGTCGAGTTTCAGCGGGCGGTGCGATGGATTGCCGGAGCAGTAAGCAAAATCTGCTTGGCGCGTCCCGCGGCCGCGGGAACACGCCGTCGTGGAAATGGAATTTTTTTTGCCTTGGCGCGCGGCAGGACGAAATCAGGCGATGACGAGGGCGTCATCGCCGGCACGCGAGGCGCTTGCGTTCCCAAGTTAGCGCCACTCGGCAATCGACTATTGTCAGCCAATTTGAGCCACAAACGAAAACCGCGGCGAAGATAGCTCTCCGCCGCGGTTCCCGTGAATTCCTTCTGAGGGAACTCTTGCTCTCTCGCCGGCGGCTTAGACCGCGATGACGGTCGCGGGATTGCTCCAGCCGCTTGGGCGTCCTATGCCCGGGTGGGGGCACGAACGGTGCTACGTACGCCAAGTATGCCGAATCGTCTCCGCATCCTGGCGATCGATAACGAGCCCTCGGTCACCACCAGTCTCGGGTTCGTCTTTAACCCGCCGACCTATCGCCTTCACACCGTCGCCAGCGGTGAAGCGGCCCTGAGCGCGATCAGCGCCGCCGGCCAGGTTTTCGACGTCATCATCGTGGACCAAAAGATGCCGAACCTAACTGGGGCCGAACTGGTCGGCTCGATGCGGGAGCGCGGAGTTAAAAGCCGGATCATCGTCCTCTCCGCCCATATCACCGACGCTGTGCGCCAGGTTTACGAAAGCCTGGGTGTGCAAGCGATCTTCGAAAAGCCTTTCGACATCGCCCAGCTCCGTGCCGCCGTCGACGCTGCGCCGGGCGAGTGACCAGTCACAACGGCGCTGAATGGGCAGGGGGCGGCGGTCTTCGACGATTAGAACCGCGACCTCCCCTGCGCCAAACAAACGGCGCTCCGCCGTTATCGAGTCGGCTTACAGCGTCAAAGTGATTAAGAGCCTGGGCATCCTGGAATCGGAACAAGCGCGCGGTGCAGTGGCTCATGAAATGGAAATTCCAACCCAATAGCGTAACCGAATTCAAAATGCCCATTTTTCCGCCGGTCATCGGCGTCCATTGATGTAGTACTCAATGTCCGAGTTGGGCGATTTCTTCTGATGCTCCGCAAACGTTCCGAATTGCGCGCGGGCGACTTGGCACCATTAACAATCGACCCGTTGAAAACGACAGCAGACACGTAAGACTCAAATCGGTGTCAGCGATCGAACCCGCCGAGGAAGTGCTCGCTGATCAACGTCGAGGTGAGCTCCGAGTCCTGATTTACTCCCCATGAGTTTCCAAGAACGCTGATGACTACCTTCTCTGAGCAGGACCATTGCGACAGGCGCACCCGACTTTCTCAGCAGCGCTCCGCTTCTGGATCAAGCTTGGCTTTATCTCGTTCGGCGGACCAGCCGGCCAGATTGCGATCATGCAGACGGAGCTGGTGGAGAGGAAGCGCTGGATCAGCCAGGAACGTTTCCTGCACGCGCTCAATTACTGCATGTTGCTCCCGGGACCGGAGGCGCAGCAGCTGGCGGTCTATATCGGTTGGCTCCTGCACAAAACCGTGGGCGGCATCGTGGCCGGGGCATTCTTTGTTATCCCATCGATCTTCGTGCTCTGGGGGCTGAGCTTTGTCTATGCAGCCTACGGCAATTCCCGTGGATCGCCGCGATCTTCTACGGTCTGAAACCGGCCGTGATGGCGATTGTGGCGGCCGCGGTAGTACGGATCGGACGCAAGGCGCTACGGAACGAAGTGATGTGGTCGCTCGCGGCGCTGGCCTTGGTCGCGATC
>JAICMR010000204.1 GCA_025929155.1 Chthoniobacterales bacterium | reverse complement strand
GCGCGTCTTAACGCGCGGATGCGCGTCGCTAGGCTTTAGACACGGCCGATGGCTCACTTGTGGCGTTAGGGGCGATGGTCCCCAGGGCCTGCGTCACGGTTGCGCGGACTTTTTCTAATGAGAAGGGTTTGAGCAGATAGCCGGAGATTCGCAGTTGCACTAGGGCTTTGATGCGCTCGCGGTCTTGTTGCCCCGAAACCACGAGCACCGGAATGGAGCGCAGAGCCGGGGTTTCGCGGATGCGCGTGAGCAGGTTATGACCATCCAGTTTGGGCATGCGAAGGTCCGTGATCAATAGGTCCGGACGGAGCCCGTTGCGCAATTGGTCGAGCGCAGCCAGGCCGTCGTCGGCCTCGACGATTTCCCAGTTCGGCCCCATCTCGATCATGGCCCGCAGAGCGGCGCGCGTCATCGGGTCGTCATCGACGATCTGGATGGTTTTCCCGAGGAGATTGCGCGTGCCTTGCGTGTTGCGGAGGAAGTTGGCGTCGCCAAAAATCTGTTTCAGCGATGCTACGGTTTTTTCCATCGCGTAGGGCTTCAGCAAATACCCGGAGATCCCGAGCTTGCCGATCGTCACGACGACTTCGCGATCGGTCGTCGATGAGGTCATGACGACCTTGAGATGCCGCAGGCTTTGCTCCTGCCGCAGCATTGAAAGCAACTGTTTCCCGTCGAGCTTGGGCATGCGCAGATCGAAGAAGCACACGTCGGGCTCGAGCCCATCGCATAGGAGATCGAAGGCCTTTTGGCCATCGGCGGCTTCCACAATTTCGGAGGCGCCTTGGGCGCGGAGCACGTCGCGCAAGGTCGCGCGCTCCATTTCGTCGTCGTCAACCAACAAGAGCTTCATGGGATGGTGTTCGGGTGAGTTGTTTGCGGACTTCGGTGAAAGCAGTTTCGGCTTGTTCGAGTAGGATTTCCGCTTCGTCCAAACGTCCCTCGTCGGCGGCGCTTTCGATCTTGCGACCGAGCACGCACAGCGCGTGCGCCGAGACGTAGTATGAGATGCTCTTGATCGAGTGGGCGGCGATCCCGAGCGCAGTCGCATCGCGATCGCGCAGGGCCGCGCGCATCTGCGCGAAACGTGCGGGCGCGTCGCACAAATACCGTAGCACAATTTCAGGCTTCGGCGGCGCGGTCATTTCGGGAGCACTCGCGTGCGACGCCTCGGCAGTATCAATCATCGCCAGCAACTCGCTCTCGGAAATAGCGGGTGGCGCAAGCTCTGACGGCGACGTCTCACTTGCGGTTGTGAGCTGCGGCGGAAGATCGTTCATCTCCGGCAGGGTGCGGCCGCGGGCGAGTTGGCACGCGATCACCTCTTGCAGCAGGAGCGCAAGATCGACTTCGTGAAATGGTTTCACGAGAAAGCGGTTCATGCCCGCGGAAAAACATTTCTCCCGGTGAGGACCGGAGGTGTCGGCGGTCGTCGCCGCGATGAAAATGCCGTGATCGCGCACCGCCGTATTTTGATTACGGATACGCTTTGTCGCTTCGATGCCATTCAGTCGCGGCATCCGGCTATCCATCAGAACGACATCAAAATCGCTCTCACTCAGCTTGGCGACAGCCTCTTCGCCATCATTCGCGAAGTCGATGTCATGCCCAAAACCGCGGACGAAGCCTTCGGCGATCGTGCGATTGATGGCTTCGTCGTCGGCGCAGAGCACGCGCAGCCGATGGGTCGTCGGCGGAATACTTTGTGGACGGGTTTGAACACTGATTGCTTCGATCACATCCGGGGCGGGAACATCAAATTCGGCGGTAAATAGGAAGGTGGTGCCTTGGCCGGGTTGGCTGGTGACCGTGACATCGCCGCGCATCAGTTCGGCAATTTGTTTCACAATCGAAAGGCCCAGCCCGCTGCCGCCAAAAAACCGGGAGGTTGAGGAGTCGCCCTGTTCGAAGTTGGTGAACAATCGGCTTTGCGCTTCGATCGAGATGCCTGGCCCCGTATCGGAAATGCGAATACTGAGGGCCCGACCGCCGGCGCGCGGAATCGCGTTTGCCACTTCGATTTCGACCCTGCCTTTGCTCGTGAACTTGATCGCGTTGCTGAGCAGATTACCGACCGCCTGACGCAGGCGCGTCGGATCGCCTTGGAGAAATTCCGGCACGTCGTCGGCAACCTTCCATTTAAAAGCGAGACCCTTGGCGATCGCGCGAGGCTTCTGGCATTCGATCGCACGAGAAAGCTCGAGCCGCGGTCGGAATGGAATCGCTTCCAGCGCGAGCTTGCCTGCGGTCGCCTTGGAGTGATCGAGCAGATCGTTGAGCAACTCGACCAGGGAGTGCGCGTTTTCGTGCGCCAGCGTCGTGTAGCGCTTCTGCAGCGTCGTCTGGGGCTGCTTCTCGAGCAACTCGAGCATACCAATCACGCCGCCGAGCGGTGTGCGGATTTCGTGGCTCACGATGGCAAGAAATTCGCTCTTTGCCCGCGTCGCGGCTTCAGCGGCGTGCTTTGCGTTGAAAGCTTCCAACTCGACGCGTTTGCGATCGGTCAGATCAACCGCCATGCAGATGATGTTCTCGATTGTCCCTTGGCGGCCGAGCGAAGGGTTGAAAGTAATATTAATTGCACGCTCTTCACCGTCTGGGCGGCGATAGACGGTATCCAAATGGGTCATGCCGCCGCGCATCGCACGCTCGAACGCCGCCGAAAGCGCCGGCCGCATCGCCGCTGGCCAGTGCGCGATCATTGGGTGACCAAGAATTTGGTTCTGGTGAAGACCGAGAAGGAGCAAACCGTGGGTATTGATCGAAACACAGCGTCCTTGTGCATCCAGGGTTTGAATACAATTAGGGGATGCCTCAATCACAGCGCGTTGGCGCAGTTCTGATTCCGCCACACGACGGATCTCTTCACGAAGCCGTTCTCGGGCGCGATAGCTGGAGAGAAGGAACCAGGCGAGAATGGCGACGGCGGCAAAAGACGGTGCGATCGTCACCAGGGTGCCCGGTGTCGGCATCAGCGCAGCACTTGGCTGGCACACGAAACTGAGCAAAGAGTATCCCATCTCCGCGGACAGAATGTCCGTTGGGAACCAATCGGCTCACTCGAGCTTTTCTTGAGAGGGGAAATCCCCGAAAAATTGGAGACATTTTGCCGCAGGGTGAACCCCCCGGACGCGGTTCGCCGTGAGCCAGAATGGGCTCCCCCCCCCCTGGGAGCGCGGGCATCTTGCCCGCTCAT
>JAICMR010000042.1 GCA_025929155.1 Chthoniobacterales bacterium | reverse complement strand
TGACGACGCTTGCGAGCTGCCTGATCAGCGCGCTGCTGCGCGGTTGGCTCGCGGCGATTTTCGTGGTGCTTTATCTCGACACCAAGCGCGGGTACATTAAACCGGCAGACGTCGCCTGACGAACCAAGCCACCCGCGAATCTAGGTGTCTGGCGCTCCTCGCGTGCAAGCGTTCGAGCTTCGAACGAATTTTTTCGACTGTCTGCCAGGTCGTTCTGCAGCGTCGATGCGGAGCCGACGCTTCCGTCAGGCTTCGTTCACCGCTCCCCGCAAACCAGCAGCAGGTGCACTTCTCACTCCAACATTCGCCGAGTAGCTCCCATCTTCAGCTTCGCGGCCTTCTGCGAGCCTTATCCGCGCGCTCGCCTCGTGTCGCGAACACGCAGAAGCAAGAATCCGTGGCGCACGCTGATGGCTTTGCCATAGCATTGACATAATTCGTGGGCGCATGAGCGCCAGGAGCATCCAGCGCTGCAGTGCGACCCTCGTTGGCCAACGGAAATCGGAGTTTCCAATCACGGGGTTCTTCTTTGGTCCAGGCAGATTTCTCGACTGGAAAACCTTCGCCCCCTTGGATTGGGGACGGTTCCTCACATTGGCTGGGTGAGGTCATTCCTTTCATTTTGGATTGAAAAGGAAAAGTTTTTGGAAATTGGCGCTAAAAAGTCTTGACACTCGTTTCGGCAATCCGCCTACTCGAAGGATATGAAATACGCACTCCTGCAGAAAACGGCACTGTCTGCGATGGCATTGCTGACTTCGCTCGCTCTCAGCGCGCAAGCCGGTACCCACGCAACCGTGTCGTCCGCAAAGAAAATGCACGGCTCGCAAGATCGGGGGCATAAACCCACGACCGCGGCGAGCACGTCCTTCCACAGGATCCTGTTTCCTGATTCGGTCTATATGATCGATGACGGGACGGCCGAGGATGCCGTTGGGTTTGGTGACGGACTCTCGAACATTGAATCGCTCTGGTTCAACCAGTTCGCGGTGATCCCTGGCCAAACGACGATCACGACGGTGAGCATAGCTTGGGGCACACCCGCCTTTCCTGACCCGAGTCTGAATGGTGAACCTATCACAGCCGCCGTATGGAGCGATCCAAACGGCGACGGAAATCCGAGCGACGCGGTATTGCTGGGTTCAGTCGCTGGCACCATCCAAAGCCAGGGCACGGACACGTTCATCAACTATACCTTCTCACCGCCCGTGACGCTGCCGGCAGGAGCAACGAGCTTTTTCGTTGGCGACATGACTCCGGCGCACTCCGGGTTCGAGCAGTTCCCGGCAGCACTTGATGAAAACAGCACGCTTCATCGGCAAAGCTGGGTCGCGGCCAACGCCGCTGGCGGTCCGGTTAACATCCAGAATCCGGGTCAGAACGACACCGTCGGTTTGATCGACGACTTCGGTCTGCCGGGTAACTGGCTGATCCGCGCCGATACCGGCGACGTCACTCCGACTCCGACGATGACGCCGACGCCAACTCCGTCGGGCGATCAACTGTGGTATAACGGCGACTTCGACGGCACCGATGGCTTGGCCAACGAACAGGACACCTTCGCGCCTGGTTATGCGCATGTGTTCGACGACTTCATCGTCAGCGATGAATCCGGTTGGGACGTCAGCTCGGTTTACTCGAATGACCTCATCAGCACGACAGTCACCGGCGCCACCTGGGAAATCCATCAGGGCATCACGAATGGCAACGGCGGCACAGTGGTTGCCAGCGGTATGACTTCGACCCCGACGGTCACGCCGACCGGTCGCAGCGGCTTCGGCTTCACCGAATTCACCGTGGAAGTGTCGGGCCTGAACGTGCACCTGGCTCCGGGCACCTATTACCTGAACGTGACCCCGATCGGTAACCTCGACGGGAATCGTTCCTTCGACTCGACGACGAGTGGCGCGAATTGCGTCGGCTCGCCCTGCGGCAACGACAACAATTCGTGGTTCGATTCACCTCAGCTCTTCGGCGTCAACTTCGGCCCGGCGAGCGACCAGGGTGCGCAATTCCACGACTTCTCGATGGGTGTGAACGGTCAAGTCTCAGGCGGCGGCGGCGGTCTCACGCTGGTCTCCGCGGTTTCACGGAAAACCCAAGGGTCGTCTGGTAAGTTCGATATCAGCCTTCCTGGCATCGAACCTCGCACCGGCGGCGGCCAGCCAGCGATCTTGGTCTTCACCCTCTCGGAGGATGTGGCCTCGGTTGATAGTGCTAGCTCCACCTGTGGAACTGTGCTCGGCACGGCTGTCCAAGGCAGCACGGTCATCGTACAGCTCGACAACAGCGCCTGCGACGGGCAAACCGTCACGGTCACGCTGAATGGCATTACAGCGACCAATGGAGACACCCTGGCCTCTGCGGATGCCCAGGTGACCTTCCTGATCGGTGATGTGAACGGCGATGGCGTGGTCGATACGGCCGACGTCATCAGCGTCAATCGCCACCGGAAGGAGACGGTGACAAGCGACAACTTCCGTAATGACGTGAACTCGAACGGCGTCATCACGCAGACCGACCGTCGCTTGGTTCGGCAAAAAGCCGCAGGCCACTAAGGCCACGGTAACGAAATAGAGAATTGCGTCCGGGAGCCGTTCCAAACGGCTCCCGGATTGCCAACCAAAAAGCCATTCGGCATTCGTGCCGGGTGGCTTTTTTTGGCTGCGGACGCTTCTACCAGAGCGGGGCGTTTGGCCAACCAAGGGGTTTGGGTGACGTGCGCGGCTCGTGCGCGGGCGACGGTGTTCCACCGGGTGCAAACTTTGTTCGAGGGCGGGGGCGCAGGAAGCCGTTGCTTGCACACGAAAGCTCGTCGCGCTGGGAGAGCGCGACCAGCACACGAGACGTGTGCGCTACCCCGGGGCCTGCTCTCTCCTTCGAAGGCATTTACGTTGCTCGCCCTTTGTCCCCTCTGGCGACTCACGCCTTGCGGCGACGGGAGCGAATTGGCAGAACGCCTGCCGCGGGGGATAATCCGGCATGCTTTATGTCGTCGGAACCCCGATCGGTAACCTGGACGACATCACGCTGCGCGCGCTCGCCATTCTGAAGTCGGTTGATCTCATCGCCGCGGAAGACACCCGCCATTCCGGCAATCTGCTGCGCCATTTCGAGATCCGTAAACCTTTGCTGAGCTACCACGAGCATAACGAGGCAATGCGCACGGCGGAGCTCTCCGAGCGCCTCACCGCTGGCGCAAACATCGCGCTCATCACCGACGCGGGCATGCCCGGTCTGTCTGATCCCGGGGCGCGTTTGATCCGCAAATGCATCGAGCAGGTGCTTCCGTTCACAATCGTGCCCGGAGTTTCTGCGATCACCACCGCACTCGTCGGCTCGGGCTTGAGGATGGATCGGTTCTGTTATCGGGGCTTTCTGCCCGTAAAAAGCGGCCAGCGGGAGCGCGAGATCACTGCCGCGGCCAGCCGGGCGGAGACCACGATCTTTTTCGAGTCGCCCTACCGAATCAACAAAACTCTTGGCGCCTGCGCCGCGTTGCTGCCAGAGAGAAAGCTCTGCGTCGCACGTGAACTGACGAAAAAATTCGAGGAATTCCAGCGGGGCACCGGCAGCGATTTGCTCGCTCACTACGAGGCGCATCCGGCAAAAGGTGAGATTACGCTCTTGATCGCTGGCACGGACGAAACCTAGCCGGGCCGCAGATTGGATTTTGCATTTGCACCCGAGCGGCTGCGTTCTCGCGGACGAACTGGTAGCTATGAGCGACGCAGCACCCCAGTCCCTGAAGGGCAAAAACCTTTTCGTTACCGGTTTTAATCTCGGCAAAGAGACCGTTCGCCAATGGCTTGAAGATAAGGCGCCCCAACTCGGCGCCGCGCTCGCCTATTACACGGTCTTTTCACTCGCGCCGCTCATTCTCGTCCTCCTCGCGGTTCTCGGTCTTGTTTTCCGCAACGATCCCGCCGGCGCGTGGCAGAAGATGACCCATCAACTGAGCTATTTCCTCGACCGGAGTGCGATCGACGTTATCCAGGGCATCGCTCAAAAGGCCTCGCAACCCGATAAAGGTATTCTCGCAACTGTCATCGGAGTCGCTCTGGCGCTCTTTGGCGCGAGCGGAGTCTTCGGGCAGCTGCAGGACGCGCTGAACACAATCTGGGGCGTGAAAGCAAAACCGGGCGCTGGCATCTGGGGGTTCCTGCGCAGCCGTTTTCTTTCCTTTGCGATGGTCGGTGGCGTCTGCTTTCTCCTGCTCGTCTCGATGACTGTCGAAAGCTTGCTGAAAGGATTCAGCAGCTACGTGCAGGCGCACCTGCCGGGCGGGTTCGCGCTTGCCCTCACTGCCTATTCGCTTTTTGATCTTGCCGTTGTCACCTTCCTCCTCGCACTCATCTTTAAATTCCTGCCTGATGCCAAAATCCGCTGGCGCGATGTCTGGATCGGCGCGGTCATCACCGCTCTGCTTTTCGCGCTCGGGAAGTGGGCACTCGGACTTTACCTCGGCAGCGGATCGGCGGCCTCGGCCTACGGTGCGGCCAGTTCCCTGATTACGCTGCTCCTGTGGGTCTATTATTCTTCCCAAATCCTGCTCCTCGGCGCCGAATTTACCCAGGTATATGCCGATTACTTTGGGTCTGCGGTGGAGCCGGGTGCACACGCGGTGCGGGTTGAAACGAAACGAGTCGAGCAGCCAGCAAGCTGATTCCGCCCGGATTCCGTTGTAGAAGCGGCCGTGCCGGCCGCTCCGTTTGGAAGACTGGCTCCGGGCTTGTGGGACGATCCGCCTGCCTCTACACCGTCATGGGTTGCGGGCGACACGGCCTCTGCATCGCGGCATTTCCGCTTGTCAAAGCGTCCTCGCTGTGGGAGCGTCACCGACTTTTCCCAAGGCTATGGCTTACGCAATTATCAAAACAGGCGGGCGGCAATTCCGGGTCGCAGAGGGTGACACGATCGACGTCGATTTGCTCGAAGGCGACGCGGGGGCGAAGACGACTTTCGGCGAAGTGCTCCTGCACGCCGACGGCGAGAATTTGACTCATGGTAGCCCGTTCGTCTCAGGCGCGACCGTGACGGCCGAAGTCGTCGAGCAGCGCAAAGACAAGAAGGTCATCGCGTTCAAATATCGCCGCCGTAAAGGATATCACCGCACGGTCGGTCACCGTCGCAAACTGACTCGTGTAAAAATCACAGGAATCGAACTCGCTTCGAAAAAGAAGACAGCAAAGAGCGAAGCGACATCCGCGGAATAGTCTCTCAACTGCAACTCTCAACTCTCTCAACCTTACCTAATGGCTCATAAAAAAGGACAAGGCAGCGTCAAGAACGGACGCGATAGCGTCAGCAAACGGCTGGGCGTGAAAAAATTTGGCAGCGAATCAGTTGTCGCCGGCAACATCATCATCCGCCAGCGCGGAACGAAATTTCGTCCCGGGAAAAATGTCGGTCTCGGCCGCGATTACACCATTTTCGCGCTGGTTAACGGACAGGTGCAGTTCGATCGCGCCGGTCGCCGGGTGAACGTCGTTCCGGACGAAGCGGCGGCGACGAACTAAGCTCGACGGTTGATTCCGTCCACCTCGGCTGATCGTTAGGTCGTGTCTTTCCGACGCGTTCCGGCTTTTCCGTATTGTCTCGATCTGCGCTTTCGGTTATAACGGCGATTCCATGAAATATCACACCTACGTCCTTTTCGGCGCGCCGGGCAGTGGCAAGGGAACCCAAGGGCGCTCTCTCGGTTCGATCCCTCGCTTCTTTCATTGCGCCTGCGGCGACGTCTTCCGCACGCTCGATACCCGCACCAAAGTGGGTCGCGCTTTCCTCGAGTTCTCGAGCAAAGGCCAGCTCGTGCCGGACGAGATTACAGTCGAGCTATGGCGCGCGCATATTGATGCCGCGGTGGAAGCGCACGAGTTCAAGCCCGATATCGACGTGCTCGTGCTCGATGGTATCCCGCGGAATGTCGGCCAGGCGAAGATCATGGATTCGCTCATCGATGTGCAAAAGGTTTTCCATCTTTCCTGCCCAAATCGCGACGCTCTTTTCGCCCGGCTGAAAAAGCGCGCGCTCAAAGACAACCGGCTCGACGATGCAAACGAAGAAGTGATCAAGCGCCGGCTCCAGACCTACGAGACGGAATCGAAACCGGTGCTCGACCATTACCGGGATCGGGTGCAAGTTGTCGATGCGACCGAGCCGCCGGCCAAGGTGCTTTTCCACATTCTCGGGACGGTCGCGAATGGGAACCATGAGCCAGCAGCAGTTTGAAAATTTCACCGCTTCCAGCCTTTATTGCGAGAAATGCAAAACCGCCATGCCGGTGCGTGAGCGGCTCCTTCTGATCCTGCCGGACCGCGAACTTTACGACTACCTTTGCACCGGCTGCGGTTCGTCGGTGGGACAACGTGAAGTCACCGCGGGCGATAAGCTGATGGCTCGCGCCGCGGCGCCGCCCCGCCGTCCTCGCCGCTCAGTCGCGCCTCGCGGTCTCGTGCCGTAAGAGGCGAAATGCGCGTCGTCTTCATCGGCACGGGCGAAATTGGGGTGCCGACTTTGCGCGCGCTCCTGGATTCACCGAACCACGAGGTCATAGCGGCCGTCACGCAACCGGATAAACCGGTTGGCCGCGATCAGAGAATCCAAGCTTCGCCGGTCAAAGAGGCGCTCAAGGATACAACCATACCGATTCTCCAGCCGCGCAAGATCCGAGAAGAATCCGCCGTCGCAGAACTCAGCGCATTCGCGTCGGATGTCATCGTCGTGGCCGCTTACGGCCAGATCCTGCCGAGGAGCGTGCTCGATCTCCCGCGTCTGGCTTGTCTAAACCTGCACGCGTCGCTCCTCCCGCGGCATCGCGGCGCAGCGCCCATTCAGGCGGCGATCGCAGCCGGCGACCAGCAGACGGGAATCACCGTCATGTATATGGATGAGGGTCTCGACACGGGCGACATTCTTTCGCGTGTGTGCCTAACGATCGAGCCTGACGACACCGGCGGCTCGCTCCACGATCGACTATCGAAACTCGCTCCGCCTGCACTACTCGCTGCGCTCGATCAAATGGGACTTGGCGCCGCTCCGCGCATGCCGCAGGAAGACACGCTGGCGACTTACGCTCCGAAGCTTGAGCGCGCGGATGGCCGGATCGACTGGGCCGAGGACGCCAAAACGATCGAACGAAAGATTCGGGCCTTTGATCCCTGGCCCGGGACCTTCACGGAGATCGCCGGCGCCGACGGCAAAGTGCGAAGCCTGAAAATATTCCGGGCCAGTCCCATGCCTGAAATCGCTGCGGCGCCGGGAACGATTCTTCAGCTTAGCGACGCCATCGTCACGGCATGCGGGCGCGGCGCCTTGCGCCTCGAAGAAGTACAGCTCGAAGGGAAACGCCGCCTGACCGCCGCCGAGTTTTTTCGAGGTTTTTCCTCCCTTTCATTCCGTTTCTGATTGATCATCCCGCCGCCATGGAAACTGCCACGCCCGCCTACAAACGTATCGTCCTGAAATTAAGCGGGGAAGCATTGCGCGAGACCGGCGGACGCGACACGATTTCGCCGCAGATCGTCAAGGAGATCGCCCGGCAGGTGCAGGAGGTCTTCTCGCTCGGCGTGCAGGTTTGTATCGTCATCGGCGGCGGAAACATCTGGCGCGGTCTCGCCGCCAGCCATCGTGGGATGGACCGCACGACCGCGGATTACATGGGAATGTTGGCGACCGTCATCAATGGTCTCGCGTTGCAGAGTCAACTTGAACAGAGCGGCCTCGTCACCCGGGTGCAGACCGCGATCGCCATGGAAAATATCGCGGAACCATTTATTCTCCGCCGGGCGATTCGTCATCTCGAGCAGAACCGCGTCGTCATCTTCGTCGCCGGCACCGGCAACCCCTATTTCTCCACCGATACGACGGCGGCGTTGCGCGCGAGCGAGATCGGCGCCGAGATCCTTCTGAAAGCGACCAAAGTCGACGGCATTTACGACAGCGACCCCAACCTTCACGCGGACGCAAAACGTTTCGACCGGATCAGCTACACCGATGCCCTGACGAGACGGCTCCAGATCATGGATTCCACCGCGTTCAGCCTTTGCATGGACAACAAAATCCCGATCGTGGTTTTCGACATGAACAAGCCGACAAACATTCGCGACGTCGTCCTCGGCCGCCCCGTCGGCACACTCGTGACAGATTAGCGATTGCGCATGCCGGTTCTCCCAGCTTTCTTCCCTGCACATTTATGAGCGCCGAAGACATTCTGCTCGAAGCCGAAATGGCAATGGAAAAAAGCGTGGATTACATGATCCACGAATTCTCCAGCGTCCGCACCGGGAAAGCCTCGCCGGCACTGGTCGAGAATGTCGATGTCGAAGCTTACGGCTCATCGATGAAACTGAAGCAGCTCGCGCTCATCACTACGCCGGAACCGCGGCTCCTGGTCGTGCAGCCGTTTGATGCCTCCACAGTGCGCGACATCGAGCGCGCACTGAAGGAATCTAAGATTGGGATTCAGCCGCTCGTGGATGGCAAGTTGATCCGGCTCCCGATTCCCGAGCTCTCCGAAGAACGGCGCAAGGACCTCGTAAAATCTCTCCGGCAAATGGCCGAAGAAGCCCGCGTCCGCGTCCGCGCCAATCGCCGGACCGCGATGGATGAAGCGAAGAAGCTGGAGAAAAACGGCGAAGTGACGGAGGACCAGCTCCGCGACACGGAGGGGGAAGTCCAGAAACTGACCGACCGATTCGTGAAATCGATCGACGAACACCTCGAGCGCAAAGACGCCGAGGTGATGAAGGTTTAGACGCGCCGGCAGTCATACCGAGCGCAGCGGAGAGACGTCGTCGAGCTTCGTTGCCGACTGACAGCAGCGTCTTCCACTGCAAAGCCTTCACTCAGCTTTACGAGAATTCTTCCGCTCCGCTGCGCTCGCTTAGGATGAAGCGCGCAGAGCTGCGAGCACTTCTTCAGTCGTCACCGCCTTCATACAGCGGAAATCGAGCGGGCAGTCGCGCAGAAAACAGGGACTGCACTCGACGTGATGCCTAACGACCGCGCTCCGGCTTCCCAGCGGACCCGTCAGACGCGGCTCAGTTGAGCCAAAAACCGACACCACCGGCACGCCGAGAAGGGTGGCGAGGTGCATCGTACCGGTGTCGTTCGTGAGCAGGAGCGCGCATCTTCTCAGCTCTTCGATCAGTTGTTCGAGCGTGGTCCGGCCGATCAGATTGGTGCATTTCTCGCCGAGAGTGGCCGCGATCGGTGCGCCGACTTCCTTGTCTCTTGCCGTCCCGAAAAGCACCCAATGCCCGCCGAATGCAGCGGCCGTTTCCGCGAACCGTTCCGGCAGCCAGCGTTTTGCCGGTCCGTATTCGGCGCCCGGGCAAAGCCCGAAACGACCCGGCTCTGCCCCTGGCCTGGCGAGCGCGATCTCACCTGCTTCCGCGTTCACGCCTAACGAACGCGCGAGATCGAGATAATGCTCAACCTGGTGCGGCGGCGGACCTCGTCGTGGAAGCGGTGCCACCACCTGCTGCAGAAGCCAGCGTCGCCGGTGGCCCGCGTAGCCGACCCTCCTCGGCACGCCGCCGAGCCAAAGTTCAAGCGCGCTCCGAAGCGAGTTTGGGAAAATCACGCCCACATCGAACGGTGGGCGACTGCGCAACAAGCGCCGGACCGCCGGGAGCGACATTTTGCCTAACGACAAAACTTCGTCCACTTCCGGCACGAGCCGCCAAACCGCCGCGATCTTTTCCGGCGCAAGGATGGTGAGATGCGCGTCGGGCCGGCCATTTTTGATCGCGCGCACCGAGGGAATGCTCATCACGCTGTCACCCAGCCAATTGCTCGCACGAATCAAAATCCGGAACGGCTGCAGCTGCCCGGCAGATTCGTCAGGCACGAAGACTCCGCGCTTATATTCCGTCAGGAGCCAGTTCGGCCGCGGCGTTTTCCAGCGGTTATGGACCCAGAACCAATCCTCCGGCGCCCGCTGAACCTCGCTTTCGATGGCCAGGTTCGTCTTCGCAGTCAGCTCTTCGATGTTGTCGTTAGGCTGATCCAGCGCGGGAGTGAATGTCATTCGCCACTTCCCCGGTGCTTCCGTGTAGAGCGATGCCGCGATCAAGGCCGCGCCGGTTCGTTTGCAGAGCAACCCCGGAAGCGGCGAGTTCGAAGCCAGGCGGTGAAAGAAGGGCGTCCAGAGCCCGTGATCGCCGGCATGTTGATCACTCAAAATGCCGATCATCCCGCCGCCGCGGAGGAGCCGGATGGCTTCCTGAAAGCCTTCGCTCCGATCGAACAACCGCACGCCAAAACGCGCCCGCTGTTGCCTAACGAATTCGTCGATCCGGCGGTTCCCGAGTTTCTGGTAAACCGTGCCGAGGGGGGCGTAGCCAAAGTAATGCGGGGTAATTTGCGCGAAAAGCTCCCAGTTCCCGAGGTGGCTGAGCGCGAGCACGACGGGCCGGCCCGGGCGCAAATGTCGATGGACTTCCTCCACGCCCTCGGTCGAAACGAGCGGGACGACTTGCTCGAGGGGCATCGAATTGAGTTTCATCCCACTGAGCAGATTCGCGCCCAGACGTTGGAAATGCTGACGCACCAGCCGGCTGGTTTTGGCATTTCCAAATTCCCGGCCAAAAGCAATGCGGACGTTATGCCGTGCCAGCCGCCGGTAGTTTGGCAGCGCCAGCCAGGCGAGAAAGCCCAGCACGTTGCCCAGCGCAAAAACCGCCCGGACCGGCAGCGCAACGATCAGGGCGAGTGCGGCGCGATAGAAAAGGTAAACGCAGAAATCGACCATCAGAAACCACGGGCGCCGGCCGCGGGGCGTGCGGCAGCACCGTAAATTTGCCTGCGAGCCGCTGCAATCAATATAATGTGGCCTCGTGCAGCGGCGCCTTGTTCAGACGGTGCGGTCGGATTTCGCGCGTCTCATCGCGCGGAAGTATGCGCCCGCGCACGTCCTGGTGGTAGGGGAACAGCCGGCCGAGTGGGTGGAAAAGTGGGAGCGGGCGCCGATCGAAAGCACGCTTTGTCCAGGACTGACGGCGTTACGCGCACTTCCGCAAAACGGGAGCCGGCCGAATTTCGACTTTGCGATCTGGCTTTATCCGCCGCTGGAGGAAGGGGAAGAAGAGAGGGAAACGCTCGCGAGCCTAACGAGCCTGGTTGATGACCTCGTGCTGGTCCCGGGCCTCGGCGCGGAGACGGCTGCGCGCCGCCCGCACCTGGTCGGATGGCTCAGCACGTTCGGTTTTTTCCCCGATTACGAATCGGACATCACGGAGATTGAGCCTGCCGCGATTCGCTTGCGGCGCGGATCGATCGGCGCGGAAGTTTTGATGCCCGCAGTTGAGCGCGGATTCGCGCGTCTCCACACCCAGATGCAGGGATTGCAGCGGACACTCCGGACGCGACTGATGGAACTGGAAACCGCCGATCGGCACATCGCGCTGCTCGAGGAGAAGGTGCTGAAGTTGAAGCAGGTAAAGCGCGACCTGAAGCAGCTCAAGAGCGAAAAGCAGGCGTTGCGAAAATCACCCGAGCGCAAAATCGGCCAAGTGATTCTCGCCCCCTACCGTCTGCCGCAAAAGCTGTTCCGGGGGATCCAGAAGCGCTGGCCGCAACTCCGCTTCCGCCAAAATGCGAGCGAGCCTAACGAATACCAGGAATGGTTTGAACGTCATCGCGTCACCTCCGCTCAAGCCGCCGCGATGCGCGCGGAGGCGGCCGCGTTCCCCGCGCAGCCGCTTATCAGCATCATCACGCCGGTGCACAACACTCCTGTCGCCTGGCTCGAGCAAGCGGTCGAATCGGTTGCGACCCAGATCTACGAGAATTGGGAGTTGCTCCTGATCGACGATGGTTCAGACGACCCCGCGACCCTGCAGGCACTCGAGCAAATCGCCGCGCGCGATTTCCGTTTCCGTGTTCTGCATCTGGAAAAAAACAGCGGAATTTCTGTGGCTTCGAATCGCGGGCTGGAAGCGGCGCGTGGGGAATGGATCGGCCTGCTCGATCACGACGACACGCTCGAACCGGACGCGCTTTTTCAGACGGCGAAGCTGCTGCAGCAACATCCCGACGCCGACCTCATCTACTCCGACGAAGACAAGCTGACCGAGACCGGCTTCGACGCGCCGATGTTCAAGCCTGACTGGTCGCCCGACTTCTTCCTTTCCTACAATTACCTATGCCATTTCACCACGATCCGGCTGTCGCTCGTGCGCGAGCTCGGCGGGTTCCGCCCGGAATTCGATTTTGCGCAGGACTACGATCTTTTCCTCCGCATCATGTCAGCCACCTCACGGATTCTTCACGTGCCGCGGATTCTCTACCACTGGCGCCGGAGCGAAGGCTCGACCTCGACGAACATCCGGTCGAAACCCGACGCGCTCGAAGCCGCCCGGCGCGGCCTGACGGATTACCTCGCGCGCGTTCACCAGCCCGGTCACGTCGCGATCGACTGGCGCACGCATGGGTTTCGGATTCGCCGGCATCTGAAAGAGGAAAAGAAAATTGCGATCATCATATCGACACGTGATCGGATTGATCTGCTCGCGCGTTGCGTGGCGAGCGTGGAGACAAAGTCGAACTACTCGAATTACGAAATCGTAGTCGTCGATAACGATAGCCAATCCGAGGAGGCACATGCTTATTTTCAAAACTTCCCGCATCGGCTCCTCCATTTTGAAGGGCCGTTCAACTATTCCGCGATCAATAATTTCGCGGTCGAACACACCGATGCTCCGTGGCTTCTTTTTCTGAACAACGACACCGAGGTGATAGAGAGCGGCTGGCTGACCGCGATGGCGGAACATGTACAACGCCGCGAAGTCGGCGCTGTCGGCGCGCGGCTGATTCTGCGAGACGAGACAATCCAGCACGCCGGCGTCGTGCTCGGCGTGCGCGGCATGGTCAAACATGCCTTTTATGGTTTTCCGGCCGAGGCGCCGGGAGTTTGCCGGCAATTGCAAGTCACCCGCAACTACAGCGCCGTCACCGCCGCCTGCATGATGACGCGCCGGGAAGTCTTCCAAGAGGTCGGCCGGTTTGATGAAGAGCGGCTGCCGGTCATCTTCAATGATGTCGATCTCTGCCTGAAGATGCGCCGGGCCGGCTACCTCGTGGTTTACACTCCCTTCGCGAAGCTCTATCACGACCAATCCGCCTCTCGCCGGGCCAGCGTCGAACCGAGTGAAGCGGAAGTGCTGCGGGAACGCTGGCCGGACCTGATCGCGCACGACCCCTATTACAACCCGAACCTTTCCCGTGACCACGCGGACTTCTCGTTAGGCAAATAACTCCTCTCGCCCATGGAAAAAGACAACGACGACCGCTGGCGTGGCCTCGCTCCGGAGGCGCGGCAGGCCCTGGTGATGCGCGACTACGCCACCCGCTCGTTAGGCGAACAGATTGCCGAAGTCGGAGTCGACGCCGGAAGACTGGCGACCCTCGATCGGGCCGAGGTATACGACGCGTGGATTCCGGGCGTCGAAATTTTCCGCCGTACGATCTATCCGCAGCGGCATCGCGGCTCCTTTGGCGAGTTCGTTAGGCGAGACGAAGGGAAACTGGCTGAGATCGGATTGTGGCCGCAGCAATGGGCGGCCGCGCGCATGTTCGCGCAGACAGCAAAGGGGTTTCATGTGCATCCGCCGAGGATTCCGCAAGACCGGTCGCCTCACGAATGGTTCCAACATCTGTTCGTCGCGGAAAGTGGCAACTTTTCGCTCCGTCCTTACGAAGAAGAGCAATGGGACGTGATGTTTTTTGTCCAGGGTCGGGTCGAGATGATCCTGCGCGAGGCGCGAGCCGGATTGCCGCCGCGCACGATGCGTCTTTTCATTGAGGGCGATAATCATCGCGGAGGAAACAACGTGGCCGTCGTGATTCCGCCGGGAGTGGCGCACGCTTTGCGCGTTGAGGGTTCAGAAGATGTGATCACGGTTTACGGCACGAGCACTTCGTTTCAGGCGGAAGCGGAAGGGCGCATCGCGAGCGAGATCGAGACGGCGCAGCTGCCGGAAGCGTGGCAGAAGTTTCTCGCGTGATTCGCAAGAGCGACGACCGTTCAAGGATTGTGATCCCGAGCCGGCGCCGCCCGGCGAGGGATGCCAAACTGCTGAAAGTTTCTCTCAAGCGGTGAAGCGTCGCTTCGATCCGGCGGACCCGGAGTGGATGGATCGGCCGCAGCCAGTTTCTGCGGAATTGATCTCCGACCTGCGAAATCTCCGCGCCCTCAATCGGTGGTTCGGCAGCTATCGGCTCGTGCGCCATTTCCTGCACCGCTGGATTCACCCTAACGACAAGTTGCGCGTTCTTGACCTTGCGACCGGCTCGGGCGACATCCCGCGACTGGTGGTCGAGTTCGCGCGCAAACTCGAGGCGCAGGTGCAGATTGACGCGGTGGACTTTCAGGAATCGACCGTCGCGATCGCGCGGGAACTGAGCCGCGGGTTTACGGAAATTACCTACCATCACGCTGACATCGGAAATTTTGGTCCACCGCAGAGCTACGACGTCGTCCTTTTCTCGCTCGCGCTACATCATTTCGATGAAACGACCGCGATCCAGCTGCTCCAGCGGTGTCGCGAACTTTCCCGCGGCAGAGTCCTCGTCGCCGACCTGCGCCGCGGCTGGCTCGCACGCGCAGGAGTGGACTTGATCACACGGACGATTTTTCGTGAGCCGATGACGCGAAATGACGCGGTCGCCTCGGCCGTGCGCGCTTTTTCCTTTTCCGAACTTGAGCAACTTGCCATCTCAGCGGGCTGGAAAAATTTCGGCCATCAGCGCTTTCCTTTCGCGCGGCAGGCCATTTGGTTGGACGAATGAAAATCGTCGAACGGATTTCGGATCTTTCCCCTCCGGGCGAGCGGCGGCGGGTGCTGGTTCCGACGATGGGCGCGTTGCATGCCGGCCATATCTCCCTCGTTAGGCTGGCGCGGGAAAGCGCCGGGCGTGACGGGGAAGTCGTCGTGACTATTTTTGTCAATCCGCTCCAGTTCGAGCCTGGCTCCGACTTTGAACGCTACCCGCGGCCGGAAGCAGCCGACGAGGCAGCCTGCCGCGCAGAAGGCGTCGATCTGATTTTTCGGCCTCAGCCTAACGAACTCTACTGCAGCGATCGGTCGACGTTCGTGGAGGAAACGTCGCTTTCGAAACGGCTCTGCGGCGCGTCCCGGCCCGGACATTTTCGCGGCGTCACCACGGTGGTAACGAAGCTCTTTCACCTCCTCGCGCCGGATGCCGCGGTTTTTGGGGAGAAAGATTTTCAGCAACTTGCGATTGTCCGGCGGATGGTGCGCGATCTTAATTTCCCGATTGAAATCCTCGCTGGACCAACCGTGCGTGAACCCGACGGTTTGGCGCTCAGCTCCCGGAAT
The DNA here is from genome assembly GCA_025929155.1 of Chthoniobacterales bacterium. Taxonomy (GTDB): domain Bacteria; phylum Verrucomicrobiota; class Verrucomicrobiia; order Chthoniobacterales; family UBA10450; genus Palsa-1392. The sequence continues at coordinate 9,405 of JAICMR010000042.1, read as the reverse complement.
CAATACCTCAGCGCCGCGGAGCGGCGGCAGGCGCCGGTGATTCGCGCAGCGCTGCTGGAAGCCGCCCGGTCGCCGGAAGACTCCGCTGAGCGAGTTCTCACGCTCGTTAGGCAAAAGATCGAATCGGCTCCCCTCGCCCGAATTGACTACGCCGAGATTGTCGGCGCGGATGATCTGCAACCGCGCCTAACAATCGCGCCGCGCACCCTTCTGGCGGTGGCAATCTTTTTTGGCCGAACCCGTTTGATCGACAACATTCTCCTTGGATGAAGCAGTTCGATTTCGCCGTGATCGGCAGCGGCATCGCGGGACTGACCTTTGCGCTCAAAGCCTCCGCACACGGCCGGGTCGCGATTATCACGAAACGTAAAGGCGTCGATTCGAACACCGCCTGGGCACAGGGCGGCGTCGCCTGTGTGACGAGCGACGAGGACTCTTTCGCACTCCACATTCGCGACACGCTCGAAGCCGGCGCGGGGCTCTGCGATATCCAAGCCGTCGAGACCATCGTGAAAGAAGGCCCTGAAAGGGTGCAGGAGTTGATGGAACTCGGCCTGCATTTCGACGAGCGAGATGTGGCCGGCCATCGCGAGCTTGATCTCGGGCGCGAAGGCGGTCATTCGAAACGTCGCGTCCTGCACGTGCACGACATGACGGGCGCGGAAATCGAAAACATCCTGCTCGCAGCGGTGCGACGCTCGCCCAGGATCGAGCTGCTCGAAAATCACATGGCAGTCGATCTCATCACGGCCGCGAAACTCGGCTTCGCGACCAGGGATCATTGTCTCGGCGCGTACGTGCTCGATGAAAGCACCGGCACGGTCGAGACGATCCGAACCGATCGCCTCGTGCTCGCCACCGGCGGTTGCGGAAAAGTTTACCTCTACACGACCAATCCGGACATCGCGACGGGCGATGGCGTGGCGATGGCGTGGCGCGCGGGCGCGGTCATTGCTGACATGGAGTTTGTGCAATTCCATCCGACCTGTCTCTTTCACGCCGAGGCAAAGTCGTTCCTGATTTCCGAGGCAGTCCGCGGCGAAGGCGGGATCCTGCGCAACAACAAAGGCGAAGATTTCGTCAGGCTGGTGCATCCGCTCGGTTCGCTCGCGCCGCGCGATGTGGTGGCGCGCGCAATCGATGCAGAGATGAAACGGACCGGGGCGAAGTGCGTTTACCTCGATATCACACAACAGCCGCGCGAGTTCCTGCTCGAGCGGTTCCCGCACATTTACGAGACCTGTCTGCGCTACGGAATCGACATGGCGAAAGATCCGATTCCGGTCGTGCCGGCAGCGCATTACCAATGCGGGGGGATCAAGACCGACATCAACGGCGCCACCAGCTTGTCGGGACTTTATGCGATCGGAGAAGTCGGTTGCACCGGTCTGCACGGCGCCAATCGCCTCGCCAGCAACTCGCTGCTCGAAGGCCTGGTGCTCGCGCATCGCGCCTGCGCTGCGCTTGTCGCGAAGGATCCACCCGCGCATCCGGCCGGGGCCGTGTCGCTGCCGGAATGGCGTGCGGGCGAAGTCCAGAACGTGGACGAGTTGGTCGTGATCTATCATAACTGGGATGAAATTCGCCGGCTGATGTGGGACTACGTCGGGATCGTGCGGACTGACAAAAGACTGCAGCGCGCGAGCGCACGTCTGCGGAATCTGCAGCGAGAGATTCAGGAATTTTATTGGAACTTCCGAATCACGGTGGACCTGCTGGAACTGCGGAATCTCGCGACAGTGGCGGCGTTGATCGTCGACTCCGCACTCAGCCGGAAGGAGAGCCGCGGGCTGCATTTTACACTCGATCACCCTCAGCCTAACGACGCGGAATTTCGTCGCGACACCTTGCTCACCCGAAGCTGAGCGCTCGGCGGAATGGTTCGTGCTAAATTTTTACGGAGCGAACAAGCTTGCCTCGGCGAGCGTTTCAGCTAGAAAAAAGCGGTAATGTTTACGAAACGAACGAAAATTCTCGGCGCCTCGGCGGCTTTGACCTTCGTATGCCTTTCGTTCGTGCAGGCACAATCGCCTTACGAGAGTAGCGCCGACTTCGCTAAATACGCGATGAAGCTCCGCGCGCAGGCGCTTCTCAAAGTCGAGCCTCAGGTGTTTGTACCGACGACCTCCCGCTTTTCGACGTCGCGCTACCCTTGGAAGACCGACATCGTCACCACGATTTTTTGGATTGGCGAAAACGCGACCGCAAACAATCCGGTGCCGAATCACAAGAGCTCATGGGATCCGAATTGGACCCAAAACTATGGCGGCTTCGATGATCCCGACGCCTCGCGCCGCCACGATTACATTCCTGTCAATTTCGTTCCCCGGCAAAACCCGTTTTATGTGGCATTGCCGTATAACGACGTGTCGCACGGCCAATTTAAACCGGAGGCTCCGACGGTGGTCCCGTGGTTCCGGCAGGCGGTCGTGCAACAGGGACATTCCGTCTGCAAAGACCGGTGGATCGCGATCCGGCACGGCAACCGGATTTGTTACGCCCAGTGGGAAGATTGCGGGCCATTTCGGACGGATCACTGGCAGTATGTTTTCCGCAATGAACGGCCGCGGCCGAACCTGAACCACGGCGCGGGACTCGATGTTTCTCCCGCGGTTCGCGATTACCTCGGCATCGGCAATATGTCGCTCAACGACTGGCAGTTTGTTGAGGTGCGTGACGTGCCGCCGGGTCCGTGGCGCAATTACGGCGACAACAATAATTTCGTGATCGCGCGCCGGCAGAGTGAACAGCGGCTGGCTGAACAATATCCCCCGAAGAAAACTCGCGCGAAGAAGTAGTCGGCAGCCTAACGAGTGGTGGCCGCGCGGCGTCCTTCTCGGTGACTTGGGGCATAGTCCGCAGCGTGCTCTATGCAGTCGCAGGAACACTGCCGAGGTCCCTTTACCGATTCGCTAGTCCGGCTTTTTCGACTGCTGGACGGGATCCCTCGGCTTTGCCGGAGATGATGAATTACTTGTGTCGCATCAGCTCGGTATTGAGCTGGCCGAAGGTTTTTTCCACGTCGTGCACCCGCTCCAGAAGCGGGTCGTAGCGTTTCCGTTCCGAGGCACAAAAGGCTCGCAACGGTTGAAAGACAGAACCGATCTCCCCATAGAAAAGATCAATCGCGTGCTGCAATTGCTGCTCGATCGCCGCGACCAGTTCCTCCCTCTTGGCTTCCATCTGGCGGTGATATTCCGAAAGGATTTTCCGTCGACGTCCGAAAGCGACGAAGGTGCCGGCGACGAACGCTGAAGCGGCGACGATGCCGGTGACGTCGGCGACGGCAGCGCTGCTCATCGCGGCAATTACGGTTACGATTCCGCCCGCGGCGGCGACACCTGCAGGAACCCGAAGCCAGTTGGCAGTTTCGCGAAACATACGCTCAAGCTGCGCTTCCATTCCGCGGCCAGCGATGCGCTCGACCAGTGTAAGCTCGATCGATTGCAGCAGCTCGCGGCGTTGGCGCGCGAAATCGGGAATCGTTTGACTCACCTGCACCCGACCGTCGCCTTTAAACTGGTTTTCCATCGTGTCCTGGAGCTGCGGCCAGAGACTGCGCAGATCAGTCTCGAGCAGTTGCAGCGCGTTCTCGACCTGCGGCTGAATCAGGTCGCGCATCTTGTTCTCAAGATCGGCTTGGAATTTTTCCTGCCATTCGGCCTTTCCAAAAACCAGACGCCAGGTGCGCCAGAACGAGAGATTGTGTTCAAGCAACTCCTGTCCTTCCTTTTCGCAGCGGCGACAGGCCTGCTCGATCCCGCGCAAGAATCCCCCGACCTGGCGCAAAGTCTGCGCTTTTCTTTCCGCGAGGATTCCTTCGAGACGTCCGAGCTGTTCTTCATCGCGCACGATCGTGGCGAGCAGATTCCGGATGCGGAGTGAGCTGTCGCTCAGGATCACGGTCGCGGTTTGGCAAATGGAAATCAGCTTCTGCATTCCGCGCTGCGATTGATCGACCATCAGGTTGATGTGCTGTTCGAGGGCTTCGAAATGGCTTTCCCGAAGCAGCCTTTGCTTGTCGACGCCAGTCGTGCGCGCGAGCAGTGCCTGGCGAGCCGAAACGGCGAAGATCGGTGGCGCAAAGCCGAGCTTTTCATTCGCGGTTTCACGCAGGTGTTGCTCGACCACTTCGACCTCGCGCGGCTCGCGCAGATCGGCCTGTTGCAGAACGAAGACAATGTTCTTGAGCCACTTCTTGTTCACGAATTTGAGCAGCTCCCACGCGGAAGCGCCCCACGGATTCACCACGGAAAAGACGAAGAGCACGAGGTCGGCCCGCGGGATGAAATTCTCCGTGATCTCCTGGTGCTGGGCGACCATCGTGTTCGTGCCCGGCGTGTCCACAATGTTGAAGTTTTCGAGGAAGGCAATCGGCTCGTAGCGCTCCGTCACTTGTGGAGAAACGTCCACGGTTTCGGCGCGCGAGCCGTGCTTAAAAATGTAAACGCGGTCCGTCGCGGGCAGCACGTCAACCTTGCAAAATTCCTGTCCAAAAAGCGCGTTGAGCAGCGAAGATTTGCCCGCTTTCACCTCGCCCACGACGACGAAGAGGAGCGGCTCCCGCACGTCCTTGAGCAGGTTCTGGATGGTGTCGAGCATGACCGTTTCGCGCTGCATGTCCGCGGTCAGCTTGAGCAGCGCGGAGAGGGCGGCCTCTACGCGGTTGCGAAATTGCAGATAAAGGTCGGCAATCATGCCGGCAATTACGGCTTTGTTAGGCCGGGCGAGGCGGATGGCACCGGCGTGGGAAAAGCAAAACCGGGCGGAATCGGTGTGGGCGACACGGTCGAACCTGCGGCGTGCGATTCTTTCGCGGACCCGGGTTTGGCCATCGTGATCAATTCGGAGACGGTCACAAACTTGAAGCCTTCGGCCTGCAATCTGTCCAAGGTTTCGGGCATCGCGGCAATCGTGCCAGGATGGATATCGTGCGAGAGAATGATCGAGCCGGGATGCGTCTCCTTCACGATCCGATTCATCACCACGCTCGGCCCCGGACGTTTCCAATCGAGCGGATCGACATCCCAAAGAATGATGTCGTAGCCAAAGTCAGCATGAATCCACTGTTTCTGATGCGCAGTGATGGAGCCATAAGGCGGCCGCAACAGGACCGGCGAATGCCCTGTTGCCGCACGAATTGCATCATCTGTTTTTTGCAGCTCGCGGCGCACCGCGCTCTCCGACATTTTCGCAAACGCCGGGTGACTCCAGCTATGGTTGCCGATCTCGTGACCTTCGCGCACGGCGCGCTCCAGGATCTGCGGGAAACGCTCCGCGTTCTGCCCCACCACGAAAAAAGTCGCATGGATGTGGCGCGCCTTGAGAATATCGAGCAGCTCCGGCGTTAACTTTTCGTTCGGGCCGTCGTCGAAGGTCATCGCGATGTAGGGACCGTCCACGTGCACTTCGCTGTAGCTGATGACGTTGTGATTCGATGTGGCCGTTCCGGCTGGTCTTTCGTTGGGGGAAACGGTCGGCCGGCCGGTCGCAGCCGGCGGGGGTGCGGTCGCCAGCGGTTTTGCCGCGATTGGCGTCGTCACTGGCGTTGTCTGGCACGCGAGCGATCCGCAGCTCAAGAGAAGAACCGAAGCGACCAGAGCGAGGCGACGAACCAGAGAAAAATGCTGCGATTTCAAAGGCAAAGACTGCGTTCTACGTAGCAGAGGCGTCCGCCAACGCAAGAGTCGCTCCTAGTGGGCTGGTTATTCTGGGCTGCACCTGTAAAATTCCACCGGTCGCACGAGTTTCGCGGCGCAGTGGCAGTCAACCTGCTGTTTTGAGAGGCGAACAAAGCTTTTCCCACAGCGACGCTCACGCCAGATCCCGCGGCCAAGAGATCGCCATTTCACTTTTTGCGAAACAATGAAGATCCTTCTGATTGAGGACAACCAGGACAGCCGGCGCGCCCTGCAGCGTTTGATCGAGCAGCGCGGTCACGAGGTGACCGCTTGCGAGAGCGCAGAAGAAGCGGAGGCAGAGCTGGCAAAAAGCCGATTTCAGTTTCTGATCCTAGACTGGATGCTGCCGGGAAAAAGCGGCATCGAGTTATGCCGGGAGCAGCGCGCCCTTCCTCATGGAGACGAAGTCTACATCCTGCTCGTGACCGCGCGGGTGAATCCCGAGGATCTTGAGGAAGCGATGCAGGCGGGAGCGAACGACTATCTGACGAAGCCTTTCGACGTGCGCCGGCTTAACGTCCGGCTCTCAGTCGCGGAACGCCACATCCAACAGCTTCAGGAACGAAACCAGGCGCGGCGGGAACTCCTGGAATCGGCGCGGCGCACCGCTGACATCCTCGAAAAAACGAGCGACGGCTTCGTCACGCTCGATCGCACTTGGAACTTTGCCTACTGCAATGCGCGGGCGGAGAGGATGTTCAAGACCAGGCGCGAAGATCTGATCGGGCACAACGTTTGGGAAATCTATCCGCAACTGATCGGATCGGTCCTCGAAAAAAACTTCCGCGAAGTCATGGAAGAGCAGACTCCTCGGGAGTTTGAGGCCGCGGTTCAAGGCGCACTCCTGGAAGTGCATTCCTACCCGAGCGGTGACGGGCTTTCGATATTCGTGCGCGACATCACCGAGCGGAAACGGGTCGAAGACGAACGCTTGACCACGAGCAAGCTGGAATCGTTAGGCACGCTTGCGGGCGGGATTGCGCACGACATGAACAACGTGCTCACTGTCATTTCCGGAAATCTCGGGCTCGCACAGCTGGAGGCGCCAGCCCATTGCGGGAATCTGCTCTCGTTTCTCGCCAAAGCCGGCCAGGCGGCGCAACAGGCAGCGCGTCTTTCCGGCCAGCTTCTCACCTTCTCAAAAGGCGGCGCACCTCTAAAAAAGATCACTTCCATCAATGACCTTCTCACCCGGTCCGCCGAGTTTTCCCTCTACGGCTCAAACCTGCGCGCGCGCGTCGAGATCGAAGATCATCTCGGGAAAGCTGAGATCGACGTCGGCCAGATCGAACAAGTGATCAACGCTCTCCTGCTGAATGCACGGGAGGCAATGCCTAATGGGGGCGTTGTTTATGTTTCAGCCGAAAACTTCCGCATCACCGAGAATGATCTCCTGCCGCTGGCGCCCGGGCGATACATCAAGATTGCGATCTCGGACGCTGGCGAAGGCGTTCCCCTGGATCTGGCAACGAAAATTTTCGATCCCTACTTTACAACCAAACCCAGCTCGAGCGGACTGGGTCTCTCGATCTGCTATTCCATCATCAAGAAGCACGGCGGCTTCCTGCACCTTGAAACCAACGGTCCCACTGGCGCGACCTTTTCCTTCTATCTGCCCATGGCCCGAGCGAAATCTGTCAACGACCCACTTCAGCCTAACGAACCGAGCGAGGAGAGCACTCATTTGCAGCGCGTCCTGGTGATGGATGACGAGGCGGCCATCCGGGAGCTAACCACGCAACTCCTCTCAACGATGGGCTATGAGGTGACGGCGGTCCCGGACGGCACCGAAGCAATTCGGATCTACGAAAGAGCGGCACGGAAAGGGGAATCTTTCCAGGCCGTGATCCTGGACGCTACGGTTCGCGGCGGTGTCGGCGGAGTGGAAACAATCGCCCGCTTGCGCAGCCTCGACCCCGACGTGAACGCGATCATCTGCAGCGGCTACTCCGACGCGGCCGCGATCTCACAGTTTCTCTCCTACGGATTTCGCGGCGCGCTTTCGAAGCCGTTCACCCGCCGGGAGCTGGCTGACGTCCTGGAAAAGTCGATCGCCGGCAGCGTCTCTACCTGACGAACGCTTCGTTGGCTCGTTAGGGCGTCGCTCATCTTCAGCGGGAAGGCAGCCGCGGGATCTCGGCAGGCTGAAACCGTGGAGCCATTCGTGTGGACGCCCCGCCCTAATTGAATTTCAGCCTACCAGTCGCAACGCAGGTTTCGTCAGCGGGCGGAATACTCGCACCACTCGGAAGCGCGCCGCGCGAGGCTAAGTTTTTAAACTGATTTAGCTCTTCGGGAGTTTCTTCAGTTCGTTCACGAAGGCATCCGCGCCGCCCGGTTGGTAACCGAGTTCTCCGACCGGTTTACCTTCGCCATTCACGACCACGATCGTCGGAAAACCTTGGACACCGTATTTCTGCGCCAGTTCCTCGTTCTGTTTTTTAACCTCGGGAGACTGCTGAATTTTGCGGGGGAAATCGACCTTCAGGAGAACGAGGTGATCCTTGGCGTAGGCCTGAAAGGCGGGTTGCGAAAACACTTCCGCATCAAGTTTCTTGCACCAGATGCACCAGTCCGAGCCCGTGAAATCCAAAAGCAAAAGCTTCTGACTTTGTTTTGCTTCCGCCTGCGCTTTCGAGAGGTCCTGAAGCCAGTTCGCGTCCGCTCGTGCGGACGCGAGAGTGAAGCAGAAAAGCGAAAGAAGGAACAGGGCCCGGCGGAGAGTTTTCACGCTCAACCATTCGGCGATTTCATTCGGAGCGCAAACGCCCGCGAGCAAAACGGGAGCGGCGGACGGGCAAATCGCCCGCGGACAAAATCTATCCGCGGGCGATGAAAAAGCTGCCCTGGATCGAGCTGAATCGCTCGAAGAGTTCGTTAGGCTACTAACTTTTCAGATGGCCGGAGACAAGCTTGGTCATCTCGAACATGCTGACCTGGCTCTTGCCATTAAAGACCGGCTTCATCGCCTCGTCGGCGTTGATCTGAGTCCGTTTCTTTTTGTCCTGGAGACCGTTTTTCTTGATGTAATCCCAGAGCTTCTTCGTGAGTTCCGAGCGCGGGAGCGGCTTCGAGCCGACGATGGCGGCGAGCTTCTCGTCCGGCTGCACCGGCTTCATAAAAGCGGCGTTGGGTTTGCGTTTGGTGGCTGTCTTTTTCGCAGTGGTTTTGGGCATAGAGGCTGATTAATCGCTCGGCTGCACGAGAGCAATATTAAATTAACCCTCGTGGAAAACTTTTTTCGAAGCTATTTCGTCCGGCGGACCGCGACCGCGGCGAGATCATCCGGCAGGAGTGCGCCCTCGTTAGGCAGAACACGCTCCAGCAAACGTCGCAGGAGATTCTGGGCCGTGTCTCTTCCACCGCTGATGGCGACGCGGAGGTGTTCGGGAGTCCAACGATTGCCTTCGCTTTTCGAAGAACCGTAAAGGCCATCCGTGTAAAGAAGGAATCCATCTTCCGGGGCGAGTGCGATTGGGGTAGCGGTAAACTCGGAACGCTCAAGCAATCCCAAGGGCGGAGCGGAAGAAAAAACCAATTCAGCCTCCCCCACTCGGCGCGTCACGAGCAACGGGGGATGACCTGCGCCAACGACACTCGCGCGACCGGTAACCGGATCGAGGGCCACGCACATCGCCGTCATGAAAGAACGCGCGCCAAAAATACTGCGGAAGTCGTTGTTGACCGCTTCCATGATCTCGCTCGGCTGCCGATGCTCTACACT
>JAICMR010000210.1 GCA_025929155.1 Chthoniobacterales bacterium | reverse complement strand
GTCGTCGCGGAGAGTCTCTCCGACACACGAAGCGTCGCGGAGGTCCACCACGCCAAGGGGCATCTTCCGCATTTTGAGCGCCTGTGGGCGAAATATGCCGTGACATTTTCCACCAAGGGGAAGCGGACACTTTCTGAGGGGGCTCGAAGCGTTGTCTTGGAATCGCTGCTGCATTGGAAAGCTGAACGCTATGAACTCTATGCCGCGTGCGTAATGCCGGATCACGTTCACATGCTGCTGGAGCCGCGAGTCAAAGAGACGGCTGAGGACGGAGCGGCAATCTTTTTCTCGTTAGGCGAAATTCTTCATGGCATCAAGGCCCATACCGCGAGAGCAATCAATAAGGTGGCCGGAACGCGGGGGGCGGTCTGGGAGGAGGAGTGGTTCGACCGGGTGATCCGTTCCGAGTCGGATCTCCAGGAAAAGTTTGATCATATCCTGCGCAACCCTGTGGCTGCTGGCTTGGAAGAAAATGGCGGCGCCTATCCGTGGTCGTGGTTTCCGGGAATACCGGACGCGCGATCTGGGGACGAGCGGAGCGCAGACCGCGCCTCGCGATCGGCTGGCATCCGGTCCTCCCGGGAAGAACCGAATCGGCAAGGCTCCATTTTTGTTGGCACGCATGCTTTGCTCTTCGAACCTGACGGCCTCCAAAATCCCGGCCTGATCGTGATCGATGAACAGCACAAATTCGGTGTCTCGCAGCGCGCTCGCCTAACGAACCGGGAGCCGGCACCGGATGTCCTGGTGATGACGGCCACGCCGATTCCGCGCACCCTCACGATGAGTCTCTATGGCGATCTCGACGTCTCGACGATAGATGAATTGCCGGCCGATCGGGGACGAATTGTGACTGCGGCCCGCGACGAGAACAAGTTGCCCCAAGTGCTCGCGTTCCTGCGCCGCGAACTCGAAGCAGGGCGGCAGATTTACATCGTTTATCCATTGATCGACGAGAGCGATAAGCTCGCGGCGAAAGCGGCCACTGCGGAATTCGCGAAATGGCAGGAGCGACTCGCACCGTTTCGTTGCGAGCTGTTGCACGGTCGAATCGCCGCGCCGGAAAAGCAGGCGACGATGGAGCGGTTTCGCCGTGGTGTGACGAATGTCCTGGTGAGCACAACGGTGATTGAGGTCGGCGTCGATGTGGCGAACGCGACCGTCATGTTGATCGAAAACGCGGAGCGCTTCGGTCTCGCCCAGCTCCATCAGCTGCGTGGCCGGATTGGACGCGGCGTCCACAAGAGCTACTGCATCCTGCTCAGCTCCGAGCCTTCGGACGAGACACGCAAAAAGCTAGAGGTGCTCGAGCAAACCAGCAATGGTTTTGCCGTCGCGGAAGCGGACTGGGAGATGCGCGGACCAGGAGATTTGCTCGGCACGGCTCAAAGCGGCCTGCCGGATCTGAAGATCGGAAACCTGCGGACCGACGTCGCGCTGATGCAGCGGGCGCGGGCCGTGGCGACGAAGATTTTCCAGGAAGATCCGGAGCTGGCGCGGCCGGAGAATCAACGTTTCCGAGCTTCGATTGTCGAACAAGAGAACTTTTCCCATGTCAGCTAAATGAAGAACTTTCTTAAATTCCTCCTCCTGGTCCTGGTTTTAAGCGCCGGAGTTTCTCTACTTTACGATTACCAACTGCATCGCGGGCAGCTCAGTCTAACGAATCGATCGAAGCCGGAAAAATACACACTCGCGACTGAACCCGCGGTAAATCCAAAGTCCATCGCCAGCCTCGCGTCGCTCAGTGATGAGCGGCGCAAGCTGGTGGCCGGGGTGATTCCGTCAGTTGTGAGCGTGAAGACGACGAAGCGGATTCGGCGTCCGCAAACGGGGCTTGACCCATTCGACTTTTTCCGTGGCAATTTCCGACAATATCGCGGGCCGGAGGATGAGGCGATGGTGCAGAACTCGTTAGGCTCGGGCGTCATCGTGACGAAAGAAGGTCACATCATTACAAACAACCACGTGGTCGATCATGTCGACGAAATTGAGGTACAACTCAGCGATGGCCGGGTCCGCAAGGCGCACCTCGTTGGCGCAGATGCAAAGCTGGACCTCGCGGTCCTAAAGATGGACGAGCCGGATGCGAAGCCACTTAAGCTTGGCGATTCCGATGCGATGCAGGCGGGTGATTTCGTCCTCGCGGTCGGCAATCCGTTTGGGTTCGACGAAACTGTCACGGACGGAATCATCAGCTCGAAAGGTCGGCCGAATCGGGTCGATGGTTTCGGCGATTACCTGCAGACAAATGCAGCGATCAATCCCGGCAACAGCGGCGGGCCGCTGATCAACCTCAAGGGTGAAGTGATTGGCATCAATACGGCCATTATTTCCCGGAGCGGCGGCTCGCAGGGGATCGGTTTTGCCATCCCATCGAATACGGTGAAGATGGCCCTTGAGAGCCTTCTGAAGCAGGGACGCATTATCCGCGGATATCTCGGGATCGAGACGCCGTCGCCGCGCCCGGGGCCGTTTGGCCAGACCGCGAGCGATGGCGTAGTCGTCTCTGCGGTGATGCCGAATTCTCCCGCAGCGGACGCCCAAATCAAACGCGGCGACATCATCCAAAAGTTCGGCGGCCACGACGTCCGCAACATCGCAGAACTGTCGCGGCTCGTGTCTCAGGCCGAGCTGAACAAGCAAGTTCCGCTCGAGGTCACGCGCGACGGCAAACCGATCAAAGTGACCGCAACCATTCGGGAGCGGCCGGAAAAATACCCGCTCGCGCAGGCGTTGCCGCCCAACAATCAGGATCCGCAGCCGCCCTCGCCTAACGACAATGATGACCAAAATCAGGATCAAGACCGGGACCAGGCCGCGCCTTCGCAGGGAAGTGGCGCGCTTGCCTCGGTCGACGTGCGTGACCTGACTCCCCAACTCGCGCAGTCGTTGGGCGTGCCGCCGGGTGTTCGCGGGGTGGTGGTCACGCAGGTTGGGAGGATCGCAGCGCTCGCGTTGCGGCCCGGCGATGTGATCGAGGCGGTGAACCAGGAGCCGGTCACCTCGATTGACGACTACGAGTCAGCGATCGCGAATCTC
>JAICMR010000184.1 GCA_025929155.1 Chthoniobacterales bacterium | reverse complement strand
GCGTCACGGTTCCGATCTTGAGCGCCAGCGCAATGTGCGGAACTTTCTCGCCGCCGACGTATACGTCGGGACTCTCTTGCTCGGTGAAACCGGGTGCTGTCGCGCGCACTCTGTACCGCCCGGGGCTTAGGGACAAAAAGGCAAACTCTCCCTGGTCATTTGTAGTGCTTTTTGCGAGCGGAGCGCTATTGCGAAGGAGAGTCACTTCTGCGTGGGCAACGACCTCCCCAAGCGGATCGGAGACGGTGCCCCGCAACTCGGCGGCGTACGTCCAAGATGAGAAACTGGAGGACAGAAGAAGGACCAGAGCCGCCTGAAAGGCGCCGGGCCACCTGGAATTGCCGATCTGCATAGTCATCTCCCCCTCGGAAGAATGGACCTAGATTCATCGGCAGGACCGGTCTCCTGACTTGCGACCTACATCTCTTGTGAGGGCCTTCCCACCATCAGGCAGTGGCCATCACAGATTTTCAGGTCGCTTACAGTTGCGGGGCAGTAGCGGATTCTCACCGCTTTCCCGAGCACCCTGCCGACTAATTCTTGCCAGTCATTATCTATTATCTATTCCGAGCAGCTCTACAATCAGGCTGCTCCCCACGCCTTGTGATCGATCCTAAACTCCGATTCCGCAGCACCAGCCAAGGTTCCCTTAATAGGCGCCGGTATGCCGGCAACCATCAGAATTACGTTGTCCGCGAGCGCTGCCACACGCTGGTTCAATTCCCCTAAGAGATCGCAATAAAATCTTCCGGTTGCAGTCTCCGCGTGCACTCCGCTTCCGACTTCATTCGAAACCAGGATGATTGAAGCCTTTGTTTCCTCCAGCGCAGAACAGAGTCGCTCCGTGTGTTCTCTGATCAGCGATTCTTTTCCCTGCGCTTTGCTCATGACATTGGCCAAGTAAATGGTCAGGCAATCGATTAATGCCAAGTGCTTTGGGTCCTGAAGGCTTGCAATAGCAACATCCAGGTCGACCGGTACTTCGAGCGTCTGCCAGGCGGTAGGACGACTCGCGCGATGGCGCTCGATCCGCAACTCCATCTCCGGATCGCTCGGTTTCGCGGTAGCGATAAAGATCACGCTTCCAGAATTGGAAGCGATTCGCTGCGCGAAGCGGCTTTTGCCACTGCGTACGCCGCCAAGCACGAAGGTCACCGTATTCGGGCGCGCTCCTTGCATCCTGTTGCCTTCAATCTAGCGAGAATCAATTGGGGCGATTCCAAGAGCCGATGATGGCCCGAGAATGACGCTCCTCGACTCTCCCATAGAAGTCGATCAAAGCAGTTGACGAGCTCCTGGTCGGTCTCCTGACTCGCGCATCATCGAATTCGAGCTGCCTTCCCGGGCGATCCGTGAAACTTAGCCCTTACTTTCGGGCCTCTACCCAGTGGCGTTTGTTGCTCGAACTCTCCGCGCTTACAGTTGCGGGGCAGTGGCGGATTTTCACCGCCTTCCCATTTACCAAGAGTGGAAAGTTTTATACGCCGCGAAGCTTCCAATGTCAATCAGCGTTTGCTAACAACATCAGCATTTGGTTGGCGTCGCTGATGGCTCTTCCCGAAACGAAGGCCTGCGACACCGCCCAAAGCGCAGAGTTTAGGCCGCAGTAGATGGAACAAGCACCGCTCCGTGTCCGTCCGGCCGTCGTCTTGCACCTCTCGTCCGAGCACGTTCGCGGTCGCGATATGACGCTGCCAGTGACCCTTCCTGGAACGAAGGACTGCGACGCCGTAGGCGGAGCGTTCAGGCCGCAGTGGAGGGAAGGGTCACTGCGCCGCTTGCAGATCGTCGCGACGCTGCCGCAGTCTGCCGAAGCAGCTTTGCGGTCGCGATGCAATGACGGTAGCGGGGCCACTCGCAGCGGCGTGCCACTCGCCCTGAGCAGGTCCCTTCCGAGGGGCGCTGTGCGCCCGGCTTCAGTTCTCAATTCAGGCTTTTGTTGCGACCTCCGTCCGCTGTCCCGGCTGTTCAGCGCGCGGCTGCGTGCTCCGCTGCCCATTTTTGCGCCTCGGCCGACTTCGCCCACTCGCCCGCCACCTGCCGCGTCGCGACGTTCAAGCGGTTCCACGTATTGGTTGCGGCAATCATGAGAACCAGGCCCGCAAGCTGCTTTTCGTCGTGATGCCGCGCCGCCTCATTCCAGATTTCGTCCGGCACGGGATCCGATCGGTCGGCGAGCCGCGTGACGGCCTCGGTAAGCGCCAGCGCGGCGCGTTCGGCGTCGGTGAAGCAGGGCGCATCCCGCCAGGCCGCCACCATATTGAGACGCTCGTCGGTTTCGCCCGGCTTTTTGAATCGGTAGGATAAGTCAACGCAAACGCTGCAACCATTGATCTGGCTCGCGCGCAGGTGGGCGAGAGCGAGCGTCCGCGGCGGTGCGCCGCTCTGTTCCGCCGCCTTCCCAAGTGCTTGCAACGCTTGCACGGCGTCGGGACTAATCGTTTTCATTCTTGGTTGCATGGTGGTAGACCTCCGTGTCACATAGAATGGATTTTGTACGTCATCCATATGACGGACGAGGATGAGGAGATGTGACAGATGGGCGATAAGAATTGGCTGGCGGAGCGATTCGAGGACAACCGGGGCCATCTTCGGGCGGTCGCTTACCGGATGCTTGGCTCGCTCAGCGAGGCGGACGACGCCGTTCAGGAAACCTGGCTGCGGCTCAGCCGATCGGTCGCGGGCGAAATTGAAAACCTGGGCGGATGGCTGACGACCGTCGTCGGGCGCGTCTGCCTGGACATGCTGCGCTCGCGCCAATCGCGCCGCGAAGAGCCCATCGAGGCTCGCGTGCCGGAGCCGGGCGCGGGCCCCGCCGCCGCGCGCGACCCGGAGCAGGAGGCGCTCCTCGCAGATTCCGTCGGCCTCGCGCTGCTCGTCGTGCTCGACCGTCTCGCTCCCGCCGAGCGAGTGGCGTTCGTCCTGCACGACGTTTTCGCCGTTCCTTTTGAGGAAATCGCTTCCATTGTGGGCCGCACGCCCTCCGCGGCGCGCCAGCTCGCCAGCCGCGCCCGCCGTCGCGTTCAGGGAGAATCCACTCCGCCCAACCCTCATCTTCAGGAGCAGCGCGAAGTCGTCACCGCGTTTCTAACCGCGCTGCGCGCCGGCGATTTCGACGGGCTCGTCGCGGCGCTTGATCCTGACGTCGTCGCCCGCGTGGACGCTGCCGCGGCATCCCCCGGTCGGCCGAGAGAAGTTCGGGGCGCGCTCAATTGGGCCCGAGGCGCCATCGCGTTCTCGCAGATGGCTCGATTCGTCCAGCCGGCTTTGATCAATGGATCGCCGGGACTCGTCTGGGCGCCGCGCGGCCGCCTGCGCCGCGTCCTCACTTTTACGATCAGGAATAGGAAAATCGCCGAGGTCAACGTGATCGCCGACCCCGCCAGCCTTCGCCAGCTCGACCTCGCGGTCATGAGCGGTTGATGAGGAATTCGCCTCTTGGGTTATGGGTGTTGGGAACCTTGCCGACACAAACTTACTGGACCAAGACCGTTGGCCTTGGAGTGAGCATACGAATTCCATCCCTCACTGGAAGGTGATCAGACGAGCACTCCCGGAACTAATTGAGTCCTCAACTGTTTTGCGCGTGACAAGTTGCCGGGTCCGTTCCCTAAATGCCGACTCCGTTCGATTCGCGTAAGCCCGCCCCTTTTTCTGCCGCTCATTTTCTCGGGCCACCATAAGCCAATTTCTCCTTTTTCATGCCCCATTTTCTTGGGGCCACCCAAGAGCGAGAGGCTTCTGCTTCCAAAGCAAGTGGCTGCTTTATGGGAGGGACCCGTGGTGTCCGGTGAGGAGCCGTGAAAGCACCTCAACTCTGTAACTCCCGTCGGTTTCGTTGGTTCCGATCCCGAGCAACGTCAAGCGCGCAAAAACGGTGCGAAGTTCATTGGAAGATCGCTCACGCGACCAGGGAACCCGCGTAGGAATCAAGTAATACCTTGTTACTTTGCTGCGCGATGACAAACTTAAACTTGTCGGGTTGTGCAGAAACGAAAAGCCATAGCTTGACATTTATCTAGTTTCTGTCAATCTATAACTTGACAGGGGAATCATGAAACGCGAATTCAGACAGTTACGGCTATCACAATTAGATCGAAACGTCGAGCTCGCGCGTAGTCTGCCACCTCGTCCTTTGGGCGGGTGGCTCGCGTCGGCGCGCGAGGCGC
>JAICMR010000145.1 GCA_025929155.1 Chthoniobacterales bacterium | reverse complement strand
GCGCCTAACGAATTCCCGCAGCCTCGAATCTTCGCCGCACCTCCAAAAGCGGAGCGGGCGAGAATATCAGAACGTCCAGGCGAAGAGCGAGACGCCGTTTGGTTTCCCGGGATCGCGTGGATCGGTCGTGATGTGCTGCTGCGAATTTCCGTAACGCACCGGGGCGCGCGGATTGAGCATCTGGAGCGGGTTGCCGTTGCGGACCGCGGTCGGTATGACGCCGCCACGCGCGGACTGAACGGGAACCGGGGTCGCGGACGGCTTCGGCGCAGGGATCGTGATGGTCGGGTTGCCGATCGTTTTCGAAAGCCCCTGCCCGAAAGTCAGGCCGGCGGACACCGCGAAAACAAGAACTCCAAGAACTAAGTGCTTTTTCATAGTTTCCTCCTGTGGAAGGCTGAACGCGTCGCTGGCCCGCGCTCCCGCCTGCCCTACCCTACAATTACAATCGATGGATTACATTGAAAAGGCTGCACACGTTCTCGATTTAGAAATTTCCGAGCTCCACCGGCTCCGGGCGCGGCTCGGCCCTGATTTCGTGCGCGCGGTCGATCTCGTTCGGGAATCCGTCGAGGCGCACGGAAAGATCATCGTGCTCGGCGTCGGGAAATCCGGACATATCGGCGGAAAAATCGCGGCGACCTTGACGAGCACCGGCTCGCCCGCGGTAGTTTTGGATTCGCTGAACGCGCTCCATGGCGACCTCGGTGTGATCGCCGATGGCGACATCGTTCTCGCGTTCAGCTACAGCGGTGAGACGGAGGAGTTGATCCGGATCCTCCCGGCGATCGCCCGCTTTCAAGTGAACCTGATCGCCTTCTGCGGCCATGCGAACTCAACTCTCGCACAGCACGCCGATGTTTTTCTCGATGTGAATGTCGAACAGGAAGCGTGTCCGCTGAATCTCGCGCCGACTTCGAGCACCACCGCGATGCTCGTGCTCGGCGACGCCCTGGCGATGGTCCTGCTCGAGGCGCGCGGCTTTCAGAAAGAAGACTTCGCGAAATTTCATCCAGCCGGGATGATCGGGCGCAGTTTGCTCCTGCGCGTTCATCAGATCATGCGGCCGCGGGCTGCGCTCGCGCTCGTTAGGCCGGAGCAGAATGTGCGGGCGGTTTTGGAGATCATGACTTCGCGCCGCGCCGGCGCCGCGGTCGTGGCCGATGCCGACGAGAAGTTACTGGGAATTTTCACGCATGGTGATTTCGTCAGGCATTTTCAAACCGACCCACGCATTGGCGAGCGGCTCGTGGCGGATCTGATGACGCTCAACCCGGTCGTGGTGCAGCAGGACAAAATGGCGGTTGAAGTGCTCCATCTGCTCGAGCGCCATCGGATCGATGATTTGGTTGTGGTCGATGACCGAGGCGTGCCGGTTGGAATTGTTGACTCGCAGGATTTAACAAGGCTGAAGCTGCTTTAAACCGGGCCGGAAGAGCGGCCCATCGAGAGCGCGGACCGGTGCGAAATGTCCCCGCGCTCAGATTAAGCAGGTGACGCGGGTCGGGCCTAGTCAAACGAGCTGCGGGTATGGCCCTCAGCAGCTCCGTGGGATCCTCGACTTCGTTCCGCTACGCTTCACTCCGCCCGGGATGACGGTTCACATCTTCTCCGGGACGGCGATACCCAGAAGTTCGAGACCCTTTTGCAATACGCGCGCCGTCAGTTCGCAGAGCGCGAGGCGCGTGCTCTGCGCGGGCTCATCGGCTTTCAAAACCGGACATGCCTCGTAGAAAGCGTGGAAGGCGTTGGCGAGCTCGAAGAGATAATTTGCCAGGAGGTTCGGGCGAAAATCGTTCAGCACCTGCGGAACGGTCTCCGCAAAATGCCCCAGTCGTTTCGCGAGATTCAGCTCCGCCGGCTCGGCCAGGAGGAGTTCGTTCGGCGCGACAAAGCCCGTGCCGAGCTTCCGGAAAATCGAGCGAATGCGGACGTAGGCGTTCTGCAGATACGGTGCCGTATTTCCCTGGAGCGAGAGCATCCGGTCCCAGGAAAAAACGTAATCACTCATCCGATACTGCGAAAGATCCGCGTATTTCACCGCGCCGATCCCGATTGTTAGGGCGATCGCCCGCTGCTCGCCTGCGCAGAGCTCCGGATTTTTTTCGGCGACAATTTTTTCCGCGCGATGGACGGCTTCATCGAGCAGTTCGCGGAGGGGCACGTTGTCGCCCGAGCGAGTTTTCATCAACTTGCGATCTTCGCCGAGGATGCTGCCGTGGGTGACGTGCCGGAAATCCGCCGTGTAACCTTCCCGCCGCGCGATCTCGAAAATCTGCTGGAAATGCAGCTTCTGCGGCGCGCCCGTCACGATCCAGACGGTATCGGCGCCCAAGTCATTGATCCGGTAGTCAACCGTCGCGATGTCGGTGGTGGCGTAGTTAAAACCGCCGTCGCTCTTCTGGATCAGACACGGCTTGTCCGCCAGCTCCGGAATGTCCCGGAAAAAAACGCAGATCGCGCCTTCGCTCCTTTCGGCCAGGCCGCTTTCGCAGAGGCGCGCGACGACGCCGGGCAACCGATCGTTGTAGAAACTTTCGCCGCGCTGAATGTCGTAATGGACTCCGAGAATCTGGTAGGCGGCTTCAAATTCCTTCATCGAAAGGGCAACGGTCTCTTGCCAGATCCCGAGGTTCGCCGCATCGCCGGCCTGCAGCCTAACGAGTTCTTCGCGGCAGGCGTCGCGCACGTTTTCGTCGGTTTTCGCGAGCTCGTTCGTCTTTTTGTAAACCCGCACCAGCTCCGCGATCGGATCACGCGCAAGGGCATTACGATCGAGCAGGTTCTTCCAGCCATAAATCACCATGCCGAACTGCGTGCCCCAATCGCCGATGTGGTTGTCGCGGATCACTTCGTGGCCGAGGAAAGCCGCAACCCGAGCGAGCGCGTCACCGAGCACGGTGCTGCGGATGTGACCGACGTGCATCGGCTTGGCCACGTTCGGCGAACCGAAGTCGATCACGATTTTCTGTCGTCGGACCGAAACAGGCGCGCCGAGCCGTTCGTCACGCAGCAGCTCCCTGATGTGAGACGCAACCGCGCGCGGTTTGAGGCGGAAATTAATGAAGCCCGCGCCGGCGATGGTTGGCTCTGCGCACCAGCGCTCGACGTCGAGATGCGCGATGATTTTCTCCGCGAGTTGTCTCGGATTTTCGCCCCGTTGTTTTGCGAGAATGAGCGCGGCGTTCGTCTGGTAATCGCCAAAACGCGGATCGGTCGCTTGAGTCACATCGCCGGCTTCAGGTAAACCGGCGGCGGCGAGCGCATCGCTCAGAGCGCAGGTGAGAACTTTTTGAAAAGTTTGCATCACGTCAACCTGAGCGGAGCCGTGCGACGTATCCCGAACCTCCTCATCTCCAGCAAAGCAAAGCGAAGCCGTTGGATCCCGGCGAGCTGCCCTAAAGCCCCTCCACGGAAATCTCTTGATTCGTTAGGTCGCAAAGACCAGGCGGGCTCTTCCGACTGCGTTCCGCTTCGCTCCACTGCGCTCAGGGTGACCGAGTGGGCGTCGTCGTCGAAGCGCGTTCCTGGAAAATCGCGAGAATTTCCTCACGGGTTGAGGCAGCGGCGAGTTGATCGCGGACGCCGCGATCGTTCAGGAATTTCGCGATCGACGCGAGCGTGCGCAGGTGCGTCTGAAATTGATTTTTCGGCACGATGAACAGGACGACGAACTTGACGGGCGCGTTGTCGAGCGCATCGAATTCAATCCCGGCCGGCGCGCGGCCGAAGGCCGCGACGACTTCGGTCACATCCTCGGACGAGGCATGCGGGATGGCGATGCCGAAACCGATCCCGGTGCTCATGGTTTCCTCACGCTGTTTGAGCGCGGCGAGGATTCTGTCGCGACTCTCTCCCTTGATTTTTCCCAGCCTAACGAGCAAATCGATCAGCTCGACAATCGCCGGCCAACGCTCGGTCGCCTGCATCTCTGGAATGATCTGCTCGGAAGTTAAAAGGCTGGCCAGAGACATGCGGATTGGTCCGAGTGGAGCGAAACCTTAGCGTCGGCAGTTTGGATGACAAGCCGGGAAAATAGTTCGCGCGGGACGCATGATGAACTGCAAAGGAGACAGAGATCAATCAATCAGCGCACCGACACTTCTCCCCGTCACGGTGTCCTCTGCGCCAGGAAACGTTGCGAAGGTCGCTCTATTTTTTGACCTGGAACATGAGCTGGCGCGACAGCAGCCAGCGCACGCCAAACATGTCCACGGTGGCGCGGACCGCGCGGTTGCCGAGGCCATATTTGCTCGTGCCGAATTTGCGCGCGCGATGATTGACCGGGATCTCGACCAGCTGGGAGCCGGCGCCTTTCACCAGCGCGGGAATGAAACGGTGCATGCCCTTGAATGGCACGAGCGTTCGGACGCATTCGCGCCGCATTGCCTTGAGCGTGCAGCCGGTGTCGCGGACGCCGTCTTTGGTGAAACGGCTGCGGACGAAATTTGCGATCCGGCTGGTCAGGCGTTTGACCAGCGTATCCTTGCGCTGCGCGCGGTAACCGCAGACCAGATCGGCTCCGCGTTCGATTTCGGCGAGGAGACGCGGGATGTCCGCCGGGTCGTTCTGCAGATCGCCGTCGATCAGGACGACGACAGCGCCGCGGGCGGCGTTCGCGCCGGCATACATCGCAGCACTTTGCCCGGCGTTGCGGACAAATTGCAGAAGGCGAATCTCCGGCGCACTCGTTAGGCGGGCAACCGTTGCGTCCCTGGAGCCGTCGTCCACGAAGATAATTTCGTGGGGAATGCCAGCGAGCGCGGCGGTCAATTCCGCCTGGAGGATCGGGACATTTTCCTCTTCGTTATAAAGCGGCACCACGACCGAGACTGCGGGCGCGTCATTCATAGCGGCATCGTCCGGTAATCGTAGCAGGCGTAAATCTGGAGCTGTCGCAAAAGTTGATCGCCCGCACGGACCTCGATTGTTGCGATTGGCTCGACCCGGCTGAAACCACTCGTAATGCTGCGCGGCGGCCGCTTCAGTTTTCCCTCCTGGAGATAGAGCGCGTTACGGCCAACGAAGACATTTACGCCCTGCTCTTCCGTGAAAACATCGTTCGGATCGCGCTGCGCATTCGGCGGGAGCGGCTCGAACTCATCGTAGCGCGGCCAGAAGGAAAACTGGTTGATCATGTCCTGCGACTCCGGGATGTAAGCCGGCGGATGTCCCGGCCGCTCGATCCGTTTCTCCGGCAGGTAGAACGCCAGCTCCGAAGCCCGATCGCGCTGGTCGGCGATGAGGAAGGCCGGCTGGCCGCTCTTCGCCTCGAAATCTTTCCGCACCTGCACAACCGCGCCGGAGAGCGCGCGCCAACCGCGCAGACGATCGGTCGGATCGTGACGTTTCCGCTGGAGGCCGACGCTGCGCGTCATCAAAACGATGAGCAGCGCACTCATCAGCGTTCCGAGAAACATTGCGGCAGCGGCCCAAGTTCGGACGCGGTGGTTGGCGGTGGCACGCTCCCGCCAATAGACGATCGCCAGCAATCCGAGGCTTAAAAAGGCGAGGCAATCCCAGTTTGGCGCCGCCGCTTTGTTAATCGAAAGGAGCAGGTAAAGCAGGAAGACAGGAAGTCCAAACCAGAGAAGAAAAAGCATCTTGAACTGGTGATGCGCGCGCCGCGCGCCGCGGATAACCGCCCACGCCAGACCCAGGAACAGCAGCGGGGAGTAGGTGGCGAAATGTTCCGCGAGAAATGAAAGCAGCTCGAGCGGATGAAAGCCGGGCGCGGAATCGAGGCTCCCGCGCGACTTGAGATGCGCGAGGGTGATCCAGGCGTGTTGCTGATTCCAGACGATCGGCGGAATTAGACAAACCGCGAAGACCGCGCCTAACGAGTAAAGGTTGAGGCGGGTGAATTCCCGCCGGAGTCGCGGGGTCAGCCCGAGCACAAGAAGCACGGAGACGAGCTCGAGCGCGTTGGTATATTTGCAGAGAAACCCAAGGCCGATAAGCAGCCCGGTGAACGGCCACCACCAGGAGAAGGCGGGCGATTTTTCGAGCGCGATCCAAAAGGTATAAAAGGCGGCGACCCAGAAGAAAATCGAGAGCGGATCGATCGTCAGAACGAGGCTGCCGAGGTTGAAGATTGGCGTCACATTCAACGCCACGACCGTCCAGAAACCGGCGGTCGCGCTGAACAATCGTCGCGCGAAATAGAAGAGGAGCAGGCTCGTGGCCGCGCCCAAGATCGGGCTCCAGAAGCGGACGCCGAATTCGGTGTCGCCGAAGATGGCGGTGCTCGAGCGAATAACGAAAGCCACGCCCGGCCCCTTGCTGAAATAGGAAGGTGCAAGACGCTGGGACCACATCCAGTAATAGGCTTCGTCCGGGGAGAGCAGGGTCGCGTTCAGGAGCGCGAGCCGGATCGCGGTCAGCACGAGGACGAAAATCCAAACCGCCCGGGACGTCGTCATGCCGCCCTCCCTCCGACGAGCTCTGGATGGCGTTGATAAAGTTGCGGAAACCAGCGGCGGCCTAACGAACCCCAAAGCCATTCGATGAAGGCAAGCCCAAGAAAGGTTTCGCCGGCCGCGAGAAAAACCGTAGCGAGCACATCGCTCGGCCAGTGAGCCCCGAGGTAAACTCGGGAATAAGCGATCGCGCCCGTAACCAGGAAGTAGAGCCAACCCCAACGCCGATAAAATAGCGCGAGCACGAGCGCAACGGTGACATTGTTTGTGACATGACCGGAGGGAAACGACGGCCCGGATTTGTGCCGATCCGTTTCATCGGAATACCGGATGGTCGGCTTCTGGAAGAGCGTGAGAAATTCCGGGCGCGCCTTCGCCAGCTGAACCATCCGCACGCGCTCGGCCTGTTTCGGCCGGCGGCGATCGACAAACTTTTTCAGCGAATCGGTCAGGCTGCTGTTAAAGAGCAGCGTGCAGGCGACGCAGAACACCAGCGCCCGTCCCTTGAATCCGCCGAAGACCAACGGATAAAGCACGACGAGCACGAGGAGCGGCTTCCAGATATCGACGTTGCTGATCGCCGCCATG
>JAICMR010000090.1 GCA_025929155.1 Chthoniobacterales bacterium | reverse complement strand
TCCCGAATATGAAAATATTTTCCCGCTCCTTCTTGATTTCTTCCGCAGCTTTTCTCGGCGCCGCTTCGATCGCGTGGGCGTCGCCCATCATGGACGTGAAGGTAACGAACTCAGGAGGAAATGTGGTTTATCGCGGGAAGACGGACGCAGCGGGAATGTTTGAGACGAAAAGCCTCCCGCCCGGCAATTACGTCGTGCAATTCAACGCCGCAACCACGGCCAAAGGCGGACCGCTCGCCCTCCTCGTCGAAGCTGGCAAACAGCAGACGGGGGCCGATTCGGTGCCTGCATCGAAGTTCAACAAAGGCGGAGTCGCGATGAAAATCGAGATCAGCAGCGCCGCCACCCTCACCGGCCATGTCGCGCCCGCCGGAACGAAAATGGCAACTTCCACTTCCACCTCAAACACCAGCAGTACTGCGACGAACGGAAAAAAGTCGAAATTGAAAACCAAGGTCGTCAACGGCAGGACCTATGTTTGGATTAAAGGCGACGACTCGATGGGCAGCTCTTTCGGTGGACATTGGGCGCCGGAAGGCAGTCCGGAAGCGAAGATTGCGGAAGCCAACGCCCGATAAGCTCTCCGCCGCCGCAGTTCGTATATTGCGCCCTCGCGGGCGCGCGGCACTCCGTTTATCTCGGCTACCTGCGATGTTGGTTACCCCAGGCCGCAGCGTCCGTTAGGCAAGCGCCGAGCCAAGTGTCGATCTCGCTGGTCGGCGCCGTCAGAATGGCGGCGCTGCACAAGAAGTTCATGGGTATCGACAGTCCCACTGATGCCCTTACCTTTGAACTCGAACAGACGGAAACCGGCAAATGTCTATCCGGCGAGATCGTTCTTTGCGTCCCATTCGCGAAGCGGGAAGCCGGCCGCCGCGGCACCGGCACGGAGCGCGAACTTTTGCTTTATGCGCTACATGGTCTGCTTCATCTGAGCGGATTCGACGACCTGACGGAGGCCGGTTTCGAAAAAATGCACGCCGAAGAAGATCGGATCCTGACGGCTATCGGGATTGGACCGGTCTTCGCTGCCTGACGAGCGCGGGAGCACACGAGCCTGACTCGACAGCAAGCCTCGCCCTACCGTTAGCGCAGGCTGGCGTGCAACTGATCGACGCTGATCCCGCGCAACTGGAAGAGCCGGATGAGCGTTTCTTCGATCAGATTGTTCGGACATGAAGCGCCTGCCGTAATGCCGACCACGACCCGGCCTTGCGGCAACCAGTTATGCGCCACGACTTCCCCGCGTTGATGCAAATCGTAGTGACGAATCTCTTTGTTCGAAAGCAGGCGGCTGGCGTTAAGCACAAAGTAAGTCGGCAACTTTTCCTCGCCCATTTCCGCGAGGTGCGAGGTGTTTGAGCTGTTGTAGCCGCCGACCACGAGGAGCAAATCCATCTTCACTCCGAGCAGTTCGCGCAACGCGTCCTGCCGTTCCTGCGTCGCGCCGCAAATTGTGTCGAAAAAACGAAAATTCTTGGTCGCCAATTCCACGCCATCGCGGTCGGTCACCGCCTGTTGGATCCGCCGTTGCACTTCTTCGGTCTCGCCGCGCAACATCGTCGTCTGGTTCGCTACGCCGATGGTCTTGAGGTGAACATCGGGATCAAAACCGGCCGAATAAGCGCCTTGAAATCTCTCCAGAAATTCCTGCTTATCGCCGCCAGTCCGGATGTACTGACAAACGTAATCCGTGTCCGCGAGCGTGAGCACGACGAGGTAATGTCCTTTCCCGTCACCGAGCGCACGTGAGCTCGTGGCTTTCGTTTCCTCATGTTCCGCTTTGCCGTGGATGATCGACGTGGCCGACTCGCTCGCGTATTTCCGGACCCGTTTCCAGACGCTCATCACGTCGCCGCACGTCGTATCGACGATCTGGCAGCCGCGATCCTTGATTTGCTGCAGGAGGGAAACCTCGGTGCCGAAGGCTGGCAGAATCACCACATCTTCCGGCGTCAGGTCCGCGATGTCCGCCTGCTTGTTCCGCCCGGTCAGGTTTTTGATGCCTAACGACGAGATCTGTTCGTTGACTTCCGGGTTATGAATGATCTCGCCGACGATGAAAAGCCGGCGATCCGCGAAAACCTTGCGCGCGGCATAAGCGAGATCGATCGCCCGCTCCACGCCGTAGCAGAAGCCAAATTGCTTCGCCAGCCGCACCGTAACGTCGCCCACGGAAATGATCCCGCCCGTGCGCCGGACCTGATCGACGATGTCGCTCCGATAATGCGACTCGACCTGTTCCTGCACCGCGGTCATCACTTCCGGGGTGCGAAGGTTGACCTTGTTGCGCGCGGTCGTGCCGCTGGAAATGAGATTCGCGCTCACCGGCTAATGTCGCCGTGAGCGGGGACAGTCGCAACCTGTTAGTCCACCAGGAGCGGACCGCTCGGCTCTTCAAAGCCCTTGCTCGTGATCATTACCGCGGGAGCAGGATCGGGCGATTTGGAATCATCCACCCGGACCACGCTCGGACCGATGGTCGCGTCCTGAGGTTGAGTCTCAGCGATGTCAACCGGCGTACCGGTGCGCACGAGCGCGAAGAATTTTGGAGCCGCTTCGCCGTGCAGGCGCAGGCAACCATGGGTTCGCGGATAAGGATGCACGAAGCCCTGATGGAAACCATACGCCGGTGCAAACTCGCACCAGAAACCCATCGGATAACCGACATAGCTGCCCGAAACGTTGGAGCCCGCCTCGGCCGGCACCACGCGATCTCCTTTCACCCGATAACCATAGGAGCCGGAGCGTTTGTATTTAATCTTGTTGTAGATCGTAAAGTGGCCGCGTGGCGTTGGATGGCTACTCGTGCCGACCGACGTAGCGACCGCCATCAGACAGCGGTCGCCTTCCATCACATAGACATTCTGTTTTGAGAGCGAGACAAGCACTCGGACTTTGGAAGGATCGTGCGGCTTGTGCGCAACGACGTGATAGGTCTTGGACGTCGGCGCGAGCGTGCTGCAACTCGTGAGCAGGGCAAAGGCGGCGAGGCCGCTAAAAAGGCAAAGGCGGGAAATGATTCGCATGTTTTTTCCAATGGAGTTTGTCCCGGCGCAAAGTCAACCGGCCCGGACCGCAAAACGGGGTCGTTAGGCGCGCGCGCTGCGCCTGCAAAGGCTTGCCGTGCAAACCGGCGTTGTCGGTCCAAACGCTGTGACTTGGTAGGGCGAGACTCCGTCGAGCCGTGCGGACCGGCGTCGCGCGCTGGAAACGCGCTCTGACTTCGGTAGGGTGACAAACAAGGAGGCGGCGCGGAGAAGATTTTCCTACCTGCAGGCGCCAATCATGATTGCGCGTCTGCGCCTAACGATTCTGCGCAAGCAACTGCTCGAATCGCGGCGACGGGCGCGCATACTCCGGATATTCCTGGGCCGCATCGGCCGGGAGATAGCGCCAATACTTATACATCCACATCCACGGCGCAGGATTTCGCCTAACGACCGGCTCAAACTCGTCCCAGCAAAGCTGCGCCACCTGCGCGTGCGTCGCGCCGGCTGGAATCGCAAGCTTTGGATGAATCACAATCCGCACCCTGCCGCCCGGCAACGGCTCGCCGTGAACCGGCACGATCGGCGCGCCGGTTTTCTGCGCGAGCCAGGCATGCGCGTAAGTCACGGAAGTTTGCATCCCGAAGCAGTCGATCGCGACGGTCGGTTGATGCAGCTTCAACGCCAGGTCGACCAGAATCGCGACCGAGCCGCCGCGCCGGAGCGCTTTGTAAAGCCGTACAATCCCGCCGTCGCGCGGCACGATCTGGTGACCGGATCGGGTCCGGAGATCATTAAAGATCGGATCGAGCGCGGAGTTCTTAAATTCCTGGGTTATGATGTGCGGCTGAATCCCCACCCAGCCGCAGCCAAGGCTAAGCAACTCGAAGTTTCCGTAATGATAGGTCGCGAAAACACACGGGCGCTTGCTCCCAACCGTTCGCTCAAAATGTTCGAGGCCTTCAAACTCGATTAACTTGCGGAAGTTTCCGGGATTGAGTCTTGGGCTCCAGAAAAGATCGATCATGGTGCCGGCAAAATACTGATAGGACTCGCGAACGATTCGCTCGCGCTCACTCTGCGAGAAGCGGTCGCCAAAGGCGGCCTCAAGATTTGCCAGGGAGACCCGCCGGCCCTGCCGATCAAGCAAGGCGGCCCACCCGCCGACGCCGCGGCTGAGCTGGTAAGCGATCGGCCGCGGAAGCCGCGGGATGAACGACGCAAGCAGCCGAATCCCCCACTCTTCCAGACGATAACGAAAAGATTTCCAGCGCGACTTCATTGCCACTTCTCGTTAGGTTAGGGCGCCGCCCGACCGCCGCATCCCGTTCGCCGCGTTGACTTGACTGAGTTTAATTTTACGTTCGCGGAAGCGTCGCCGCCGCCGCCTCTCCTCTTTGTGAAACACGTCCTTTTCGTCTGCACCGGCAACATCTGCCGCAGCCCCATGGCGCTGGGACTTTTCCGCCGTCTCCTCGCCGATCGCAAGGACATCGAGGCTGACGCGGCCGGCGTTCACGCGGTTCGCGGTCAATTGCCGAGCGTGCACGCGATCGAAGTTTGCCGGAAACGCGGCGTCGATCTCACAGGCTTCCGCAGTCAGCCGCTCACCGCCACGCTCGTCGATCGCGCCACACATATCTTCGCCATGACGGCCGCGCATCTGGACACCATCCAGATGCTCTTCCCACAGGCCGCCGAAAAGATGTTTCTCCTCCGCGAATTTGAGGAACCCGGCGCGACACTCTGGCGTGACCTGCCCGACCCAATCGGAATGGGTTATCACATTTACCACGACTGCGCCGATGCGATTGAAAGAGCTTTGCCGAGCGTGCTTGCTTACGTCGAGAAAACCGAGGTCGCCCAGCCGCAGCACCCGCGCGGCGGTATTGGATTCAGCAAGGGAATTATGCCAACCGAAAACAGAAGCGAGGACGAGAGCAATTCACGGCCATCGTCAGCCGGACGGCTGCGCGAAGTCGATCGCGAGATCTTTAACGCGATCGAGAGAGAGGAAAAACGGCAGCGCGAAAACATCGAGCTGATTGCGTCGGAGAACTTCACGAGCCGCGCGGTGATGGAAGCCCAGGGCTCCTGCCTAACGAACAAATACGCGGAAGGTTATCCGGGCAAACGCTGGTATGGCGGTTGCGAAAATGTGGACGTGGTCGAGCAACTGGCGCTCGATCGCGCGCAGCAGCTTTTCGGCGGCGACCATGTGAACGTCCAGCCGCACAGCGGCGCGCAGGCGAACATGGCGGTTTACTTCGCCGCCATCAAACCGGGCGACCGCATCCTCACGATGAACCTCGCTCACGGCGGCCATCTCACCCATGGCCATCCCGCGAATTTCTCCGGCAAACTCTACCAGGTCAGCCAATACGGCGTGAGTCAGCAGACCGAGACAATCGATTATGATGCGCTGGCGAAACAAGCCCTCGAAGTGCGCCCGCAACTTATCACCGCCGGCGCCTCGGCTTACCCGCGCTTTATTGATTTCCCGCGGCTTCGCCAGATTGCCGATTCCGTCGGCGCGCTCCTCTTCATCGACATGGCGCACATCGCGGGGCTGGTCGCGGGCGGCGAACACCCGAGCCCGGTGCCGCATGCGCATTTCGTCACCACGACCACGCACAAGAGCCTGCGCGGCCCGCGCGGTGGCATCATCATCTGCCAGGAACAATTCGCGAAGGCGATCGACTCCTCGGTTTTCCCCGGGGTTCAGGGCGGCCCGCTCATGCACGTCATCGCCGCCAAAGCCGTCTGCTTCCATGAAGCGCTCCAGCCGAGTTTCCGTGAATACCAGCGGCAGGTGGTCGTGAACGCCAAAGCCCTCGCTGCCGGTGTGGCGAAGCAGGGATTCCGTATCGTCTCCGGCGGGACGGACAACCATCTCATGCTCGTCGATCTCCGGCCAAAAGAGATCAACGGCAAAGACGCGCAAAACATTCTCGACCGTGCCGGGATCACCGTGAACAAGAACGCCATTCCGTTCGACACCTACCCGATCTTCAAGCCGGGCGGCATCCGGCTCGGCACACCAGCGGTCACGACGCGTGGAATGAAAGAAGAAGAGATGCTCGAGATCGCCGACTTGATCGGCGAAGCATTAGCCGGGAGAGAAGACGAGCGCGCGATCGCGAAAGTCCGTGAGCAAGTCCAGCAGCTCACGCGCAAATTCCCGCTGCCCGCCTAACGAAAACCCGGCAAAGGAGCGCGAGCGCACGATCCGGGGAGGACGGGCTGATAGCCCGTCGCACTTGGGCAAGTTTCGCCCAAGGCCACGCGCGCGCGTCTTTGGTAGGTAGCGCATTCGTCTCGAATGCTGGTCACGCTGTCTCAGCATGACCAACTTCTTCTCCTGAACTGTGCCCGAAGCCGGAGGAAATACGCTGAGAAGTTCGCGACGGCGGGACGCCGTCGCCAGCACGCGAGACGCGCGCGCGACATCTTTTCATTTCCTCTCAATTTTTTATTCCGACCGTGGAAAACCGACGCCGCTACACCGGTGCGAAAAAACAAAAACGCCCCGGGCATCGCAGCCCGAGGCGTCTCGTAAAAGATCGAAGATCGGTTGCGCCTAGGCGCGCGCTTCTTCTTTCGGAACCGACGACATCCCTGAACTGGTGATGTCTTCCGCGCCCGCATTCTCAAAGATCTCTTCGGCGCGATCTTCCTGGTCGTCGTCGTGCGCGTGCACGGCGATCAGATAGTTGCCGGCCTTGAGCTTCTCCTCGTAGCGCTTCGCTTCGATCTCAGGAATCCCGAGCCCGACCAGGCCGCCGACGATTCCCCCGGCCGTGCCGCCGATAGCCGCACCGCTCAGCGCTGCCATGATGGGTCCTGCCGCGATCAGCGGCCCCACTCCGGGAATTGCGAGCGCGCCAATGCCGGCAAGGAGACCGATGACGCCACCGGTCACTCCGCCCGTGGCGGCGCCGGTCGTCGCGCCTTCCGGCGCTTTGGTTGCTTTCACATGACCGATGTCATGTTTTCCCTCGGTTTCCGGGAGGAGAATCGAGATCTCTTCCGCTGGGAATCCGGAGGTTTGCAGGCGCTCGACGATTTGTTCGGCTTGCGCGTGGCTCTTGGCAATACAGAAAACTTGTGTTTTCGACATAATATTTGGTGTTCTTTCTAGTTGGTTGGGTTGACTGAATTATTCCGAAGTTTTCACTTCGAGTTCGTTATGGACCGTCGCCTGGCCGGCATTCGTCTTGGCCAGTTCGGCGATCTTGGTTTTTTCTTCGGCGTTTTTCACCGGACCGCGCAGCGTCACCACATTATCGGCGGTGATGATCTTCACGTTCTTCGCCATCATGCTGAGGGAATCGTCGTGCATGACCGCGCGGCGGATTGCCGCTGTAATCTTGATGTCCGACGAACTCTCTGATTGGTCGCCGGAAGTTTGGGTCTCCATCGAACGATCGCGCTGGTTGCGGCCGGAGTTGTCAGCCGCGGGGCTGGCATTCTCCTGGGCAAACGCCGAGAGCGTAAGGGAGGAAAGACAGAGTAAGGATATAGTAATTGTTTTCATGGTTTCTTGGTGCAGCCGCCGACAGTGACGGCAAGGCTTGATACGCGGCTGCGAGCTGCCGCGGTTCCTTTTTCCGCAAGAAAAGTTTTCGCCCCCAGCGGCTACTCCGCCCGGGAGCCTAACGCCGAGCCCCGCGCGCCTTGGTTTCATTCACTGCCACGATTTCCAAGTCGTTGCCGGCTTCTCGTAAAACGAGTGTCTTTCTCACCATTCCCGCTGCGTGCCGTGAGCCGTGGCGCAATTCATACCGAAGCGGAAAGGTAACTTGCAGCTTCCCGCCCGCTTCCCGCTCGACCTCGAGACCGCCAGCCAGCCAAAAGCGGCGGTCCGGCCAAAGCCGATCGTAACGCACCAGGTCGCGCCGAATCTTCTCCCGGCCGACATTTCGTTCGCCGAAGTAATCCACGCGATCGGCGAAAAACTCGAGCTCCGCTCCGACCTTCGGATCGAGGCCAGCGAGCACAAAGGCTCCCACATAATCGCGCAGTCGTTCCGAGCCAAAATCAGGGGCGGGAGCGGAAGATGTAGCCGGCACCGGCGTAGCGGGAGTCGCTGGCGGCATATCTTCGGGCAGACGCGGTGGCGGAGCGTGCGGCTCGACCCGCGCTTTTGCGACACGACTTGCCACTACGCGCCCCGGTGAATTCTGCGGCGTTGGAGCTTTTGGCGGAGGGATCGTGCCCTTATTAAGGTCCTGGAGGAACTCCATGTCGCCGTTTCGGAGACGCTGCCAGGTTCCGGAAACAGGCGCTGGCTCGGCCGGCTCCGTCTTCGCAGCCGCCAACCCGAGAGCACGCGCCGTTTCCGCATCCAGCTTGCCAGTGATCGCGAGTCCGTTGCGAATCTGAAAGCGAGTCACGGCCGCCGCCGTCTCACTATCATATTCGCCCGAGGCCTGGCCGCGATAGAGCCCGTCCTTCTTGAGCCGGCTCTGGACGGCTTTTACGTTCTCATCCGCCCAGGCAACGCCAACACACATGCCGAGCGCAAGAAAACAAAACAGTAACTGCTTCATGTCAGGCATTCGGATACCAGCCCCTAAAAAGTCTTCTGACGACTTCGAGCGCGAATCCTGATTGGGTAACACTCCGACACACTGGGAGGAGGATGGCGACGATGCCGTTGCTGCCGATAATGAGCAGCCCCACCCCGGCCGCCGCGAACCATGGCGTAACCTCATGGCCAGGTCGCCCTGATCTAAGTAACTCTCCCATCGACAGGTAACGGCGCTGTAACCATTGCCTGTTTGGCGAGCCGAGCCAAACGCCTATCCTCCGCTCCGTGTCTGAAATTGCCGTCCATGCACTGGCGGCACCTTGGCGAAGCTTCAACCAATTCACCTCATGCGCTTACCTCAAAAACTGAGAACGTTAACAACCTTTAGTCTCTTCGCCGCAAGTGCGATTTGCCTCTTTGCCGCATCCACAGCCGCGACGGCAAACCGCGGCGGCCTCACTCTCGACCAGCGCGTAGATTACCAGCGCAAAATCGAGGAAGTTTATTGGCGCCACCGGGCAGCCACAACGCAGAAAGGCCAGACACCAGTCAGCTTTGCCGATGCGATGCCGGAGGAGTCGATCCGCACGAAAGTGGAGGACACTCTACGCAAATCCGCTGCGCTTGCGGCTTACTGGCAACGTCCTATCACGGGTGAACAGTTACACGCTGAGGTCGCTCGAATCGCGAGCCAGACGAAACAGCCCCAGGTTTTGCAAGAACTCTTCGCCGCGCTTGATAATAACCCAATCGCGATCGCCGAGTGCCTGGCGCGGCCGCTCCTGGTGGAGCGCGAGTTACAAAATTGGTACGCCCGAGACAGTCGTTTCCACGGCGCCTTGCGCCAACAGGTCGAGGCTGAGCTGCGTTCGCATTCCGGCGGCGATCCCAAGGCTCTCTCCGGCCACTACTCCGAGCGCCACTTCACTCGGCAGGCGGCTGAGAGCAAGCAGACCAAGGCTCAAATCGCGCCCGGCGTGAGCAACGTGCCGGTGTCCGAGAAGGAATGGCAGGGTTTGGTGGACGAACTCTCTTCAGCTTTTGCCGACGGGGTCAAAGGTTCCCTACCCGACCCTTTCTATCTCACCACCACGGCGACGGCTGCGAGCGTTCCCACCGCGCAAACTAGCTCTGTGCAGGAAGATGATACGCAGTTCTATGTCGTCTCGGTGCTCGAGCAATCGCCCGACCAGCTAACCGTCGCTACCGTGAGTTGGCCCAAGGAGCCGCTCGATATCTGGTGGCAACGGGTTCGCAGTGAGATGCCAGTCGATCCAACCCCCGTCGCGCTGGACCGCTTTGACTTACCGCAAGTCGCCGCCCCTGTGGCTCAGGATAACACTTGGAAGCCGACCGCGGCCGCGCTCTCCCCGCGTGAGAATCACACCGCGATCTGGACCGGGAGTGAAATGATCGTTTGGGGTGGCTTCTACAATCCCTCTAACTTCACCGATTACGCCGTGACTGTCGCGGGTCGTTACAATCCGGCGACCGATTCGTGGACACTCACGAGCACGCAAAACGCTCCGATCTGGCGCGAACGACACACGGCTGTCTGGACCGGCACGGAGATGATCGTCTGGGGCGGTTACTCCGCAGCGAACGGCACGATTAATACCGGCGCACGCTATAACCCGACCACCGACACCTGGACCCCCACGAGCACGACTGGCGCACCGACCAAGCGCAGTCGTCACGTCGCCGTTTGGACCGGCAGCCGCATGCTCGTCTTCGGCGGCCGCACCGGTGACACGGATAACACCACCACGAACACCGGTGGCTCCTATGACCCCGTCTCCAATACCTGGACCGCTCTCAGCACCACGAATGCTCCGACCGGCCGCGAGTATTTCACCGGCATCTGGTCCGGCACCGAGATGATCGTCTGGGGCGGTTATAATGGTCAGACCTCGACCACCACAAACACCGGCGGCCGCTATAACCCATCCACTAACACCTGGCAGGCCACGACCACGGCCGGCGCGCCTCCCGCGCGCTTCGCCCATAACTCCGTCTGGACCGGCAGTAAGATGATCGTCTGGGGCGGCGCGGCCGACTTCTCCTCGACTATTTTCTATAACACGGGCTATCTCTATGACCCAGCCGGTAACACCTGGAGCCCTATCAGCACGGCAAACGCTCCTAGTCCGCGCGACGCCGCGGCCGCGGTTTGGACCGGCACCGAGATGGTTATCTGGGGCGGCGACGGTGGGACCCGGTTACTCTCCGGAGGACGTTACAACGTCGCGAGCAACACCTGGCAGCCCGTCACCACCAACGGCGCGCCGCAAAACTCAGTCCTTATGTCCGTCGTCTGGACTGGCACCGAAATGATTGTGTGGGGCGGCCAGGAGCCCACGATAGCTGCCGACATCAACACCGGCGGACGCTATCGCCCATCCGATAACACCTGGCTGCCGGTAACCAATCCGCAAAACGGCGGGCCGCGGACCGAACATCCCGCTGTTTGGAC
This sequence comes from Chthoniobacterales bacterium, assembly GCA_025929155.1. Lineage (GTDB taxonomy): Bacteria > Verrucomicrobiota > Verrucomicrobiia > Chthoniobacterales > UBA10450 > Palsa-1392. Next base: position 4,283 of record JAICMR010000090.1, on the reverse strand, counting down.
CGGCGCCGAAATGATCGTATGGGGAAGTTACGCCGGCTTCACCAGCCCTACGAATACCGGCGGACGCTACACCCCTTCCACTGATTCCTGGCTCGCGACCAGCATGGTGAACGTGCCACTTTACCGTTACTCGCCGACCGCCGTCTGGACCGGCAGCGAAATGGTCGTCTGGGGTGGTTGCGCCGATAGCTTCTGTACGAATCGCCTCAACAGCGGTGGTCGCTACAATCCTGCGACCAATAGCTGGCGCGCCACCAGCACCGTGGGCGCAGCCGAGCCGCGTTATTGGTTCAGCACCGTCTGGAGCGGTACCGAGATGATCGTCTGGGGCGGCTGCGACGCGCAGACCTGCGGACCCGGCGGTAGCTCCGACCGGGATGGCCTGAACAATGGCGGCCGCTACAACCCGCTCACCGACACCTGGCAGGCCGTCACTACCACCGGCGCTCCAACTCCGCGTTGGTTCCAGACCGCTGAGTGGAGCGGCAGCGAGATGATCGTCTGGGGCGGAATTAACGCCTCCGGCCCATATAACACCGGGGGTAAATATAATCCTGCTACGAACTCCTGGACTCCTACGACCACAACCAACGCGCCGACGGCGCGCGGCTTGCATCGCTCCATCTGGACCGGCTCGAAGATGATGGTCTGGGGCGGGGACAACAGTCTGCTCGACCAGTACTTCAACACCGGAGGTCTCTACGACCCAGCCGCGGATACCTGGATGCCCACCAGCACCGCTGGCGCGCCCTCCGGCCGCGACGGTCATTCCCTTATCTGGACCGGCCTCGAGGCGATTGCGTGGGGCGGATGCAACGGGATCAACTGCCAGACCGGCCAAAACACCGGTGCCCGTTACAACCCGCAGACGGACACCTGGCAAACCACGAGCACCATTGAAGCCCCGAGTCCGCGCGACGTTCATAGCGCCGTCTGGACAGGCGAGGAAATGATCGTGTTCGGCGGGGAACCCTGCGCCCGCTGCGAGCCCGTCTTTGAGACCGGCGGCCGCTACGCCATCACCGGCGGCGGAAGCATGGGCGACGACACCGTCACGATTACCCGTGCTCAATACCGAAACAGTGAAAGCCTGCTGATCGTCACTGCCACCGACAGCGATCCCAGCGCGATCCTCACCGTCTCCGTTACCAGCACCGGCCAAATCCTCGGCACGATGAAGAACAGAGCCGGCAGCTACACCGCGAAATTCAGCGGGATCACTAATCCGGGAAACATCACCGTCACCAGCAGTCTCGGCGGCAGCGCGACAGCCGTAGTGAGAAGGAGGTAGCGGAAGTTGCGTTAACCCGAAATCGAAACGCGAACGGGCGGCTGCGAAGCCGCCCGTTCTCTTTCCGGCGAATCTCGTGAAGGAGCGGCCCTGCCGGCCGCGGACCCAGGACTTCCCTGCGCTGAGCAAGAGCACCCGGCAATGGCCGCGAGAAGCTTTTCGCCTCCCCACTTGGACCTTTCTAGGCCCTCTTCCTACTCCCTTACCCCCGCCTCGGCGCCGGGCGAGCGGCCCCGCGCTGGCCGCCGAGGAACCGGTTGATGAGCTTACCGGCGACAGTGATAACGACGAGGCGAAAGATCCAGCGAAACATGTTGCCTTAAGATCGGCGATCGATCGGCGGCGGGACGTGTTGTTCTTCGAGACGCCACAAGAATGCGAGGGTCGCTCCTCTTGTCGCCAACACTTTGTTGGGTGCGTGCCGCGCCGTCCGGAATCGAGAAGCTGCAACTCGTTCTCTCAACAGGCCCCAATCCTGGGCCTGTTACTCACTCGATCTTCCATTTGTGGCCATTGCCCCAGAACACCGGAAATTCGAACTTGCACGCCACCGGCTTCCCGTCTCGAAATCCCGGAATAAAATCATACTCGTGGATGAAGCGTAGCCCTTCCTCCCCAAAGCCCATGCCTTCGGGATGCTCGAAGGCCACCGTCGCTCCCTTGACCTTCCCCTTTAGGTCCACCTCCAGATTCATCAGCGCCACCGCGCCTTCGATTTTCGTCGAGGCAGTTTTCGGCCAGCGGAGATAGGTCCGTCTCAGCGGATTTTGCACTAATTGCGGAGCGACGAAGTCCGCCACCTTTCTCAGGTCCTCCTCCTGCTGATTCATGAAGATGCGCAGATGCGGCTGGCCATCGCGCACCACAAACACCGCAGTCCCGATGAAATTTACCGCCACCTTCTGGTGCTCAAAGACTGCCGGCACAAACTTCGAAGTCGAACAATGATGCAGCAGTTCCTTTTGGAGCAGATCCGAACGTGGCGTGCTAGCAAGGTGCGCGCGAGCGATGGCGCGTTGCTCGGCAGTTTCAACTATCCCAATCTCATTTTTCCAACGGGCATCGCTTTCGTCGGCGCGAGCATCTGGGTTGTGAGCTATAGCGGAAATGAAGTCCTTAAGCTCCGCCCCAGCGATGGCGCCCTCCTGCAGGAAGTCGCGACCGGTGGGGGACCGGCGAGTATCCTTTTTGATGGCACTTATATTTGGGTCTCCAACACGTTCGATGCCACGGTTAGTAAAATCCAACTGGATGGCACCGTCGTCGGCACCTTCGCCGCGGGTGTTGACCCTCATTCTCTGGTGTTCGACGGTCGCAAGATCTGGGTGGTGAACGATAATCTCGATGGCACCAACACTCTAACAGCCTTGCGTGCCGGTGACGGCGCCATCGTTGGCACCCAGATAGTGGGACATTATCACGCGCGCGGCATGACCTATGACGGTAGCCATCTCTGGGTGGCACTCTACGACCAGAGGACCGCGCTGCGGCTGCAGGCCTCGAACGGCGCCCGACCGCTCCGTGTTCAGGTAGCCCCGTCACCTTGGGGGATATTCTTTGATGGCTCCAGCATCTGGGTCTCGGACGTCGACGGCAGCACCGTCGATAAGATCACCCCCACGACGCCCTAGGATCGCCGGCGTGGCGCGACAGCGCGGTTACCGTGGCAACCTCAGAACGAAGAGCCGATAATGGCACGCCTCACCGCCCACTAAGCGCGGGTAAATTTACAGCCCTTAAGATTTATCTTGACAGACCCGCGCGTTTTTCAGCCCCTTCCCCCGAAGGGAATAAAAATATGACTACAAAAAATCGTTTGGTTTCTTGTTTGATCGCTCTCCTCGCGCTTCCCGCGGCGGAGAGTTTTGCAGGGACGGCCGACTTCTCGGTGGAATTAATCAACACCTTTGATTATCCCGGTGGGCCGATATCAACGCAGCCGCAGAAAATCAGCGACCGGGGTCCGATCGTCGGCGTGGTCATCGACACCAGCGGGGTCACCAGCGGATTCGTGCGTTACCGCGATGGACACTTCACCGCGCCCATCGTCGATCCCCTCGACGGGGCGAATGTGACGCAGGGCCGTGGGATTAACGCCTCGCTCAGGATCTGTGGCAACTACACCGACTCGGGTGGCGCTTCGCATGGCTTCTTCGCCAAGGGAGCGACACTCCATAATTATGACGTCCCTGGCGCGTCTGCCTTCACCGTCGTCCTCGGGTTAAACAACGCCGGCGACTTCTGCGGCTCCGATATCCCGGACGCCACCGGGGTGCAGTCGGGCTTCGTGAGTCTCGGCGGCACGGTGACGGAGTTCACGGTCGCGGATGCCACGGCGACGCTGGCCTATCAGATCAATAGCGCGAACGAGGCGGTAGGTTACTACATCGATGTCGATGGCATCACCCATGGTTACATGCGGGAAAGCGACGGCACGATCGTGGCCCCGATCGATCCCGCGGGGTCGACGGGGACGATTGTCTTCGGAAATAACGACAGTGGCTACATCGTAGGAAGATATCCGGACGCGTCAGGAGTGACGCATGGATTCGTCTTTCTCCCGCCGGACACTTATGTGACCTTCGACGTGCCCGGGTCGACCTTCACGTCGCTGAACGGGATCAACCGCTCTGGCGAGATCACTGGACGCTATCTGGATGCGAGCGGGATCGAGCATGGGCTGTATGCGCGTCTTGTTTCCGGGGCCGGCCGGCCCAATGCAGGAGCCATCCCGCAACGGCAGCCCGCACGGGCGAGCGCGGTAAAAGCGTTACCCGCGCGAGTGCAGGCGGCAGAGCCGGCTCTCTAAGAGTCGGTTTAGTTGAACGAGGCCTCCGGCTCCTGCGAGCCGGAGGCGGTCGCTGCGGGACGGGCAGGCGCAGTCTGTCTGAGACAGACGAACGCAAACTCTGCCTCCCGTTGTAGCCGCGGCTGTGTCAGCCGCAAATTCATCGCGTCGCGGTACGATTCTCATCGCGTCGCGGTACGATTC